>CAZEFF010000053.1:0-15406 GCA_964511315.1 uncultured bacterium | reverse complement strand
CTGGATTGAACACCCTTCGCCTGAAAATTACCAACCTCCTCACCCGCTTGTTCACCGAGCGATTTTTGAGCTTCCTCTTGAAGCCGGCCATCAGGAACTGCCTGCAGCTCTTGAGCGCTGCGGCTAAGAAGGACACCCGAATCTTTTTTAAGCAGCAAGAAAACATTGGCGATGAGAAGCAAGACCACAAGCGTGACGAGAATAACGATGAGCACTAGAACCGATTTTTTCATTAGTTAACTCCCACACGAATACGGTACCGGATTTTGGATTCCCCTTTTTTGGGAACTTTTACTTTAAACTTAATGTGGAAAGCGTCTTCCTTTTCAAACGGAGAACTCTGCGAAAGAATCTGCCAATTCCCGGAAAGGTTTTCGACTAAATGAATGTTCACATCTTCCTCTTTCCGGTTTTTTAGCGTAATTTCCCATTCCGTTTCAAAAGATTGATTGGTAATTTGCTTAAAATCGGTTTGCTTCTTTTCAGCAGTCAGATCAAAAGCTTGCCCAATATGAAGCTTAATCTCTTCATCCTGCGCCGTATGCTGAATTTGATCCTCTCCCATAAAATACTGCGCCCCTTGAGGTTCACGGCGGTAAACACGCACTGTTCCTGCCGGCAGCGGCATGCCTAAACCATTCTCTTTTTTATTTAAAATATGCAGAATTATTTTAACCGGCTGTTTATCTTCCTGCCCAGGATACATTCGGCCATAAAAGTTCGCTCCTGATTCCACGCGGTATTCTTTTTCCGTCTGAATGGCTTGGGGCTTTAGAAACTGAAGCTGTTTTGACTCGGCGAGTCCCAAATCTGCCTTTCGGCCTAATTCATAGGCATGATAATCCATTACGGGTTTTTCCTGAAATCCTCCGCCTGACTCCGCCATCGAGTCCATCGCCATCGAAGCTTTCATCATCATTGCGCGCGGAGGCGGCATGGACGAAACACGATTAATGTCGCCCGCTAAAAGTTTCAATCCCGCGTTTTTAAAAGCAACACCGCTTTGATTATTCACCGTGACCCAGGAAGAAAACTGCGCGGAAGCACCCTCACCGATCGTCAGCACATAATCGGCTTTCCAATTCAGCCCGCCTGTCAGATAAGAAACTTCAAGCTCTTGAGGCTTAACGGTTTGATTGCTGACTTTCCAAATAAACGCGGTTTTTGTTACGTATCCCGCGGGAATTTCAGGCAAAATCCGAGTGCCGGAATAGCCTAAATAAATTTCATTCCCAACTTGATAAATCGGCTCCCCATAGTTTGAAAGCAGCGTGGCTTCAACAACTTCTTTCCGGTCCTGATACTCATTCCAATTCATGATCTTAATTTTTTTCCCGACAAAAGCTTCGAGCAGCTTAGAAGAATCAAAAGTATTATTGAGATAACTTTGTTCAATCACGGAAAATTCTTTGGGGGCGGTAATGGACCGAACCTGGATAGTTTCCGGCATCGCGGAGGCCGGAACATCCAAATACTTTACCTGCTGATTTCCAGAGGGCAAACTCACAGCGCGCACGTCGCGAACGAGAGCAAGGTTATCATTATAAACCACTAAATCGACAAGTTTCTGATCTTTGCTGCTGCTTTCAAGGTATTCTGCCGCAAAAACTGAAGCGGCAGCGGATAACGCGAAAAACAAAAGAAAAAAAGTTTTTAAGATGAACCGATTCATGAAAGCTCCTTATTTTGCGGCAGTCCCAAATACCTGCTTCAGCAAGTCTGTGGCCCGAGCCGCGGGATCTTTGCGGATTGCCTGTTCCTGCTTTCCCACCATATAAAAAAGTCCATCGAGAGATTTTGTAACCACATACTGCTCCGCATCAAATGCCGGAACCACGCTGGCAAACGGCAAAGCTTTATATTTGCTGACCAATCCTTGGTATTGGCTGGTCACGCCGTATTGACTCATCGTCTTTGCGACGATAGGTTTATAGGCCTGCGCGAGAGTATTATATGTCTTTGATTTAAAATAATCTGTTGCTGCCGTTTCTTTGCCTTCTAGAAGTTTCTTGGCATCATCGATGCTCATACTGGCAATGGCTTCAATGAAAATATCGCGCGCTTTTGGAGCCGCGCTTTCTGCCGCGCGGTTCATGCTAAGCTCAAACTCATCGAGCTTACTCCCAAGCCCAACCTTGCGCAAAATGCCTTCCATGGACTTTAATTGACTCGGCATACCGATTTTTACAAGATCATTTTTATAATAACCGTCGGGTTTGCTCAAAAGCTGTACAGTTTTATCAATTCCAACCCTGAGAGCTTCCTTTAGACCGCTTCCAATTTTTGTGTCATTCAGTGTCGTGCTCTTATTGATTCCGAACTTGCCGAGTAAAGCGGAGTAATCAGCCGCTTGGAGAGGAGAAGCAAAGAAGAGAATACTAAGCATCGGGATAAAGAATACGGATTTAAACATACTCATAGGACGGATAGTTCTCCTTAACATTCAAAAAAAAGAGGGGCAGTTTTACCTGCCCCCCCTGTCAGCCGAACTAATCGCTTTTTACAGCTGAGCCGTGCAGTTAGGACAGCGCGTCGCTTTAATTGAAATTGTGGAATAGCAAAAATTGCATTCTTTTGTTGTCGGAGCAGCCGGAGCCGCATTCACAGCCGGCTTTTGGAAAAGCCCCATCAGCTGTTTGACAACCATAAAGATCACAAACGCGACAATTAAAAAATTGACCACCGTATTAATGAACATCCCATACCGCAAAAGAGGAGCCCCTGCTTTTTCAGCCTCCACCAGCGACGGGTATGCCTGCCCGTTTAAGGCGAAAAATAAATTTGTAAAATCAACTTTGCCGAGCAAAAGACCAATAGGAGGCATAATCACATCATTAACTAGCGATGTGATAATTTTCCCAAATGCTCCGCCGATAATAACGCCGACGGCCATATCCACCACATTGCCGCGCATAATAAACGCTTTGAATTCATCCATTGTTTTTTTCATTTGATTTCCTCTATGAAATAAAAAAACCCAGGGAGCCGGTGAAGACTCCCTGGGTTCTTAGTTTAAAACTTATTTCTGTTTAATTTCAATAACCGGCGTCGGCTGAGCGTTCACATAGGCGGTAAAGCCGGATGAACTCGTGCTGCAGCGTGTTCCAGAATTGTCATTAACACTCAAGACCACTTTATACGCGCCGCTTTGAGCATACGCGTGTGAGGCCTTAGCATCCGTGGAGCTTGAACCATCGCCGAAATTCCATTGATAGCTTAAGCTGTCTCCATCTGGATCGCTGGATTGTGTTCCGTCAAAAGCTGACGGATCATCCTGACAGCAGGTAAGATTCGGACCCGCGTTAGCGACTGGAGGCGCGTTGACTTTTATATTCGCGCTGTCAGCAGCTATCGCGCAAGAAGCGCCAGAACCATCGTCCACCGTCACGGTAACGCGGTAATTGCCGCCCTTGGTGTACTTATGGGAGACTTTGGAGCCGCCTTCAGCAGTCGTTCCATCGCCGAAATCCCATGTGTATTTAAGTTTGTTGCCGTCCGGATCATTTGAACCAGTCGCATCAAAGGTGACCGTATCACCGGTACAAGCCGCTTCGATCGAACTGATCGAGGCAGAAGGAGCACCGTTAACGAATACTTTGAATCCATCGACTGACTTAGAACAATCCGTGTTACCGCCGTCATCAATGGTCAGAACAGCGTTATAAGCACCGCCCTTAGTATAGGCATGCTTGACCACTTGACCTGTCGCGGTTTCACCATCACCAAAATTCCAGGTGTAAGTAGGATTGGTTCCAGCTTGAACATCAGAACCTGAGGCATCAAATGTGACTTCCTGACCGGCGCAGGTCCATTGATCTTTTCCGGCAACCGCGACAGGAGCTTTATTCAAGTTCACATTCACGGTATCCACAGCCGCACTGCACTCAGATCCAGAATTATCTGAAACACTAAGTTTCGCGGTGTAGCTTCCGCCTTCTTTGTATTCATGAACGATACGTGCACCTTCCCCGGTAGAACCATCACCGAAATCCCAGCTATAGCTCAACTTGTCGCCATCCGGATCGTGAGAACCTGTTCCGTCAAGAGCAACGTTGAATTTATCGCCGGAGCGCTTTAAGCAAATAGAAGTATCCCGTCCAGCATTCGCGACAGGATTGCTGTTGATGCGGATCGTTTGACGGGCAGCGTCCACCGAACAGCTGGTGTTCGCATTGTCATTAACATTCAGCACCACATCATAAACTCCGCCTTTGTCATAGGACTTGCTGACTTGAGCGCCTTCGGCACCGGTACCATCGCCGAAGTTCCAGTTATAGGTAAGCTGGCCTTCATCATCTTTTGAACCGCTGGCATCAAAAGAAACTTTCGTGCCCGCGCACGCCATTTGAGGACCCGTAAAAGCGGCCGTCGGAGGTGTGTTCACATCAATGTTCTGCGTTGTGGCAGATTTTTCGCAATGAAGTCCCGTATTATTGCTGACTTCAAGATTAACCTTGTACTGACCGCCCTTTTCATAAGTATGGGTCACAACCGGTTCCGTGCTTGTAGAACCATCTCCAAAATTCCAAAGGTAGGTCAAATTCTTTTTCGCGGGATCCGAAGATTTGCGGGCATCAAAGTAGAAAGTATTGCAAGCGCGCTGAGGAACCACTGGAGCCGGCGCCGGTTTCACTTTCACCACTTGAGGGCCTTTGCGGAAATAAATAGGAAGAATATTTCCTTTATCATCTTTAAACTGAACGCCCGCATTACCGCGAGTTTGATACGCGGTTGTTACGCGGTATTCCAAACGGTGGGTTGATTCAGCCGTCATCGGAATTTCGGTTTCAGTCCATTGACCGCTTGTGGAATCATTCACCTTATAGGTTTGGCGCGTCGCAGGATCATAAAGCGAGCTTGTTCCGCCTTCCGCATCAAGGTCAAAGTTGCGGACGATTAATTTGCTAATCCCAGCAGGAACTTCAGGATAAAAAGTAATACGGCTTCCGGTCTTGGGTAAAAGACGGAACGTGAATTTATCGCTGAATGAATCGGAAGAATCGGGACGGATTGAAAGAGCGAAAAGGTTGATACCGTCTCCGCGAAGCGATTTCACTTTCACATTGAAACGGGATTTATTTCCAACTTTTTCTCCCTTATCCACAGAATAAGGTCCGAATTGAAACCACTTATTATCATAATCCGGTTCGCCGCCGAAAGTTTGCTTATCGAGAGCGGAAGAACCTGAGACAGAAAATTCCATTTCAGTTTCGCCTACGGTACCCGCGTCATACTCGCCGCCGGTATCAGGATCATAGACTTTAATGGTGACAGGTTCCGTTGTATCTGCCGGAACGTCAACGTAGAAATTGACTTCGTCGGTTTCTTTACCGTCAAGGACTTCTCCTTGAGGGCCAAAGATGTAGAAAAATTTACCTTTTGAATCTTGGCTCGGAATTTCATAGGCATGCGCCGCAACTGACATTCCAAAGACAAGCACAAGGCTTAAGAAAGAGCTGAGAATTTTCTTAATCATGATGGCTTCCCTTTTTTTTGTTGTTTGGTTAATTGCTAGGTTGGTAGAGCGGTGAAAAAAAAGTTTCGATAAAACTTCTCTATTGCTGTCTTGCAGGGTAAGACGTGGCAATGGGAAAAGTATTCAATAATCTAAGGATTTTTAGCCGAGTGTCAAACGATATTTATGGGAGTTTAATGATAACCTGAGTCTTCAGAAGAGGTTGGGTCAAAAAAAAGATCGAAAATCTTCCCAAAAACGCTCTAGCGGGGTCTCCCCAGAAGGTAGCCTTGACCGAACTTCACCCCCAAATCCCTCAATACATCCAATTCTTGGTGGGTTTCGATACCTTCCGCTATCACATCGGCCCCTAAAGCATTAACAACTTTTAATAATTGTTTAAGCGACCGCAGGCGAGAAACATCCTGCGAAATCCCCTTCACGCATTTTTTGTCAATTTTAACCACTTGCGGCTCGAGAAGAATAAGACTCTCAAGGCAGCTTCTTCCGAATCCCACGTCATCAATACCCACCCGAATTCCGTGGCGCTTTATTTCTCTCACAGCCTCCACAAGATAAGAGGGGTCGCCAATAATCTGCTGCTCGCTGATTTCAATGCAGTAACTCCCCTCCTCCGCCGATTTCGGAATGGAATCGACAAGATGATGAATGGGAATATTTAAAATCGTCGATGGAAAAAGATTGAGGTGCCTTTGAATATTCCGTGGAAGCGAGGATCCCGCGTTTACGCAAACTTTAAAACACTGGTGATCAACCAATGTAAGAATGTTGGCCTCAAGACAAATCCGGAAGAAATCATCCGGCATTTCAAACCCCTCAATAGAAGAGCGGCTCAGAAACTCATATCCAAACTCGCTTAAATCCGATAGATGAAAAATAGGCTGCTTAAGCGCGTAAATATTTTGGCCGGGTTGAATACTCTGACTATGGAAACGAGAAATCACTTCGAATTCATCTGGAACACTTTCAGCGGGTCCCGCTCCTGCGAATTGGTGGGAAACACGGTTTTTCCCAAATTTTTTACTCGTGTGCAGTACAGGATTAATCTCGGCCAAGAGTTCATCGATCGAAGGTGTTTCAGGCGAGACAAGAGTCAATCCCAGACTGGCCGTAACCTTGGCTTCTTTACCGGAAGAAAGAAGAATGGGATTATCTGAAATCGCGTAACGGATTTTTTCGGCCACTCTCATACCTTCGGCGCGTCTTGTACGCGGTAAAAGAATGATAAACTCATCGCCGCCGATTCTCGCGACATAATCGGTAATGCGGAGGCTTTGCCTGAAACGGGAAGCGATTTCCTTAAGAACAATATCCCCCACCGGATAGCCAAGCGTATCATTCACTTGCTTAAAATCGTCAAGATCAACCAGAATCGCGTATAAATCAATCTGATCACGGCCAGCCCGCTGAAGCTCGGCAGTCAAAGCCTGCTGCAGTCCCCGCCGGTTCAGAAGGTCAGTCAAAGGATCAAGCAAGGCAAGCTTTTCAAGACGCGCGTTCGCGTTGCGCAATTCTTGCCCCATATGATCCAAATTTTTATTCGATTGCGCGAATTCATTGGCCAGTTCAAGCAATGAAGTCTCTACCCGTTTTTGCTCCTGGATCCGGTGCTCCAAATCCGCATTCAGATTTTCCAGCGCGTCCATATCATGCCTAACTTGCCGGATCATCGGCCACAAAAGATACAGCCCGATAAGCAAAAGCGCGGTAATCTGAGTTCCCAGCACCCACTTTTGCATTTTTTGATAGCGGCTTATTTTCAGCGCGCTCATTTTTGTGTATTCCTCTGTCACCCAATCAAAGGCTTTAAGAATTTTTCCGGAAGCGATGGTTCGGATATAGTTAAGACGGATATCATTGCGGGCAAGATTTTCATCGCGCGTAAATGCGATGACTTTAATTTCGGTCAAATAATTCAGCAAACGCGTATGCAGAAAAAATGGACGGTCAAAGTAAATCTTGTTAATCAGCGCGGGAGGATTCCCCTTTACCGCCCTATCCGGGTTTCCATGGATCATAATTCCTTCAGCTTCTTCCAGCGACCGGATCGCCTCCAAAAGCTGTTCACGTACATTCGCCCGTTCACGGGCTTCCGGAGTATTAACTAAATATCGCGCAAGCAAAGCCGTACGCTCAAAAAGCAATCTTTGCCGCCCCGCAATGTTAATGAGTTCAGCGTCAAATTTTTTTGATTTAATTTGAGCGTTAAGGATATAGAAATCAGCTAAGGCGAGAACCGCGAGCAGCCCCAAAAAAGAGGCGCAACGCAGAATCATATGGAAGGTATAAGATTTTTTATGCGTGCCGGAAGTCATATTCGCCCCAAGGTAAAGCAGCATTAGACTTGCCTAAGCCTTAATCGGC
This sequence comes from uncultured bacterium, assembly GCA_964511315.1. Lineage (GTDB taxonomy): Bacteria > Omnitrophota > Omnitrophia > Omnitrophales > Aquincolibacteriaceae > CAZEFF01. The sequence goes on along the minus strand of CAZEFF010000053.1, from coordinate 7,566 downwards.
CACTGCAATCAATGGGGTATATATTAGGCTTCAAACACAAAAATGGCGAGTGCTTTTTTTAAAGCTAAAAAAGACCGCATTAGGCACTAAAATCGGTTTAGTGCCCGCAACAACTGCCTCCGCTTTTCGGTTCCTGGTTCTTATTGCAGGCTGACCCGTGCTCAGTCCCGCAAGAGGGCTTTTTGATTGATAAAAAAAGCGCACCCGCTGACAATCCGGCCATCACCACAGAAACCACGGCGCTCATCACCAGCGGAATCTCATGTCCCGCGACGGATAGACTCGCACCCGATACAAACCGCAAGAAATGAACCACCGCGCCCATCCCAAAAAAACCGGACAGCCATAAGGCGGGGCATATTTTATTTTTTTCCATGCGTCACCTCAATTTAAAATTTAAGCAGCTTTGGAAATCGGTACGGAAAAATCGCCTACGGACGCTTTTGCTACCCTAAAAAAATCATCCGTCGAGATACAAATCGTTTCCAGATGATTTCCGGCGTTAAAGAATAGCTCATCCGTTTCTTTTAACGCTTTGTCCGCGTATACCGGCATACCGTACAATTTTCCAAACGGGGGCATCGCCCCAACCTCACAATCCGGGAAAAGAGCTTCGAAATCCTTCTCCTCATCAATCTTCACATTGTGAGTTCCTAGTTCCGTGCTTAATTTGAACAAATCAATTTTGCGATGCGCTGGAAGCACGACCATCGCGTCGTTATCATCCGCTTTAACCATTACAACCTTCGCCATCTTTTTCCCTGAGACATGCTCCTCCTCCGCTGTTTGAGAGCATGTTGCTGTCCACGGATGCACTTGAACCTGATAGTAAACTCTGTGCTTCTTTAAAAATTTGGCTAACTTGCTTGGGAATATCATCGCCGCACCCTCCTTTCCTTGATTCTAGACTTTGTTTAAACTCGATTGTTCATGAAGCAAATGCTCCCGCTTGCATAGACAGGCCTTTTTTTCAATCATCATCACAATGGACCGGGCAATTTGCTCCATCGCGACTGTGCCTGTATTCCATACCGCGTCATAGAGAAGCGGGTCATCAATATTCTTTCCAAAATAATTCTTCATCAGCTTGGCCCTTGACTCATCCTGCTCAAGAACCAGCTCTTTAGCCTTTTTCTCCTCCAATTCAAGCAGCGTGCTCATCCTCTTAACTCGAAGCACAAGCGGCGCCACAAGACGGATATGAATCCCAAGAGGCAAATCTCGCGTATAACAAACTCCGCCTCGGCCGATTAAAATGGCTTTCCCGTGAACCGCGAGCGCCCGCACCCACTCAAATATTTTTTTATTCACAGAATCCTGAGGTTTGGTCCCGATCATAATCTCACCGACCATGTCCTCAATTCCGGACCGGTATTCCAATTTGACCAGACGGTCAAGCGCCACACTCATGCCCGGCTCATCAGCAATCTTGTGACACAGCTCCTGGTTGAATTTCTGCCAGCCCTGGCACAATTCTGTTTTCCGCTGATCGAGCTGTTCAAGAATGGCGGCTGCCAGTGAATTTCCTCCGGCTCCGGCTTGCCTTGAAATAGTGATAAACGGACTCTGCCCATTTTTTTTATCTAAACACGAACACTTTTTATCTCCATAAGTCACAGATTCCAAGAACGGTCTCAACTTCATAAGCTCGCTCATTTCTCTCACCTCCCCGTCTTACACGACAACAGTAACTTCCGGATGATTCTTCCGGCAAATCTCGATCAGCCTCTCCGCGATTTTTTCATGCTTGCGCTCCTCACGCACAAGCTGAGTAAGCAAAACAATCACTTCGTCACCATGATCAAAATAGTCCAGACACTGATTCAGGATTTCTTGATAATTCCAGGCGGCGGACTCTTCATTTTTTCTCATTTTCTCAAACCGCAAAGTCCAAAGGGTCTTTAAAAACTCGGTCTTCATAAAGCCCTCCTCTGCAGCAGGTCGGTGATTCGCTCTAGAATCTGTTTATGGCGGGTGCTTTCATTGATGAGGATTTTCAGAAAGCATTTTACTTCGGCCTGGTCTTCTTCAGAAAAGAAACGGAGATCCGCATCGTTGGCACAGAAAGCGGTGAATAAACTAATCGCGATGTCTTCCTCTTCGATTTCTTTGAAGAGATCGCGGCTAATTTTCAGGATGCCGTCATTACTCATCACTGGCCTCCCCGCTAAAGCGCGGTCGGGCAAGCTGCTCTTTCCGCCCATCCTGAATGATGCTTATTCGCCGCTGTGTTTCTTCGTCCAGTTGTCAATGCGGCGGCGGATACTTTCAATTTCATCTCTGCGCAGCTCGCTCCGAAACGGCTCTACAATATTTTTATGCTCAAAACTCAAATGATGCTGAAAGAGCGATATCAAATAAATTCCGCGTTCATAGATCTTTCCGCTTAAAACCGGATCGAGCTCATTTTTCTTCAGGTCCTTTTTCAAGCGGCTGCTGTTCTTTTGGATATCCCCGTGCTCCGCTTCCAGAAAATGAATGGGCGCTTCTTTCCTCGGGATATGTGTTTTCAAAAACGGGAAAAGCACCTCTTCATGCAAACAGCAATGCCTTTTAAGAATCGAGCCCAAACCATCCACTGCTTCGCGCGCGCTTTTAAGGTTCCTCGCGTTAAACATACGCCCTTCATATTTCAGCTTCGTTAACGCGCCATGCAGTTTGTCCGCTTGTGTGCGCATTTTCTTTTCCTCTTTCGACAGATAATTTAGGACGCTTTTCAATCTACCCCCCTTTCCAATATAAGTTTACGGAATGATAGAGGGATTTGCCGTGACCTAAGTCACTAACCTAAATAGGCGGAATGGAAGGACTTACTGGAGGAGTTTTTCGAGGCCGGCTTTATCGAGAATGATGATTTGGTAAGGTTTAACATCGATAAGCTTTTTACGCTTAAGCGCCGAAATCTGGCGGGCAACCGTTTCACGGGCAGCCCCTAACCGATGGGCTATTTCTTCCCGAGTCGAAGGGATAAATAGGATGTCATTTTTCGTCACACCCACCTTCTTTTCAGCAAGCATATCGAGGAGGAACTTGATCAGCCGTTTTTTAGAGTCCTTCAGGGTAACCTCTTCAATGATATTACTGAAACATTGAAGGCGTTTGGCGAAAAGCTCGTTAAGCGCGTGCATAAGCTTGACATTGTTGCGGACCATGCGGACATAGTTTTCACGGGGCAAAAACCAAAGGGTCGATTCTTCCAATGCTTCGGCGCTGGCAGTGCATTGCCAAACAAGTTCTCCGGGATTGCACGCGCAGGTATCTCCGGCGGTCAAGACCTCATAGATTTGCTCACGGCCTTGATTGGAAGTGCGGTAGACCTTAACCCGGCCGGAACGCACAAAGAAAAGAAGCGAACACTGCCCGCCTTCATTATGTACGAGCTCGCCTTTTTTATAGTTTTTCTCAATTAAGCAAGACTCAAGGGCCTTGAGCTCAGCGGGAGATAAATCACTAAAGAATGGAATGTCTTTAACTTTTAATGTCATAAGGGGTTTGTTACTGCTGATTATTCTACCGTGATCGCCACACGCGGGCTAGTGAAATAATCGCCGTATCCACATGAGGATACGGCCTAAAATACCCGAATCTTCAAAAATCCGGGCCCCGCAATACATGCAGAAGAAACTCGCACCCGAAACCCGCTTTTTGCAGAATCGGCATGTGATCGGAGCCGGCTCTTCGCTTTCCTCTTTATCCCACTTCCGCCTTAATTTGTCAGGCGGCCTCTCTTCATGATCTTCCCAGTCTTTAGGTTCGTCACTGTCAAAACCGTCATTCGAACTGGATTTCATAAAGAGGCTTTCCGGAAATTAGTTTTTATTGCCGCGGTTCCTTAAATATTCAATCGAAATCAGCGTTGCCTTGCCAATCATCCAAATCACTAAAAGACAAATAAAAAGCCCCAGAAAAAAACGGAGAAAAACCCCGAACAAAAGAAGCAGCGGGAAAAGCAACGACCCGAGCACCGCGAAAATCGCGATCAAAACAATCACAAATAATCCGACCAAAAATTCAACCATATCCCCTCCTATTGATCTAAGCCTTCTCGAAACCGTTTTTCGGCATTTTAATTTTAAAGACAAGTTTTTTGACTTTGACCGGCCGATCCTGAACATGGCAGCCGGGTTTATGAAGTTCTCCCGGAAAAAAAACCGTAAAATGACCGGCAGGCACCAGCACCGATGAAATGTCCGCGGGATCTTCAAAAAAGCGGATATCGGCTTCCGGTTTATAAAGAGTAACGGGTTTGGGATTTTTTTCGAGACTGATATCCATGACTTCAGCCCCCGAAATCACAAGCTGAAGATCCGCGTAAACCGTATGCGCCTCAAATTGCTTTTCAGAAGCGGCGCCTGTCGTATAATTTCCGAGCCTCACAAAAAGATCTCTTCCGATAATTTCGGTTTCTTCCCGATCAATTTTGGAGCAATCCCGGCTCGAAACAAACTCCGCGATCTCCTTGGCAAAAGGAATTTTCGGATACCGGCTTAAATTTGAAAACGCGTCAAAAATCATAAGAGAATATTATCCTATAAAATGGCATGGGTTTCTCTTCTTATTATTTCTGAAACCGCTGAAGCCGGCCAAAAAGAAAAAAAACGGCGGCTGCCGTTCCAATCCCTAAAACCCAGCCCCCTAACAAGTCGGAAGGATAATGGGCGCCCACATAAACGCGGGTCACTGCCACCCAAAGCGCGGCTCCGTAAGTCCATTTCATTTTTTTAGGATAAAGATGATCCAGCGCGAAAGCCGCGGCAAAGACAATGGCCGTATGACCTGAGGGAAAAGCATTGTTCATCGGCTTTTCAAAAATCACATGGACGTCCGGCCAAAATAGATGCGGACGCGGCCGGTTAAATAAGTGTTTAAAAAATTGCGTCAGCCAGTAGGTCACAATAACGGCAGCTGCGGAAGTGCCGGCTTTTTCAAATGCCTTCGGGCCGCGGTCAAAAATAAGAATCCCGAGCACCACCAGCGTCAGAGCCGGAATGGTTTTACCCAGATGAGTCGGCCATGCCAGAAAATAGTCAAGCCATGGACGCTGAAGGTCCTGAAAAAAAAAGAAAATAGCCTTATCAAAGTCTAAAATCATCAGCCCCCGCACCCTTCAAGGCCATAGCTCAGCTCTTGACCGCATTTCGCGCAAACACCCTTCTTGAAGGCCTCGTCATCTATTGCTTCATCGCAATTTTTACATGTCATCTCAGTCATTTTATCTCTAGCCTTGCTTTCATCGGGCTTTGCGTTTATGGTGGTGGCGTATGATTGAAAAATTCACCTTTGAACTTCACACGCCCAAAATTACTCACGAAAAAATCATCCTCGTGAAGGACATGATGGAACTGCGCAATCACGTGGTTCTAAAACTGCTCGCCTATTGCCTCTACTATACCCCAGAACTCAAAGTCGAGGTCAGCGCGGAAATGCATTATAAGCCGGACCTCATGGTCCAAGGCGATCATGGCGTGCCCCAAGTTTGGATCGACTGCGGTCAAGTCACGCTGCGTAAAGTCGAAAGTTTAGCGCAGAAATTAAGAACAACCAAAGTCATTTTTTTGAAGGAAACAAAACGGGAACTCGAGAGCTTTAAAAAACTCGTGGAGAAAAAAGCCGAACATACGGATCATCTTGAATTCTTGGCTTTCGAGCCGGGATTCGTGCCCTCCATCGCCAACGCGCTTCAGAGAACAAATCATTTAACGATGTATGAAGTAATGGAAAATGTTATCGGTGTGGCCATGAACGACGAAGTTTTTGAAAGCACTTTATACCGCTAAAAACCCGGTCACATTTCTCTGACAACCGCAATTGCCTCATCTTGAGATTCGCAAACTCTAAAAAACTCCGCCAGGTGGGCAATCTCAAAGAGGCTTCTAAGTTCGCCGGGAATATTAAAAAATACCAATTTTTGCCCGCCATGCTTGCGGAATTCCAGGAACCCCTTAATCAAAACCGCCAAAGTCGCTGTATCAGAGTCCGTAACAAACTCAAAATCGCATAATGTCGGCTTTGAATAAACATTATTCTTTTCAATAAGCGCCGCCATTTTTTTACCGCCATGCTCGAGCGCGTGAGTGTTCACGTCACCCTGAAGCCGGATAATAAAAAAATCTCCGTGGTCTTCGACAGCACGAAGATAATGGGGTTTTAGCTTCTCATCAAATTTGAGGGTTTCCATGGATCAATTGTAGTTCAAATGTCAGAACATTGCCAGATGATCAAAAATAGAGGCCAAAAAAATAATTAGCGCAGCTTTTGAATAGCAGGAAGCATCAGTTCGGCTTGCCACCGGAGCAAACCACCAGCTTTCATCAAATCCTCTAAGGATTGAGGCAGCCGTTCAGCCGCCCCCGTAAGGGATCCCCTTGAGGCCAGCACACTGGATTCGATTTTCAGCTCAAGGGCAATTTTTTTGCACTCCGTGAGAAGCTGCTCAACACGGTGTTCGGTCGATTCATTTTCGCGCCATTCTTTTTTTTTAGGAAGTGCCGGCCATTCTGAAGGAGGCATCGCCGCCGCCGTTTGAATCGCCTTTTCAAGCCGCGACCACTTATCTCCGGAAATTCTTTTCAAGAAGACAGGACCTTTCGATAACGGTTCACTCGGATTTTCACCGAGCCATTCCGAAAGCGCCACCAGATTTTCATTCAGCATGATCATAAAAGGCGGCCGATCTCTTTGCCTCGCCTCTTCATCCCGCCATTTCCAAAGCTCACGGAGAAAAACAAGCGACTTAGGCTGAAGCTTGGAAGAACCCTTGACCCGCCAGACATCTTTTTCCTTGTCTTCATTTTTCCCGGGAAGAACCGAGGTATTCACCACCCGCTCGCACGATTCACGGTGCCAATGCAGGCGGTTAAGCCCGCGCAATTCCTCCGTCATCTTATCCGCGACGGCTTCTAAATATTTTGTATCATCCGAAGCGTACTTAAGAAGCGCGGGTGTTAATGGACGGATGGACCAGTCTGATTTTTGCCCGGTTTTGGGCAAAACCACTCCGCAAATTTTTTCAACCAGCGCGGCAAGACCGATTTTTTCATAACCCAAAATCTGCGCTGCCAGCATCGTATCAAACACCGGCGCTTTGGGACGGAACCCGAAAGTCTTATGAAGCATCCGGAGGTCATAGTCGGCGCCCTGAATAATGAGTTCCTTTTCGGCAAGAGTTTCGAAAAACTCCTTAAGAGAAACGCCGGCAAGAGGATCAACGATATACTGAGTTCCGGAAAAACTCAGCTGAATGAGGCAAACTTTATCAAAATAATGATGAAGACTGTCGGCTTCCGTATCAAAACCCACACGCGAAGCCTTTCTTAATGCGTCCGTTAAACGGGCCAAAGATTCAGCGTTATCAACATAGACAAAATCTTCTTGGGCGTTCATTTTCAAATTCTCGGTTCTTTCCATATGCGGGATTATACAACGGATCAGTTAAGACCGGGCAAAAAGGTACACCCCGCGCTAGGGTTGGAATTCGGCGGCGGATTCAAGCGCCCAAGCTTTGAGTTTTTTGCGGTCCTCAAGAATACTCACGGGCACTTCATAATAGTTTTTGAGCCGGATGGT
>CAZEFF010000052.1:10736-15506 GCA_964511315.1 uncultured bacterium | reverse complement strand
CAAAATAAAAAAATGCGAGAAGATCCAGAAAAGCTTGTTCTGAAAATAGGATTTTTCAGAAACGCTGCTAATAATTGCCCGTCCCTTTTCAATCCAAATAAGATTTTGAAGGGCGGTAATCAATTTTAGAGGCGCCTCGCTCAGCAGTGAAATTTTTCGGATATATTCTTTATGGTGTGTTTGAACAATAACCTCTGCCTCAAGATTTTCAAACACACTCAAGTGAAGGTGATTAAATTTTTCAAAAGAGGAAAACTCCTTAGCGTAGAGATGAATCCAATGTATCTTGCGAAAAAGATCAAAAGCTTTTCTCCAGATATCCGCGTCGCGGTCATTCAGTTTAATCCCGTTTTGTTTTTCCAATTGTTTTAAAGTATTTAAAGAATCCGATGAGCCGCGAAGACTTTCGACGACGGAGATGAACTGCTGCGTGAAGACTCTGTTTGGGGATTGATAAGAAGCAGCAGCCTGCCGGAAATACTTTTCAAAAACACTCTTGGGGTCATCCAATTTAAGGCCTTGCTGCTTAAGGAAAAGTTTTAACAGCAAAGAAGGGTCGTTCTTCAAATCTTCTAACGGAAATGCCTGATTTATTTCACTCCTAACTTCGGAGCGGGAAGCGGTTTTCTCTAAAATAAGAACCGTGTCAGGCAAATAGAACCAGCGTTCATAGTCATAGCCTTGGACTCTGACAGCTGGAAGATGCTTGTTCCGAAGGGCTTGGTCCACCGTTATTTCAAAGCCGGCATTTAAAGCGGTATTTTTAAAAAGATCGGCGCCTTGATGCGTCAGAATGACGATGCGGTCACCTGGTTTTAAAACCGAACGGAAAAGTTCCTGAGCTATTGTTTCCAATTTGTTGCTATAGCCAAAAACATTGTCTTTTAAAACCAAGGCAATTTTCCCCGGATGTTCCTCCCGTATTTTTTTATAGGCCTCTAGATCTGTACCGTCAAGGTGAGTGACGGATAAATTCTTCAGTTTTTTAGAAGTCCACCGAGGCTTTAAGTTTCTCATTTGTTCGAGCAGCTGTTCACGGCCGTATTCCGCAAGGCTGCTGCCGTCCATGAGAACAAAACCCTCCATGGCCAGGACTTTTTGACGGACATTCATCGCGAAGACAGAATCAGTGCCTTGAAATGGATAAACCCAAAGCAAGTCTTCTTCGGGATATGCCCGCGCGATTCCGGCAATCAGATTTTCATAATTGATAAGGAGCGGGCGTGCTTTTTTGCGGTGTTTTTCCCGCAGCGCGTCTCTGGTTTTATAATCCGCTTTTTCATAAAGCTTAGCGCTTTGCTCATATTTTTCGAATAAACCTTCAGCATTTGCGAGGTAACGCTGGGCTGCTGTGTAGAGAATTTGTTTTGGTTCTGTTGCCGAGTCTTCGGTAAACGAAAGGGTCCCTGCGGCGCTTTTAATTTTTTCGATAAGCTGCTCAATATCCGCCGCATTCTTGTCCGCATTAAAAATCATACGGCGCGCGGTGTAAAAAGAGTTATTGAGGAGATCTAATTCAAAGTCTAAACGTTCGCGGTCTTCAAAGGTAAGGGCCGCGGGAGAGCCCCAAAGACGCATAAAGATTTCTTCCAGAGATTTTCGGTAGGGCACAGTCATCTCTTCGACGCGCCGTAAGTCCGGATGCTTGATATAAACAAACAGCGTTTGCTTGTGGTAAGAAGTGTAATAATCTTTCAAAGATTCTTTCAGCCCGAGAACCCGGACAAAACCCTGTTTTTCAAAAGCCTCATCCACCCAGTGAATATCAGGATCGGTATAGACGCGTATAAGCGCTACGGCTTTCTCGGCGGCCATGGTAGAAAAATCTTTTGCTAATACATCCAATCGTTTGGGGTCATGATGGATGTTAACAATATCTGAAAAAAATAAATCGACTTTATTTTTTGCCGCGACAGCTTCCGCAATCTGATCGGGTTTTAATGTCCGGTCATATTCAGGCTCTTTAGAAATAGCCGGCCGATAAGTTTTCAGATTGCTGAAAGCAACCTCATAGGCGTTTTCCACGCGGTTCCGGGAACTCTTTTTGTCGAGTTGCAGCAAATTAGGAATGTGATGATAGTCGGTATCAAAAATATTTATTTTTTGATTTTGGAATAAACGGTCTAAAAAATCTTGAAAGGATAATTGCCCATCATCTTTTAGATCATAAAGCCATTGCAGTTCAGAAGTTCGGAATGCATTTTCATTTTCGGCCCCGGCCGCATTTCGCATTTCGGAGCGGGCAGGGTGTGTTTCGGAATCTGAAGGCATCGGCAAAACCCAGTATGGCGAGCGGTTTAGCTCTCGTGTGTCAGGCATATCCAGATTGCGGCGTTCTTCCAGAAACTGATCTGCCAATGATTTCGCGTCCGGCGGGTAGAAACCGGATCTCAAGTAAAATGCGGTGTTCTTAACGCGGTCACCGGCGCGCGAGTAAAAAATTTGGGATTCAGCGCTGACCCTGAATTCGAAGGGATGATGTTGCCGTGTAATCCAAGCGAGAAACGCGGTCATAACCTCACTGCTCTTGAATGGGGCAGCTTCCTTTACCTTGCTCCGATAAGCATCAAAGATGTGAAAAGAAATGAGCGCGGATTTTTCATCAACGTAAGGATCGGGTTTGTTCAGCGAATACATCGCGTAACCGATGATTTCGTCCGAGGGAGTTTTAAAAATCAGGATGTGCTTTTTCCCGTCATGGCGCAGTGGAATTGAAACAGCCTGCAGGTTTTGAGTTTGATTCAAAGGCAACGACAGGGTTTTTGATTCGCCGGAATACTCCGACATTGCATCAAGAAGATAATCATCAAAAGGGACCTGCGCGACTGATTCTTTAAATTTTTCAATGAGCTTGTCAGCGGAAGCTGCATCCAAAGGTTTTTCCGGCTCCATTTGAAGCGCGCGCGAATTTATTTTTTCCCGGATTTGGACCCGCTGCTCATCAGCAGAAAGAGTTCGCGCCTCCGAGCGTGAGATGCCCCAGCCGGCCTCGTCGATCCGGTCAAGCAATGCGTGGCCCTTTTGAACCTGTCTTTCAAATATTTCCATCCGCCGATTAAAATTTGTCTCGGTGGCCCGCAGGTCTTCAAGTGTAAACCGGCCTGCGCGGAAATCAGTGAGTCCCTGATTAATGATGGTTTGATAATGTTCCTCTAATTCAGAACCCGCCTGAAATTGCGCGCCCAACTGCTGCATGGCTTGACCGTCTTCCGGAGCCACATGTCCAATGGCTTCTGAGAATTTTGGATCTTTGCTCATCCTCACAATCCGCGAAAGGGTCTGTGTAACGCTCTCTGAATATTTTTTATACCGCTCCGCCATTCGTTGAATCATTTGATCTGCTTCCGCCTCCGGCGACCTTACTTCAGCGCGGGCCTTTGGTTCTTCGGGACCGGAGGTGGAGCGGGATTCAGCTGTTGTAATATGGGTTTCGAGTACTGTCTTTATTTCTGCGATCAATGCTTGCCAGCTACCGGCTGATCGTGTCAAAAATTTTAAATGAGCCGAATTATCTCCGGCTAATGTGCTAAATTGATGCCGAATGAGAAGAATTCCAAAAATTTTTCCGATCACTTCATTAAATGCAAGGACTGACTCGTAAGAAGGATCTAAAAGGGTTATGAGCTTATCTTGAGCATCAGCCGGGGCATAATCGCGAATCATTTGTTTAGCCTCTTCTAACCGGCTGCTTGGAACAACGATCGATTTCAAGCGGATGGAAGGGTCCGTCAACGCTAATTCATCCTCTTTCATTTTTTCGCCAGGAATACCGTAATGCACATCTTGAAGACTTGAGGGCTGATGTTCTTTGAAATAAAAAATAACCGGGAATTGTTGCGCGAAAAGTTCCTGTAATTGTTTTATTTTTTCGGGACTTTGAATCTGCCACTGCTTCCAAGTTTCAATTCGTTTTTGTTCATCTGTAAACCACGGAGAATTGGGATAGACATAAATAAACTCGCGGATATGCTCATCATCCCTGCCAATGCTTGCGAAGCCTAATTTCTTCATCTGTTCAGAAGCATCCACAAATCTTTGCTCTGATCCTCCGAATTCCCACAACCGGCGTTTCGAGGTGTAATGACCGAAAGCATGTAAACTATTCAGCGATCCGAATGAGACATAGTTTTCACTCAAGGCAGTTTGTTCTGTGGCAGCCCAGAGAATAGCACCCGACTTTCTAAGCGCTTTTTTCGATTTCAAGGCAAGCTGAGGAAGTAAATCCGGAAGTGATGTAGAAGAAGTCGCATGCCAAAGCGCGTCTGAGAGCAGCAAGTCGATTCTTTTATCGGAATCCAAAATTTTAAGGGCCTGACGCGCCTCTTCAGCAGAAATGTTCGAAAGAAAATCTTTTGTTTCGTTCGACGAAGTCTCAGCTGTATTTTTAGTATCCGGATCTTTTAATCCAGCTTTCAGGTTGGCGGCACTATTATTTTCTTTACTTGAATCACCCCGCACTTCCGAGCGAGATGTTACTGGATTGAGTGAGCGGTCAAAAAGCGCGATGGATAAATTAGGATTTCGGGAAATCACGTCACTGAGCGCGCGGACTTCCGACATGGCGAGCGCTTCTTCCAAAACAATCGATGGCGGACGGGTTGCACTTGCGCCTTTGCCGAGAAAGGAGCTTTCAAAATCATGGTGACCTACAGACATTAATTGCTTGTAATAAGTTTGGTGAAGCGCGTCAGGGCCTGAAATTTTCGGCATAATGATCCGGTAGGAAACACCCATTTTCTGCATGATGGACCGGATGCCCGCTTTATGAAA
>CAZEFF010000052.1:3661-10636 GCA_964511315.1 uncultured bacterium | reverse complement strand
GCGATTTCTTCAAACAAACTCTTTGCGTCAATGGCCTTTGCTTTTTCAAGAAGCGCGATGTTTTTAGAGGCTTCCGCGGTGAGAAGAAGAAGGGCGTTAGGATAAGGCATGGGGGTAAGGCCGTAATCGGTTTGTCCCGCGAAAGCTATGCGCGCCGTGGTTTTGAGATAGTCGATTAATTCAATCTGCTCCGCTTCAAAACGGGCCTTCATCCGCAGCCAATCTTTCAAGGGTTTTGGAAAATACCGGTTTGCCAGAGCTTCGATTTCGGTGAGAACAGAATCGAGGTCCTTTTCAATGGCCCGGTTTTGCTTAGAGGCTTCCCGGAAAGAGCGGATATTGTTTTTATAACGTGTAAGATTATCCGCGCCGATCAGCTTAAAGTCATGTAAAGGTCGAGGGTGGAAGCTGGAGGGTGGAAGAAAATCCTTAGTTTTCCCTCGACCTTCGAGCTTCGACCTTCCACCTTCTTGAGCGAAGCGATTAATGTGCGCGTATTCAGCCCCGCCAATGCGCAGCTTGTCCAAAAGAAAGTCAGACACTTTCCGCCGGATTTTCAGATCAGGAATAATATTAAAAAGCTTATCGGTCGGAACCGGACCCTCGTAACCTTCTTCATAGACTGTTTTGACGCCATAATGCTCGACAAAACCTTCCACGAGCCGGGCGATATTTTTTTGCGCTTCCAGAGAATCATGAGCATCCTGGATATAGATAACTGTTTTGCCGGATCCAGAGGTAAAAGTTTCTTCGATGGCGCCTAAGCGGGCGGGAATTTTAATTTGGCCTGAGAGATTCGCCGGGGCAGAGGTTTGGGCATACGCAAAATTGCTATTTGTGACGCAATAGCTGATCAGCGTGGCCGCGGCAATCATTCGAAAATAAATCGAAATTTTTTTCATTCGTATCCCATCGTCAAAAAAAGAGTTACGAAAAGGTAACAGACACTTTCTAAATGGGCAAATTTGAGGTCAAAGCCATAAGAAATCGGGCCTCAATGCTATAAATTGCTATATGGGAAATGGGGTGTCTTTTGACATTTCAAAATCCGGATCTCGAAATATAGGAATATGTTATAATGCCCGCTCATTTCTGAGGTTTATTCAGTGCCGTTTACCCATACATCATCGTAGTCGGACATCAAGTCCGACACGATGAGTACTGGCGCATAAAGCGCTGGTAGAATTCTATCAGCACGGCATAAGAGGAAAAATGGACCATTTAGAGAAGCTTGAAAGCCAATCCGTTTATATTTTGCGCGAAGGTTATGCCAATTTTAAAAACCTTGCCATGCTTTGGTCCATCGGAAAGGACAGCACCGTCCTTTTATGGCTTGCCCGCAAAGCTTTCTTTGGACATGTGCCTTTTCCGCTCGTCCACATTGATACTTCCTACAAAATCCCTGAAATGATTCAGTACCGCGATCGGCTTGCGCTTGAGTGGAAACTCAATATGGTGTATGGCCAAAACAAAGCCGCGCTGGAAGCAAAACAGACCTTTCCGGACGGAGCGATTGACCGGATTGCCTGCTGCAAGGCGCTTAAAACCGATGCCCTTCGCAATACTTTATCCGGCGAATGGCCGCGTTACCGCCTGGATCATAAACAGAAAAAATATGTTCTCGATGATAATAAAGAGCCTTATACCGGCGTGATTGTCGGTGTGCGCGCGGACGAAGAAGGCAGCCGCTCGAAAGAACGGTATTTTTCGCCCCGCGATAAGCGCAGTGACTGGAATATTGGCGATCAGCCGCCCGAACTTTGGAATCAGTATAAAACGGATTTCGCGCCCGGAACGCATATCCGCATTCATCCTTTGCTTGATTGGACCGAACTTGATATTTGGGAATATATTGAGCGCGAAAATATTCCGACCACTTCGCTTTATTTTGATAATGGAAAGGGCGAACGTTACCGCTCACTCGGCTGTTATCCCTGCACATTCCCGGTCCAGTCGACCGCGAAGAATGTGAAAGAAATTATCGCCGAGCTTAAGACCGGAAAGTTCGCGAATATTGCTGAACGAGCCGGCCGCGCTCAGGATAAAGAAGATGGCGGCGGATTAGAGACCCTCAGGAAAGAGGGGTACATGTAATGCCGACGACGAAGACGGAAAAGCAAACAACAACTCAGCAAAAAATGAATATTGTGATCGTAGGTCATGTCGACCACGGCAAAAGCACGGTCATCGGCCGTTTGCTGGCGGATACCGGCTCGCTCCCTCAAGGTAAATTACAGCAGGTCAAAGACGCTTGCGCGCGCAACGCAAAACCTTTCGAATATGCTTTCTTGCTCGATGCTCTAAAAGATGAACAAGCGCAGGGTATTACGATCGATACCGCGCGGTCATTTTTTAAAAGCAAGAAACGCGAATACATCATCATTGACGCTCCGGGTCATATTGAATTTTTAAAAAATATGGTGACGGGCGCGGCGCGCGCGGAAGCGGCGCTTCTCATTATTGACGCGAAAGAAGGCGTTCAGGAAAATTCCAAACGCCACGGGTATCTTCTTTCAATGCTTGGAATCCGGCAGATCGCGGTCTGTGTTAATAAGATGGATCTTGTCGACTACAGCCAAAAAGTTTTTGAGAAAATCGAAAAAGAATACCGCGCGTTTTTAAAGCAAATCGGAATCGAACCGAAATTTTTTCTTCCAATCGCGGCCTTTCACGGCGACAACATGGTGGGTTCCTCTAAAAATCTTTCCTGGTACAAGGGGGATTCCATTTTGGGCGTGCTTGACCGCTTTGAAAAGGCGCCGAGCCTTGAGCTGAAGCCTTTCCGCATGCCGATCCAAGGGATTTATAAATTTACTGAAGAAGGCGATGACCGGCGCATTATCGCGGGCCGCATTGAATCTGGGTCTATTTCGGTGGGCGATAAAGTGGTTTTTCTGCCTTCCAATAAAAGGTCTGAAGTGAAATCGATCGAAATTTTTAACGCGAAGACCCCTAAAAAAATCGGCGCGGGACTTTCCGCGGGGTTCACGCTTAAAGAGCAAATTTATATTAACCGCGGCGATATTATGTGTAAGGTTGATGAAGAACTGCCTCAGGTCAGCACGCTGATCAAGATCGAAATTTTCTGGATGGGGAAAGAGCCTTTCGTGCCTGGGAAAGAGTATAAGTTAAAAATCGGCACCGCCAAAATCCCCGTTTGGCTTAAAAAAATTAAGAAAGTAATCGATGCCACGGATTTGAAAAAAACCGATAAGCAGATGGTGGAACGCCATGAGGTTGCCGAGTGCATTCTCGAATGTTCCGCGGCGGTGGCTTTTGATTTGGCCGGAGGGATTGAAGCGACGGGCCGATTTGTGATTGTGGATAAATATGATATTTCGGGCGGCGGAATTATCACTGAAATTATAAAAGATGATCATGCGGATCTTCGCGAGCAGGTTCAGCAGCGTGAAATGAAGTGGGATTACAGCATTATCGATCCTAAAGAACGCGAAGCGAAATATGGCCACGCGCCTAAATTTATACTTTTGACCGGTCGGGTGGGTGTGGATAAAAAAACAATCGCCAAAGAAACCGAGAAGGCTATTTTTGAGCAGGGCGGAAAAACTTATTTTCTTGGAATTGGAAATCTTTTACGCGGGCTCGATGTGGATGTGCATAAGGCCAAGCGGCATGAACATGTCCGCCGTCTCGGTGAGGTGGCCCATATCTTAATGGATGCCGGCCTTATCGTGATCGCGACCGCGAGCAATCTTACGGATGAAGAACTTCGGCTTTTACAGGAAGTCACTGACCGTTCGCAGGTGCTGATTGTTAATGTGGGTCCGAATGATTTCCGCGGAAGCATTGTGGATTTGAGTCTCAATCACGAAGATTCTGTTGCCAAAAATATCAAAAAGGTTTTGTCTCTGCTTGAAATCGGCAATCCCAAGCGTCCTTCCTAAAAGAGAATCAAGCAAACACTTAAATAAACCGAAAACCTTACTTTGGAGGTTTTCTTGAAACGCAGAGTAGTCATTACTGGAATGGGTGCCGTCACCCCGATTGGTGTTGGGCTTACAGCATTCGCGAGAAATTTGCGAGAGGGTGTTTCCGGTGAAGGCCCCATCAAACAGTTTGATCCCGCCGCCTATCCCTTTAAAAACGCTTTTGAAGTAAAAAATTTTGAAGCACGCAGTCACGGCACGCATTTTCTCGATCCTTTTATTCAGTTCGCGGTCGGCGCGGCCGGCGAGGCTTTACAGGTCGCGAATTTTGATCCCGCGCAGCATGATCTTTACCGTGTCGGCATTTCGGTCAGCTCCAGTAAAGGCGGAGTGCATACGATTGACCGTTTCAAAGAGCGGTTTTTAAAAAATCCAAGCGCGATTTTAGGCGCACGCATTTACGCGAACTCCGTTCCCAATTTTGCCGCGCAGTGGATCGCCAGGCGGTGGAATATTCAAGGGCCCGCGCGGTGTTATGTTGCGGCTTGTGCCACCGGGACGGTTGCGATCGCAGAAGGCGCGCGCGTTGTTGCGGACGGCACGGTGGATTATTGTATCGCCGGAGCAAGCGACGCTTCCATTGTTCCGCTGATGCTCGCCGGGTATAAAAATATGAAGGCTTTGTCTCCTGACCGGATGCTTCCTTTTGATAAGCGGCGGAAAGGATTTTTAGTCGGCGAAGGCGCGGGGATTCTTTTTTTAGAAACCTTTGAAAGCGCGAAAGCGCGGGACGCTAAAATATACGGAGAAATTATCGGCGCGCATTATGGTTTTGACGGCGCGAACCTGCTTCATTTTCAGGAAAAAGAAAACTCGCTCGCCCGCACATTGACCGAGCTTATGAGTAAAATAAAAATGGACGCGAAAGAAATCGATTACATCAATCTTCATGGTACGGGTACCGCGCTTGGAGATATTTATGAAACGTCGCAGATAAAAAAAGCTTTTGGAAAAACCGCGTATAATATTTCCACAAGCTCCACAAAATCCATGATGGGACATATGCTGGGCGCTGCCGGAGCAGTGGAGGCGGTCGCTTCTCTGGTGGCTATGCGCGATGGTTTTATTCCGCCGACTATTGGGCTCGAAAGATCGGACAGCGCTTGCGATCTGGATTACACACCGCTTACCGCGAAATCTAAAAAAGTTCAGACCGCGATTTCTATCTCGCTGGGTTTTGGTGGGCATATCGCGCTGCTCGCGCTGAGGAGCATTTAATAATGATGTCATTGCGAGGAGCCCGCCAGCCTGTATTCGGCTGGTCCGTCCGGTTTTTGGCGGAAAGGGCGACGCGGCAATCGCAGTTTTTATTAATAGAAAAAGCGATTGCTTCGCCTGCGGCTCGCAATGACGGCAGGGAACGGTTTTGATATGGATCTATCTACTTTCGAAGAAGAACTGGCAGAACTTAATAATAAAAACCTTTTTCGCCGTTTGCGTACTTTAGAGCCGGGTACCGGCGTCACGGCTTTTTTCCGCGGAAAAGAAATTCTCCTTTTCTGCGGCAATGATTATCTTGGGCTTTCCCGCCATCCGAGAGTAATTCAGGCCGCGCAAAACGCGCTGAAATATCACGGAACGGGTTCCGGCGCGGCGCGGCTTATTTCCGGTACATCCGATCAGCACACACGCCTTGAGGAAAAACTCGCTGCTTTTAAAAATAAAGATCAGGCCGTTGTGTTTAGCGCCGGATATTTGGCCAATCTCGGAGTGCTTACCGCGCTTGCTGGAGAAAAAGATTTAATTGTGATGGATAAATTATGCCACGCGTCATTAATTGACGGCGCGCGGCTCTCGGGCGCTGAGGTCCGTGTTTTTCCGCATAAAAATTACGCCCGCTGTGAAGAAATTATAAAGGTCGAAGGTGGAAGGTCGAAGGTTGAAGTAGGATCGAAAGATTTCCCTTCTACCCTCGACCCCCGACCTTCCGCCTCAAAGATTTTACTCGTGACGGATACCGTTTTTAGTATGGATGGCGATCTTGCCGATTTGACAGAATTGGCCCGCATTAAAGAAAAATACGGATGTCTTCTTATTGCTGATGACGCGCATGGAACAGGAGTGCTCGGACTTTTTGGACGGGGGCTCGCGGAAGATCAAAGACTTGAAGGACAAATTGATATTGTGACGGGCACACTTTCGAAAGCTTTAGGAACGCTCGGAGGATTTGCTGCCGGCTCTTCTTTAATGATCGACTACCTAATTAATAAAGCCCGTCCCTTTATTTTCGCGACATCCTTACCGCCTGTTCTCTGCGCGGCCGCTCTGGAAGCCATTTGGGTGATTGAGTCCGAATCTGAGATCCGCCGCAAGCTTTGGAGAAATGTGCAGATACTGCACGAAGGCCTGCAGAAGCAGGGATGGCCGATGGGCCCCATTACTTCTCCGATACTTCCGCTTTTGATTGGCGACGAAAAAAAAGCGCTGCAGCTTTCAGAGGCTTTGCTTGAACAGGGAATTTTGATTCCCGCTATACGGACACCCACGGTTCCTAAAGGCAAAGCCAGGCTTCGGATCACAGTCAGCGCGGCGCATGATGAGACGCATATTCAAAAACTTTTGAAGATTCTCGCAAAACACGTTCCGTCCGTACAGGGCACTGGCATCACGAATCCGGATATGCCATAATACCCGCCGAAACGATTGATATTTAAGGAGATTTGACAGTGAAATTTTCCCCCGATTCACCGTCCCGTTGGCTGGATGAAATCAAACACGTGCTCCGGCTTGGACGCATGGTGCAGAGAACGGCCGCGGCATTAAACTTTACCGCGCTTGGCGGGCTGCTTTTCTGGACTTTCCTCATGGCGCAGAACCAGCCCTACGAAATTCCTCTTTGGCATATCGCCCTTTTTGCTTTTTTGATCGTAATGTTCGGAACAAATACTTTTTTATTTTTTCTTCTCGAGCGTTACGGCAGCCGCCGGGAAATGTGGGAAGGCGCTTCGCGGTATGATGATTTAACGGGCGCGCTGAGTCCGGCCGGGTTTCAGGAAGCCATGGACCGGGAAATACGGAGCGCGGGCCG
>CAZEFF010000052.1:0-3561 GCA_964511315.1 uncultured bacterium | reverse complement strand
GAAGCAAAACGCGAAGGTTCCAAAAAAATCCGCTGCGTCATCGGCAATGATGACGCCCATATCGTCGTGAGTTTTTAAACTCTCCTGAATGCGGCCCGAAACGATGAAGAAAATTCTTTACGCATTTCTGACGGCGCTGCTGCTGATATCGCCATGCGCGTGGGCCAAGGAAGAAATCATTATTCAAAATATTACCGCCTCACAGAGCGCCGCGGATAAATATATGGTTGCCGGAAAGGTTACCAATCAAAGCAAAGAACCGAGGGAGCTTGTTCTTAGGGGGCAGCTGACGTTTTATGACCGCACTGCTCCAAAGGGAGATAAGCCTGTAATGATTTTGCGCCGCGACGTGACAAAGGTGTTTAAACCTGGTCAAACCCGAAGGGTGAAAATTCCGCTGATCGATGAAGGCGCGACAGAGAAAACAAGCGTAAGGTATGAGCCTATGCTTCGGATCCGAAGAAACCGGATATGGAACTATTAATGAAAACTGAAAATCAAAATTTAACCAATATTCTTGCCGCGAAAGATAAAAAATATCTTTGGCATCCTTTCACGCAGATGCAGGATTGGCAGAAGGAAGAACTTGTCATTATCCGCGGCGGTGACGGCGTTTATCTTGAAGATACGGAAGGAAAACGGTATCTCGACGGGGTTTCTTCTTTGTGGTGCAATGTGCATGGACACCGCGTTCCGGAAATTGACCAAGCAATTACCGATCAGCTTGGAGAAATTGCCCACTCAACATTTTTAGGGCTTTCGAATATTCCCGCGATTGAACTGGCGGAAAAACTGATTCAAATCGCGCCGCGGGGACTGACGCGTGTTTTTTATTCTGATTCCGGATCGGAGGCGGTGGAAATCGCGCTGAAAATGGCTTATCAATATTGGCAGCAAAGCGGAAAACCAGGGAAGACAAAATTCGTAAAGCTCGAAAACGCGTATCACGGCGATACGCTCGGCTCCGTCAGCGTGGGCGGAATCGATCTCTTTCATAAAATTTATAAACCATTTCTATTTCATGCTTTTTCCGCGCCCTCTCCTTATTGTTACCGGTGGAACGGCACGAGCGATCCTGAAAAGGTGAAAGATGCTTCATTATGCGAGCTGGAGCGTATTTTTAAGGAGCATCATGAGGAAATCGCGGCTTTTATCATGGAGCCTTTAATGCAGGGTGCCGCGGGAATGATTGATCAGCCGAAGGGCTATATTTCACGTGTCAGAGCCCTGACAAAACAGTATAATATCCTTCTGATTTTTGATGAAGTAGCGACGGGATTTGGGCGGACAGGAAAAATGTTCGCGAGCGAGCATGAACAGGTGACGCCGGACCTGCTGACCGCGGCCAAAGGGATTACGGGCGGTTATTTGCCGCTTGCCGTGACACTCGCGGCAGAAAAAATTTACGAAGCATTTCTTGGAAATTATTCAGAGTTAAAAACTTTTTTTCACGGGCATACCTATACGGCGAATCCTTTGGCGTGCCGCGCGGCGCTCGCGAGCCTTGAGCTTTTTGAAAAAAAACAGATTCTTAAAAATCTTCAGCCGAAAATTGAACTGATGAAACGCCGGCTGCGTGAATTTGAAAAAATCGCTGCGGTTGGCGATATCCGCCAAGCTGGAATGATGGCGGGAATCGAACTTGTAAAGAACCGCGCTTCCAAAGAACCGTACCAACTGGAAGAAAAAATAGGAATTCGCGTGATTCAGAGGGCGCGGGCAAAGGGCGCGATCCTTCGTCCTTTGGGGCCGGTGATCGTTTTAATGCCGCCTCTCGCGATTAATACTGAAGAATTAAATCATTTGCTCGATATTACTTATGACTCCATTAAAGAAGAAACGGAACAGCATTAACGCCAGCATATGAAAATGAAACCAGGAATCTTTATTACCGGAACAGATACCGAGGTCGGCAAGACGGTCGTTTCTGCCGGTTTGGCGCTGGCATTAAAAGCCCGC
Source organism: uncultured bacterium (assembly GCA_964511315.1). Taxonomy (GTDB): domain Bacteria; phylum Omnitrophota; class Omnitrophia; order Omnitrophales; family Aquincolibacteriaceae; genus CAZEFF01. Next base: position 1,602 of record CAZEFF010000052.1, on the reverse strand, counting down.
GGGATCAAAGTGGGCGTGATGAAGCCTGTCGCGACCGGCTGTTATGGGCCGGAAAAACGGCTCATTCCCAGTGATGCCGTCTATTTATTTGAAGCGGCTGAAAATGAATATCCGTCTCTGACAAGTCCGTCCCGGTTCCGCAATCCTTTAGCGCCGAATGTTGCCGCTGTTCTCGAGAAGCGGGAAGTGGATCTCGATAGCATCCGCAAAGCGTATATGGAACTTCAAAAACATTATGATTTTATTATTGTTGAAGGAATCGGCGGATTACTTGTGCCTTTGACAAAAGATTACTTCGTTTCCAATTTAATCCGCGAGTTTCATCTTCCGCTCGTGATTGTGGCGCGCGGAGGTCTTGGAACGATTAATCATTCATTGCTTACTGTTGACGCGGCGGTGATCCGCGGCTTTGACATTCGCGGCATCATTTTTAACCGCGTTCCAACGGTTAATTTTTCGATGGCGGAAATTACGAATCCTAAAGTGGTGCATGATTTGACCGGCATTCCCGTGCTTGGTTCCTTGCCTGAAATGGAAGATCTGGATGTGGAGAGCTGCCGATACGGCCAGCTCAAAGAAGTTTTCGAAGAACGCATCCAAATCGATAAAATTCTCTCAGGATCTTCGCTGCCCATATAGTTGGCCAGGGCAAATTTATTTCTCCGGAGTTTTAAAAAATGGAAAAAAAGAAAATTCTTGTCGCGATGAGCGGTGGTGTCGACAGTTCTGTCGCGGCATCCTTATTAAAAGAGCAGGGGCATGAAGTGGCCGGCGCGACCATCCGTACCTGGGCGTCTGATACCTGTGCGGATATTAATACGAAAACCTGCTGCGGAATTGTCGGCGTTGAAGACGCGCGCGCGGTGGCCGACCGTCTTGAAATCCCGTTCTGGGTTTTTAATTTTGAAAAAGAATTTAAAACGCACGTGGTGGATTATTTCGCGAGTGAATACCGCAAGGGCCGCACCCCGAATCCCTGCGTGGCCTGTAATGAACACATTAAATTCCGACTTTTTCATTCCCGCGCGAAACAGCTAGGTTATGACTATATCGCGACTGGGCATTACGCCCAGCTTCATTATCACGAAGAGCAAAAATCTTTTTATATTTCTGAAGGAGCTGATTCCGGCAAAGACCAGTCGTATGTTTTATTTCCGCTCGGCAGTGATATTTTGCCGAATTTACTTTTGCCGGTGGGAGGATTCGCTAAGACAGAAATTCGCGCGAAGGCCGCGGCGCTCGGTTTGTCTGTCGCGAATAAACCTGATTCCCAGGAAATTTGTTTTATCCCAAGCAATGATTACGGGCAATTTCTAAAGCGCGAATATCCGGCGGGAGAAGCGAAGCCGGGAGTGATCCGCACACGGGATGGAAAGGTTCTTGGAGAACACGAAGGGCATTTTCATTTTACGCGCGGACAAAGACGGGGTCTCGGCGTAGCGCATTCCGAACGCCTTTATGTGATTGAAACGATTCCCGAAACCAATGAAGTGATTGTCGGTACTAAGGAAGATGTTTTTGGGTTGCGCTGTACGGTGGGACGGTTTAATTGGTTTTTGAAGCCCCTCACCCCAACCCTCTCTCCAGAGGGGAGAGGGCAGG
>CAZEFF010000051.1:0-15633 GCA_964511315.1 uncultured bacterium | reverse complement strand
CCGCCCATGAATACCGGCACCGCATCCCCTCTCCGCTCAGACATCAAAAAAAAAACCAATCCGTTTTTACAACATAAAAGCAAAGAAGAATATATCCAGTTTTTGCAGGAGCTAAAACTAGGGCCCGCGGATTGGATGAAGGACGTGCTTAAGGCAAATTATGCCTGCGCGCGGGACCCGAAGGCCGCTTGGATTCCCGCCGATTCTTCAGCCTGCGAGGTAAAGGGAACGATGAATGCGGGCGCAAATGATATTCAGGTTCCTGAAATTTCAGCGGAGGATTTAAAACAAAAAATCGAAAATCGTGAAGCGCTTGTACTGGTTGACGTTCGCGATCCTGATGAGCTCAAAGGAGAATTAGGCTCATTGCCCGGAGTCTTAAACCTCCCGGTTGCCGCGCTTAGCCATCACTTAGAATCATTAGAACAGCATAAAAAAGATTTTGTCGTTACAGTGTGCAAAGGCGGCGGACGCGCTCACACAGCAGCGCAAATTCTGATTCAGGCCGGATTCAAAAATGTCCAAAAGCTCACAGGCGGAATGACCGCCCTAAGAAAAGTATTTCCGATTTAAAATCCAAGCCGGTTAAAAATGCGGGCGCGCGCATACATATGATCAATGCGCTTATCAACCCGCAGGGCTTCGGTTTCAACACGGCTCTCAAGTCGGGTCAGGCCATTTTCGGCCAGTCTCAATTTTTCGAGCTCCACACCGCCAAGAGCGACATACTCCATAATTTTTTCGATTTCATGCTCATCATACCAAGTACCGTGATCACGGCATTTATCCACAACCACTCCGGAATGAGACCCCCAGTTTTTTCTCTGCATCAGCTGCTGGCAGGAGGGGCAGGGGTAATAACGGATTTCTTCGATCCGGCCAAGAGGTTCGAATTTCGCCCGTAAACGCCGGAGCTCGTCAACCGTAAAAGGCTCCATCTTTACCTTTAAAATTTCCCGTTCAGATTCATAACTCAGCCAAATCCCCTTACATTGGGGGCACCCAAGCGCGAATGCTCCGTCCTTATTCATTTCATTGAGCAAGCTTTGACATTTTGGACATTTCACAGAATAAATCCTTAGACTGTTTTGCCGCTGCTTGTAAGAAGAACGATGCCGGTAACGATAAGTAAAACTGCGCCGACCTGGACAGGACTTAAACTTTCCTTTAAGAAAACAGCCCCGATAAGCGCGCTAATCACGACACTGCCCCCAATAATCACCGGGGTTCCCATGGATGCGGGAACGCCTTTGGAAAAAACGTAAAAGGAAACAGCTTCCGCGAAAGCTACAAAAATCCCCGCCAGCAGACCCGCAATCACGCCTTTTTGAGAAAAGACAGGAGGGATATTCGCTGCCTTAACATAAATCAGCGCGCTGATTCCGATCGCGATCGCCCCGATTTGCAGCATGAGCATTCCTAAAATGGGATGCATGGCTGAAGAAGAAATTTTAATAAAAACATTGTAGCAGGCGTAAAAAAGCGCCGTGAGCAAAAGCATTGAAACGATCGCCATAAATCCCCTTTATTTTTTAAAAATAAAAAAAACCGCGCCTATCAGAAAACAGAAACCTACCAAATGATTCCACCGGATTCCCTGCCCTAAATACCAAACGGAGAAAACAGCGAACACTACAAGCGTAATCACCTCTTGGATCGTTTTAAGCTGAACCGCGCTGTATTGATAAGAACCGATACGGTTAGCCGGCACTTGGAAACAATATTCAAGAAAGGCAATCCCCCAGCTGATTAAAACAACCTTCCAAAGAGCGGTTTCTCGGTATTTTAAATGCCCATACCAGGCAAATGTCATAAAAATGTTTGAAACCGTGAGTAACGCCACTGTCATCATAGTATTTCCGCTCTACTTACTTCTCAGATGTTCAATTTCTTCCTCAAGTTTGATCACCCCAATGCGCCAGATCCGCCCGAAGAAAGGCCCGAAAAGAAATCCGAACGAAGCAATCATGGTTCCAACCGAAACAAACGCGAGAAGACATGTAAATAATTTTCCCGCGGCGCTTATAGGCTGCACGTTTGGCGCCGGCCCCTGCCCGGTAGCAATCATGCTCGTAAAATAGAAAGCATCCATGTATGAAAATTTTTCAGCCCAATGCATACCAAGTGTTCCGGTAATGAGCACGGCACTCACGGACGCAAGGCAGTACAGGCCGCGGTGGAAAAAAGAGTGGAAATGTTTCGGATAGGGCTGCGGATTTTTCGCCATACTTACTGATTTTCCGCAGCCTGCTGAGTCCGGGCGCGGTAATCATTAAGTCTTGCCTGCGCGTTAGCCCTCATTTGCTTTTCAAGTTCCGCGGTTTGTGAAATCCCTGGGTTATTCTTTTTAATATCATCAGCGATACGGGAAGGCTCCATCGCAAAATGATCAAATGCTCCGGTAAGGGATTTGCTTTTATCCTGAATCAAAAGGGGATGGATTTTATTCTGTCTTTCCGCGTTATTAATAAATTTGATTAACGGATTATCCCCCGTCTGAGATTTGATAGACTTGATTTCCCCTTTTGAAAAATCTGTGATAGCACCTTCCATGTTCAGCCGGATGGATTGTTCGGTTTCAGATTCAATCACCCCGCTAAGCACCGTGCCATTAGTAAGGGTTACTTCATGCTGAGTACCGCCGCCCTCAAGCTTGGTATAATATTGCAAATTCTCAGGCTGAAACCGGTATCCCGCGGCCATTAGACTTAGGGCTCCAACCGCTAGAATGACAATCATAAAAGTGATAAATTTGAACATATCTGCCTCGCGTGTTTATGACATGAGTTTTAGAATTAACAGCACTGTGAAATATATCGGCTTAAGCGGCTTTTTCTTTCGGCGCAAATAACCCACGAAAATCCTTATTCTTTATTAAAAAATGCCGATTTTTTAAGTATGCTGCCCCGTTCACCGGTTTACATTCTCTGTCTTTTATCAATCCTTCATCTGGGTACTACGTTTATCATTAAAGAAGATGGTAAAGAGGTGGGACGATGGGAAGAGACCGATGGAAAAACCGGAACACAAATCATTGAAAACTCAAAACCTGCTAAAAATACTACCCCCCAGCCTGTTCATGATACCGCATATATTCATCAACAAATGTCGCAGCCCATGGCGGATCAGGCCGCCGAGGCTCCTCCGGTACTTCCAGGAAAAATTGAGGAATGGAAAGTTTCTGGAAAAATATTTGATCTCATAACGCTAAAATCCGTGCCGGATGCTGAAATCAAATTGACGGGAAGCGGAAGAATTTTTGCGGCAAAAGTTTTCCCGACAGGCGGCTTTTCTGTCCGCGTCCCGGCTTTAGAAGCGGGCAACTACACTTTTCAGGTTATCCCCCCAAAAGGCTACCAGCTGCGTACTTACATTTCTAAAACAAATAATTTTTCAGCATTACCTTTAGAGACAAGACATAAAATGTGGTCCTCAGTATTTTTTCACGCCGTAGGGGATGATTTGGTAAGCGGAAATTTTTATGATTGGAATATCGCGCTTTTGCCGGAAACCCTGAAACTTCCTGCGAAGAAATAGCGCTCAGTTTTCTTTTAGAAGATTTTTAATTTTTTTAAGCAGTTCGGCAGCTTCAAAGGGTTTTACGATAGCATCATCAGCGCCGAATTCCCGAGCGCTTATACTGCCCTTTTTTTCAGAACTTGCGGTCATGATCATCACGGGGATATGACGCAGCCCCGGATCATTTTTGAGTAAACGGCAAGCTTCTCCCCCACCCAGAATTGGCATGCGCAAATCCAAAAGAACCAAATCAGGTTTTAATTCCTGCGCTTTGCTCAGAACGAGCTGGCCATCGCCAACCGCGGTCATTCGGTAGCCCCATTTTTTAAAGCGAAATCCTAGAATATCGATAATATCCTGTTCGTCATCCGCGACAAGAATATGCTTCATCAGCGACCGTCCGTCATTCTGCGCTCAATTACTGGAATCATAAAATAAAAAGTTGCTCCTTTATGATAAACTGACTCTACACCGATTTTTCCGCCATGCGCTTCAATAATGCGCTTGCAAATAACCAGCCCTAGCCCGGCACCTCCGATTTTTCGATCATTCGTACCCCCAAGCTGGCTGAAGCTTTTGAAAAGCTTATCTTTGTCGTCGGTTTTTATTCCAGGGCCATTGTCCGTTACTGAAACTTTTACTGCGTTATCATCATATTCCGTCGAAACAAAAATTTTTCCTTCCCGGCCAAATTTAATGGCATTGTTTAATAAGTTTCCAATGACTTGGATGATTTTATCCCGGTCAAATAAAACTCTGGGCATCGCCGGATCTAAATATATTTCTAGATCCATTCCTTGCCTAAGCGCAACCTCCCGGTAATCCTCAGTCACCTCCTTGACCACATCGTTAAGATCTCCGAGCGTTTTATGAAACGGGGTTTTCCCGGATTCCATCTTTTGATAATCGAGCACATCGTTGATCAAGCGGGCCAACCGATCAACGTTCTTTTTTGCCTTATCAAGAAACATGGCTTGATCATCATTAAGCGGCCCCGCAGTTCCATCCCCGACAATCGAAATGCTTTCTTTAATAACGGTTAAAGGGGTTCTTAATTCATGCGATACCGTCGATGTAAAGTCCGATTTGACTTTCATGGCTTCGCGGGTTTTTTCTTCAGCCCGCTTTCTAATCGCAATTTCGGCGATCAAATCCTTGTGTTTGTCATCCGCGAACTTTTCCGCGCGCTCGCGGCCAGTAACCATCATCACTATAAAGAAATAAAGGAGGACGCTAAAAACAAATCCTGTAATCAGCACATAATTCGGGAAAAGCCTCTCATATTTACTTGCCCGGGTTTTAGGATTCGCCCAAAAGTGCAGAAGAAAAGATTTTCCACCCACCGTAATTTTAGTTTCGAAAATAAACTTTTCACTAATCTGGTTTTCTTCGATTTGATGCATCACCTGATTACTGTCGAAAAGAAGGTTTTCATCGCTCAAAGAAGCCCCGGAAAAAATTTCAAAATCAATATCCCATGTTTTTTTATATCGGTCATAAGCAAATTCGAAAAAGTCACGCGCTTTGATCACACCGACAACAAAGCCTTGAAAATTATTCCGCCTTTCTTCGGGCGATGCGACAGCTTCTCCTTTTTTGAAAACTGGAAGCGCGATATAAAACCCAGGTACTGCCGGGTCAAACCGCCGAAGCAACAATTTATCCGAAAACGAAACTTCGCCGGTTTCGAGGGATCGCAATAGCGTTTCCCGTCTTTTACTTTCATGAGACAAGTCATATCCAAGAGCAGTACGGTTGAATTCCAGCGGTTCTGCGTACACAACCGGCCAATACTCTTCTTTATCATTTTGCGGATAGATAGAAAATTCCGGCAAACCTTCGCCGCTCACAGATTTATCTTCCCGAACCTGTTGAACGTACGCAGCCAATTCGCGTGATTTAACTCGGTCGACATACTCCAAAGCAATCAGACCGGGATATCGTGTTTTCATTTTCAGCTCATTCACATAAGCCCGCCATTCGTCTCGTTCGACACTGTTACTGGCGGCAAACAACCCCCGAGCGCCATAAAGCGCTTCGACATAAACTTCTATCTTTTCTCGAATATTGGATGTGATTTCCTGACAAAGATTATCAAAACGTTCGCGGTTCCTCAGATGCGCCGTCTGTAATGCCGACCGCCAGCCCCAAATCGTGAAACCAAGGCATAATAATAAAATAACGACGGGAGAGATTCTCATGGAAAATAGGCGCGTTTTAATTCTCATAAACAACCTCGACTTTGTCTAAGAAGCCGATTATTTCTTTGATAATATTTTGCGCATCTTGCTCGCAGTTATTTTCAGCGGCCATTTCAAGCCTCGCGGCCATATCCGTCAGCCGTTTGAAGCCATAACCTTCTGCCGATCCTTTTATCCTGTGCCCCAGTCCCGCGATCACTGTATAATCCCTCTTCTCAATTGCAGATTTTAACGCAGACGATTTTTCTTTCATTCTCATTAAAAATTTTGGAATGAGCTCCCGTATTTCGGGATCGACTTTTATAATAATTTTTGAATCGTTCGGCATTAGCGTTGATTCTATTTGGTTAGTGGTGATAGTTATTGATATAAGAAATTATACCCTTCGCGCATGCCAATTTCCAATTATGAGCAATAAATCGTCCTATCTTGTTGCGATTAATGGAGTTAAGAAACCTCAGTGTTTATAGGAAATCACTTCGGAGGAAGGAAAACGGATTTTTTTCTGGGCGGAGTATTTGTCATCAGCAGCTCGGTATCCCACCGAACATAGCACAACGCATCGGAGATTTTGAGCGGAAAGATTCAAAATTTCATTAAACTTAGCGCCATTAAATCCCTCCATAGGACAGGAATCAATTCGCATATGTGCGCATTCGGCCATAAGGAACCCAAGGGCGATATAAACCTGACGGTCAATCCAGGCGGCATGCTGATCGGGTGTTTGCTTTCTAATAAAACCAAGAATCATATTCTCCAGAGTATTTAACGAATCCGGAGAAACGTTTCTCTCCGCGGCGATTTGCGCGATATATTTTTTCACATAAACGTCTTCCATGCGCGCAAGTCCGCAAAGAACAATCAGATGAGAAGCCTCGGTTGTTTGGGTCTGGTTCCAAGCGTGGGGCTGAAGTTCCGCGCGGAGTTTTGGATCGGTCACGACTAAAAATTTCCAGGGCTGAAGACCAAAAGAAGACGGCGCGAGACGGAGCGATTCGAGAAGATGCTTTAAATCTTTTTCTGAAACTTTCTTGGCAGGATCAAATTTTTTGACCGCGTATCGCCACTCATAATGTTCAATAGAATTTAACATGCGGGTAGTCTAGCAGATTAGGCGGCCATTTTCACGATCAAACCTGCCTGATACGATTGAATCTGCTCCCGCAGGAACTCTCCTGTGACCTCGTAGTAACCTTTAGCATTGCTTAAACCGGGGAATCCTTGTTCAGAACCGCTTACGACAAGTAGATAGGCGGCCCAGAGATCTGAATCCTTTTGAAGATAAAAGAGTTTTACGCGCTGATCCGGCAACTGTTCTTTCAAGGATACAGCGTCAAATGACACTCGGACATTCCGATCAGCCGTTTTTACGCCAAAATCTTTCATTGCCCGGCTGAAGTCTCCTGAAACAAACGAAGCATTTTTGAATCCGACAAAATTCTCTTTAATTTTTAAATATTCTGGATTTTTTGGATCCGCGCCATAAATTACCAGCCGCAGCTTACTGCCCCGGGTTCGGTTTGCCAAGGCCGCCCAGTATTTGCGCAAATCCCGCCGCGCCGGCCCCGTCAATTCCTGAAATTCGATAAAAATAGCTGCGGGAATTTCTCTCGAGTCTTTAACTACCGTCCGGATCTCTGATCTCGGTTTTTCTTTCGGTGTAAACTCACTATCCGAAACGTCATACACTTTATGGCTCTGATTTAGCTGACTATCCCCCTGCGCATCTCTTGTAAACTTAAAATGATAAACCGCCTGGAGTTTACCCTCTTTGCGGAGATTAAGAATAACTTCATAAACTCCGGAAGTATTTGACCGCGCGGTTTCCATAAGCGAACGGCGCGGCGCGCGAAACACGGATTCATCGTAGTAATAATCCGCGATGCCCGCCTTGAGCGTTTGCTCTTTATAAGCTTCCAGGCCTTTTATTGTAAAATATTTCCCGATTTGGACTTCACCGGTTTTACTGACAAAAACATCAATATTTTCCGGTTCTATCGTCCGCTTGCTCCATAGCTGGCTGATAAAATCATCCCATTGTTTAATTTCCTGCTGTTGGGACATTTTCATTAAGCGCGGCGTTAGTTTTCGGAGCATGCGGTCAATTGTTTGCTGAACATTCTGCCGTCCCATGACCTTAAACGGGCCTAAGCTGTCCATTCCGCGAAAAGCCAAAATTTGAGCGATATCATCATATCCAAGCTCCAGCCCGTCATAAGAAGGATCCATCCCCAAATAAAGTTCAAGCATCATGCGATTGCGTTCATTTAAGTGAAGTTGCATAATTTGCTTAAATTGATCTCTTACTTTTGAATCTTGTCTCAACAGCTGTTCAAGCGCGGTTTCCTGTTCCGTATCCGCCAATTGGGCGCCTACAGAACTTTCTGACTCTTCCCCAAGGGGTTTTTCGAGAGACAACATTTTCCGTTCGAACTTGGCGCGGTCTGCCCGGTGCTTAGCGAACCGCGTTTTTAAACGGCGGGCCATGTAAGTCACAAAAACGGTGTTAAACCGCTGGCGGTCCAAACGCGTTCCCTGGAGACGTATTTTTTTGAACAAAGAATCCGCCCACTCCTCTTCCCCTTTTTCGTAAGCCCGATGCGCTCGGCCTAACAAATCCAAAAACTTTAATTGTTCCTCTCTCGCCTGCAGCCTGCGCGCGGCATTTGACATCCCGCGGGTTTTATCTTCCGCGGAGGCTGACCGAATTTCCTGTTTGAGCGATTCTATTTCCGCGCGCACGGCCGTTTGGTCCGCTTCAACCGCGGAGATCACGCGGGCTCTTTCGCCGCTGTCTCGAATCGGTGCCCAATAAAGCGGGAAATACGGAGAATCATAACGGTAGGCCGTTTCCTGAAGACTTTGATGAATCGCGTCCATCACTTCCTCCCATTCCATTCCGGCGGGATTCATCGAGTATTCTTTTCCGGACGCGCTGGGAATGCTCTTGATCATGAAAGGAAAATTCTTAACGGCAAACAGCATCATTTTTTCGACCGGCCAAACCGCGGGTTGGCTTCCGGTGCCGAAATAAGCCTTCACCCAAGCATCCTGCTGAAAAAGGCGCCGGGTATGGTCGTCCGACAATGACCGGATTTTCTCAATATTGAATTTTTGACTTTCTGGAATAGCGAACCTCCGGTGATAACGGCCGATTCTCATTTTATGATCGGAAAGAATTGAAAACGGCTTAAAAACAGCTTCGATGATGCGGTTATAAATGCGCTGCCAGTGTAAATTTTCAGGACGGTTCCGGGTGACCCGGGCCAGCGCCTTCAGAAGCAAGTCCTCCGAATTCAAAGGCCCCGTGAAAGCGTGTGTGAGCCTTAGGATCAGTTTTGCCGCGTCCTCCCGCCGCGATTTTCTCCGTAAATTAAATGATGCCTGCAGTAAAAGGCCGAAAAATTCTTCCAGCAGCGGCTGATTTTGAAGTTCACCGCTCAGGTATCGAATAAAAATCTGAGAAATGGCGTTGGAATCTAATTTCATTTGAGGGTCTTTCATGGTTTGCAGAATCGCGGAAGAAATCGCGCTCCTTAACTCCGAATGCCCGGGATCAGCCATAAGCAGAAGCGTCTTCAGAAAAGTCAGCGTCGGGGTCCGCCGAATTTCAATACTCTCCAAATACTGCTGGATTTCACGAACCGGAGTTTTTGGGTCCAGAATTCTGCCTGCCGCGAACCGGAAATCGCTCGCGGCCGGAGCCGTTTCTTCAAACAGGTGTTTGAGTTTATCGATAGCGCCGGTCCGCGGCTGAATCTCAGGCTTACGCCCGGAAAACCAATGCTGAAGTTTCTGGGCCGTCATGGAAGTCGGTTTATAGCCCGTATTGCCGAGTATTTCGTAAAATTTTCCGGCAATTTCCGGCAGCGTTTTACCGTCTAAATAAGCAGCAAGCACTTTTAAGCGGTCCGGTAAAGGGACAAGCTTTCCCTCGGTCGTTTCAAGTGGCGGAAAATTCTCCGCGCCGTACACCATCAGCTTCACGATCCAATTGCGCTCTGAAATTGAAAGAACGTTTTTAGTTTGGAGCCACTGAAAAAAGCCCTTGGGAAATTCATTCCGCTCAAGTCCGGCTTCATGGATAATAGATTCAAATTCCTTTTTAAGAATATCATTTCTCATAATTCTTTCTTCGAGCCGGCGATAAAGTCCGGGGCCTTTGGATTCACCGCTCCCAAAGAGAAGGCCCTTGACTTCCTGAGTGGTAAATGCGTGCCGCAAATTACTGGAAATTTCCGCGTAATTTTTTCCGCGAAAAACCGCCTTAAGGATCCTTGCTTCGCGGCCCGTGAAGGTTTCCTCAGAATTTTCCAGCGCTTTTTCGAAAAGATCCGAGGCCCTGCGGGCCAATCCCGGATGATGCGCTAGGGTTTCAACATAAAACGGAAAACGGAATTTTTCCGCGATCAATTCCATATCTGAAACCGATTTTTTATCAATCTCCGCCCGTTGGCGTTCAAAACTTATTTTTCGATTCGCGGCCTCCGTAAGCGATTGCATCACATGAGGTGTTCTGCGGGCCGACTCAGAAAGCGGCGTTCCGATCAAAGAGCTATGCACTGTTCCCGCGTCAATACCCAAGTCTTTCGCGGCTTTTTTATCTAAATCATGGAAATCTGTTTTACCGCTGCGGACCGCTTCAATCAGGGTATAGGCGGCCGCGGAACTGATACTCTCAGCATCAAAAAGCTGCAGCACTGACTGAACCCAGCGCTCCTTTTCTTCTTGAGAAAGATCGGACTCGATCGTTTCTTTCAGCCACTGTCGCTCGGGAGTTAATTGGAACGGGGGCGGCGTGGATTCAGGCCGCTGAAGACGGTAGGGTTCTGCTTCAATGTCGATCCCAAGCCCGCGCATGCGCGACATAAAATTCATCGCGTATTGATACCCCATGATTTCAATCACCTTCGCGCGCAATTTCGCGGCGTCTTCACGGCCGACTTCCTTTTCAGCTTTTTCAACCGCAGCCCGCAGTTTATCTTCGATGCGCTTCTTTTTATCTTTTTTCGATTCCCCCTTCAAGCTGCGCAGAAAAGTTACGCCTTTTGCCTCGAGCTCCGCGCGAGTCACGCCATAATGCTTCAGCATCACATTCAGCGCGTCCGGATCGTCATACCCCATCCGCTTAGCGAATTCAATACGGCTTACCGGGACTCCTTGAGCCAGGGCTTCATCGACCGCCTTCATAAATCCCTCGCGGTTTCCAAACGCTTTCCGGGAGGATCTTTTCGCTCTGACTTCAGAACGCGCGGCTTTTTGATAAAAACCGATTGTGTTGGGGATTTTACGGAGCGTTCCATCGGCTATCGCGTCAAGATGATACTGATCTCCATACTGCGCAAAATGCAGCAAGTAACCGCCCGGCGCTAATAAACGGTCTTCTTCATCCGCGATTTTCTGAAGCATAAGAACAGCCGAATCAATATTCTTAAAAGCCGATTCATTTAAAGCTCCCGCATAAATAAAATCATACGCCCCATCAGCGAAATATGCCTCGGGAAGATTTCCGGCATCAGCCCTGTAAAGCTGCAAGCGGTTTGAAAATTCAGGCTGGGAGTTGAAAAGTTTACCGATTTCAGTAAGGCGTCCGGCATCAATATCCACATTCATAATCTGCGCTTCAGGAGCTCCCTTAAGCAGAAGATTGATTTCTTCAGCTGTCGCTCCAATAGTCAGAATTTTTTTCCGGCTTTCAAGATGGAAAAGAGATGCCATGTCTCTCAAAAGCACTCTGGCAGGAATCACTTCATCCATACGGGTTGGAACCACCGCCTGATTTCCGATTAAATCGATGTATCCCGTTCGGATTTCAGAGCGCGCATTCATTTTCGATTGGACGCGTGAAACAGCCGCGTGGGAGAAAATAACTTTATTGATTTTATTAGGGACATAATCTTCGCGTGAAGTAATATCCACTTGCCCGCGTAAAATTCCACTGGCGGTTTCAAGCTGATTAACCTCATTCTCTTCTCTTACCCATTGCTCATAAATTTCACGCTCTTTCGCGCTAACCGGAATAAAATCTTCAGGACTCCACAGTTTGCGTTCAATCATCTCCGCTTTTGAGCGCAAAGTGTTCATTTCTTGTTTCACCTGCTCCTGCTCTTCGCGGATTTTTCTCTCAATCACATCCCCCGCTCTGAACGGCCGGACCAGTTTGTGCTGACGATATTGAGTGATCCAATCCGCGGGAAGTTCGGGCAAAGCTTTCGCAATCTTCTCCGCCAAGTCATCGGGAAGATCTTTTAAGAAAGGTTTGAATGTCGCGGCTTTCCTATCAAACGATCTGATTCTTTGTTTAAAATCTTTCAGCCATTCCCTGTCCGGCCGTGGATGAATAATGCTGCTGGCTATGGGAGGCAAATAATCCGACTTCCAATGGTCCATTTCACTAACGATGACATGCGCCAAAAATTCATCGTCCGGAGAATAATTTCCGCTAAGAAGCATACTCCTATTTTCATCGCGGTTAAGGGGGAGCATTCCATGAGTAGTGTACCCTTTAAAATTTTCCTGCCACACAGAGGCGAGAGCCCGCGCGTGAGATTTGAAAAATATTCTCGCTTCACGCTCGACATCCTGCGCGGAATCAACCAATAAGTGATCCAGCAGTTTTCGTTTCGCGGGAGTGAGCAATAAAAATTCATCCAGATACCAATACATGTCGAGCTGAATTTCACTTGGATTTTTTCCAAATTTTCGTTTAGGGTTTAGTAAAAGGAGCGGATTGTCGGTCACCATAAATCCGTGGACAAAAGCCTCGACTAAAAGCTCCATTTTCACATTCATCCATTGCTGCGCCTGCGCTTCGGCATTTACCCACCGCGCCGCGGCATCTCCGAGCAGTGAACCGCCTCCGCTGAGCGCCGCTTTTCCGATCATTGAGGCAAACTCAATAAAAGTACGCCGGGATAATTCAAAAACGGAACCCGTTGTTTTTTCGGGAACGATTTCATCTTCCGTTTTTGTTGCGGATTTTCCGCCGGCCAAATGTGCCGCGTAAACTAAAAGCCGATACTGCGCACGATTCGCGATGGCCATCCGTTCTTCCGCCTCAAACGAAGCATCCGCGTAAATCATTTTTAAAACAGAAATAAGTTTTTCATAAACCGGCGGCGGGAATGTCCTCTTTAATTGAAGCAAGAATTTTTTGGCAAAAAATTGCGAGTCGCCCGTTAAAACCGCCGCTTCTCCCCGCCGTGCGATAAATTCTTTCGCCTGAGCATCCAAAATCGCTTGCGGTTCGAGAATTTCTTGCGGATTCGGCGTTCTGACCTCGGAACGGCTTGATTGTGGACGGTAAGCGGCGATTTGTTTGGCGAGGGCGCGGAGAAACGCCAAATATTCCGCCTGATCCGCGTCCGGGATTTTGAGATCCGCCATCACAATCCGGTGATACAAATCCAGCGGACTTTCAAAATCCACATTGGGGAAGAGAAGCTTATGGAAAATACCCCAATGCGCCTGCAGAAGGCTTCGCATAAGCAGGAATCCGTTGGACATATACGTGCCGGGATTCTGTTCGTTCAAAAATTCGAAGATTTCATTTTCACTTTCCGGAATTTTAAAAATCTCGTCGAAGTCATGCACCTGGATCGTGTAATGGCCGTCTTTACTGATCGGATGTCCCTGACCGTCCACTCGCGCCAGATAATTGCGCAGGCCAAGATCGAGATCCAGATAGCCGGCTCTCCACATTTCACGGACAAAATTTCCAAAATCCTGCAGAACAACATCGCCCAGAGCCAGAATATCGTTGTCAATGAGATGGCTCACCACAATCCCCTGCTCTTGCACTTCTAAATTTAAAATTTCGCCTGGAAACTTTTGATCTGCCTCCCACCTTTTTTCTCTTCTATATCCCTGGGTTTTAATATGAATATCCCCGAGACGGATGCTTCCCCCGAATTTTGTCTCCGGGGCAAAATTCAGTTTTCGCAATTCCCGGTAAATGGCCTGCTCTTCTTTATAGGTATGGTGCGGGATTCTTCGGGGATTAGAAGCTATCTGAGCCTTCGGGCCGCGTTTAGCTTTGATCAACTGAAGTCCGAGATCGGGATGCCTGAAAACATGCGCGAAAGCGCCGCCCGCGAAATAAATTGCTTCGCCGGATTTCAGCATCTCGTAAATTCCCTGCCAATATTTTTTATTTGCGCGAATTTCCCCACGGGCCTTTGGCTCCGCAGGACCCGGGGCCGAGCGCGAAACTTCAGGTTCCACGATAGGTGTCAAAACCGTTGGGTTTTGGGAAGAGTTAGAATAGTTGATATCGGATGGAAAAACTGCGTGCGCCAAATAACGGCCGAGCACTTTAAATGTCCGGTTATGCAAATCCCGAAAAATACTTCTAGAGGCTAAATATTTTTTATAGAACTCGACCGCGCTGCTTGCGCTATCCCATTGAACAAACTGGATATTTTGTTTTGATAATTCATAAAAATATACGTCTAACAAAAAACCGCCCCACCCTTTTTTATTTTCGAACGAGGCTAATTTAATAAGATGAGGATATTGACCATTCATCGGGTTTTTATAATCTGAGGATAAAAGCAATCCCTGGATTTCACCCGCGTCATCAACGGCCAGTAATTGCCGGTAAATATCGTTATTAAAAATGACCGGCCAATCCCTCTTTTTATGCGCGGAGACGCCTTTAAAAGCTTTTCGATCAAGAATGTGAATCCGGTCGGCCAATTCTTCCTGAAGATCAGGTGGAAGTGTCTTTTCTGCGCGGAGGACCGCGCTAAGATCCACAATCCTTCCAAGACCCGGCTTCTCTGCGATCGAGGGCGCCTGTTTTAAAAAATCTGTCCCGCTAAAAACAGTCGTTCTGAGTTCAGAGCGGGCTGAAGCAGATGAGGCCAAAATTTGAAGCCAATGCTTACGAAGCTGTTCAAGGCGTCGGATTTCCTGATCAAGAACCTCATATTGCTTTTCAATTCGAGTCAATTTCGACTCACCCCCGGAGGCGGCCGGCTCATACGCGTCAAAATATTCATCCGCTAAATGGTCAGCCTTTTTCTTTAAACGCGCAAGCTTGCTATCAAGTTCCTCGATCAGATTGGCGCGGTATTTCCGCTCCTCGATGACAAAGATTTCCTTATCCCTATCAAACCGGCGCCCTCTAAGAAATCGTCCGATTCCCGACAAATAATCTTCGCGGACGAGACTGTGATTAAAGCGCGTTTCCAAGGGAGTTTCAGAAGAGCGGTCAATCCAATGACTTCCGATATAAATCAGCGCGCTAAGAATAATCTTCAGAATAAAAAACTCTTTCAGCTTAATTTTAAAACCGGGAATATCCTGATCGAATAATATTTCGTGCCAAATAAATAGAACGCCTGTCCAAACAATAATCGGGCTCAGCACATAAAGTCCCACATGATTCATGGCTGATTCCGGCTGCATTATGAATGGAATAGAAACCAGAGCGCCTAGAATAAAGGTCGACACCGCGGTCAAAATCGCTTTCCAGTCAAACCCTTTGGTTTTAGGAACGGGTAATTCTTTAGCCGCGTTTGCCTGATTTTCTTTAGGAAAAAGTCGGCGGTAGTTTTCCAAATCAAAATAGTCATTCTTATTTGGAGAATTATTCAAATCCGATTCTTGCGTTCGGATTTCAGAGCGGGATTTTTGATCTGAATTTTCATCGTGCTGCGCCGGCGGTTCCTGTGAATTTTCAAAGTAGGTATGAATAACCGCTGCTGTAAAAAGCATTGCGAACCCGGCAAAGCCAAGAATAGAAACTCCGATATGAAGCCTGATAAAAAATACCCCTTTTAACTTCGCCGCGTCAAAAAGACCGTCGCTGATGAAGCAAACACCCATCAACACAGCGCCCCAGCCCCATAGACTTACTTCAAAATCTCTTAAATTTTTTTCAAATATTTGCGGAGGTTTTGCAAGATCC
>CAZEFF010000050.1:1376-16261 GCA_964511315.1 uncultured bacterium | reverse complement strand
TCGGCTTCGCCCCAACCTTTGGTTTCGGTCACATAAAAAAGCCGTTCCTTCAGGATGCTTGCCAGCTGCCGGATTTTTTCTGGAACTAAAAAATCCTGAAGAACCTGAGCAAACTTGGGAGGTAAAAGTCCGGCAACGATCGAATTGCCGGTCATTCCGCGCGCGATACGCCGTTCAAATTCTTTGACCAAATCTTTTTCTTCAAGAAACGGGATGAAATCTAAAGCAACTGCGGCTTTTTTAGTTAGCTTACGATTAAGGGCGACTGAAAGCGGATCGCTGATATCTAAAATCGCGGTACCTGACAATCCATACTTCGTAAATAAAATATCTCCTTCGATCCATGACATCACTTTTTTTCCATCCAGTAAGGGGCAGGCACGGCCTCTTATTTTTTGTCCTTCCAGTACTTTACACCAAACATCGGTGGAAATAACAGGAACAGTCGCGGGAACAGGCTGAACAATCGTATGTCCAAAATCTTTCGCGAGCTTAAAACCGCTTCCGTCAGAGCCCAACTGCGGATAGGATTGCCCGCCCGCTGCCAAAATCACCTTATCCGCAATCACGGTATTTCCTGTTTCAGGCGTCATCACAAATTTTCCGGAAGAAAAACGAATGCTCTGAACAGAAAAATTGAGAAGGGTTTTAATCTTTAAACGGTCGAGCTCGGCCCTCAGAAGCTCCATGAGCGTGAGCGCTTTGTCCGTCAGCGGGAAAATGCGGCCATCCTCTTCGGCCACCGTCCACAAACCAAGCTCACGAAAAAAAGCGAGAATGTCCTCTTTGCCGAACCGCTTAAACGCACTTTCAACCATCGCTTTGGATTCCGGATTATAAAAAGATGCGTTGAGCGTTTCATTCAGCAGATTGCAGCGGCCCGCGCCTGAAGCCAATACTTTTTTCCCAAGCAGCGGCATACGTTCCAAAATAATAACTTCCGCCCCCGCGCGAGCCGCGCTGATCGCGGCCACAATCCCCGCACCCCCGCCCCCAATAATCGCAATGCTTTGTTTTTTCATTTTTTGAATTTAACCTTATCTTGTTTCAATCAATCGAAATCGGGAAACTTGCTTTCCGTCAACGGGAACTTTCTCGATGAACATGGAAAGAGGCCTGACCCAAAGAGAACCTTCCGGAAAATCGCCCTTATAAAGCGCCTTATAGATCACCATCGGCTCTAGCGTTTCCGAATGGCGCGCAACATCGATCACTTCATACTTCATACCTTTGAAGTGTTCGTAAATTCCTGTTTCAATTTTATAATTTTGAGTCAATTCAGGTGTCCGCGTTTAAAAATAACCATCAAGATTCGCGCAACATTATAGAGGAGAGAGGATTAAAATGCCACCGTTCCCACTTGCCCTCCGATTTCAATATCGGAGGCCGCTCGGTCCATGCTATCGAGAACACCTTCATCTTCGCCGAGCATTTCCAAAATGAATAAATCATCCGCGATTTTCTTAAAATCAGGTGCCGCATCCTTCTGACTTTCAGCCGGAATCGCTTTTAAATTCGACGGGATGACCTGCGGAGTCAACGGAACCGGCACTGCCGTCACACGTTCCTCAACCGCTGGATTCTTTTCGATTTCCCGATACACCGGCTGCGTTTCCGGCTCAAGATTAGCGGCGGGCTGGACTCGCGCGATAAAAATCCAAGTCCCCAGCGCAGCACATACCGCCGCCGCGGTCACCGCAGAAAACAGGATTCCATAAGGTATCCCCGGAGCCATTTTAATTCTGCGCAAAACTTCCGATTCATAATTTTCCAAAAGCCTTTCGGGAACTTTTTTTATGTCCACTTTCTTCATAAGGTTTCGAACCTCCAGCTCTTCATTAGGATCCATGGGAGATCACCCCTTTCGTCAAATATGGATTCATGGCTTCTTTAAATTTTTGAATCGCGAAATGCAAAGTCGCTTTAACGGTCCCTTCCTGCTGACCCGTCACTTCCGCGATTTCTTTAAGCGATAAATCTTCCACAAAGCGGAGTGTAAATACCCACTTTTGCTTTTCGGGAAGTTTTTCAATCGCTTTTGACATTTGTCCGCCGAGCTCCTGATGCTTCACCGCGCTGTCGGTCTGCTCTTTTCCGCTCACTTGATCAAAAAAAACATCCATGTCTTCCTGTTTGTTCCATTTCATCCACCGGTCCATTTTTTTCTTCCGGAAATGATCTTTCGCGGTATTAACCAATATCCGATAAAACCAAGTGGAGAATTTCGAATCTCCCTTAAAATTTTTCAGAGCGTGATAAGCCTTCACAAACGCGTCCTGCGAAACATCTTTCGCGTCTTCCCAGTTTCCCACAACCACCGCTGCCATCTTCATGGCTTTCTCCTTATTCCGGCGCACCAGTTCAGAATACGCCGTATCATCCCCTTTTTGGGCACGCTCAATAAGAACCGTTTCTGTCAGCTCAGCTAAAGAAACCATTATCTGCCGGGCTTCCTTCCTCCGCGTTCGCGTTTGGCTCCAAAATCACCTTCGGCGGCACGCCTGCTGCTACCATTTCCGCTGTTGATTTCCTGAAATCGCGGCCGATTACCGCCATTTTGGTTCATTTGATCCGGATTCAAATTCTGAGCATGCATATTCCGGTTTGGTTTTTCACCTTCGTGAAACTGACGCGCTCCCTGATTAAACGGCGCGTTTTGATTAAAATTTTGTCCCGCTTGAAAACTTTCCCGATTTTGAAATGACCGTTCTTTAGAATTCATACGCCGCTGATTCTGAAAAGGCCGTTCGCCATTTTCCTGCCGTTCAGGCCCCTCACCTTGCCCTTTTCCCTTCTCCCCTCGGGGGAGAAGGTTAGGATGAGCAGAAACGCCTTGCGATTGTCCCCTCACCCCACCCCTTTCCCGCAAGGAAGAGGGTGAATTTCCATCTTCACCGCCCTCGCGATTCATCCTTCGTTTCTCATGCCATTCCTGGGCGCGAGGATGCCGGCTCATAATCTGATTAAAACGTTCCGGATTTTTTTGCGAGAGTTTTTCTAAATGCTCCGCGCGTCCTGCCATGAATTTTTGAAACGCTTCCGGCTTTCGGGCTTGCAATCGCTGCAGGCGCTCCTGCTTGAACCGTCCCTCTTTTTCAACAAAGGATTGATAACGGTTCTGATCCTGCTTAAGCGATTCGATATGATTTTTAAGCTGTGCTTTTTTCTTTTGGATATGCTCTTGATAAGCTTGCGGGTTTTGCTGCTTGAGCACACGCAACCTTTCCACTTCGGCGATCACAGCATCGTCGGTCTGAGTTTCCGCTGCATTTTCTTGCGCATAAGCACACGTGTGCATCCCTGAAGTCAAAAGAATGACGGCAAATAAAAAGAGCGGACGGGGTTTTATCCCCGTCCGTCCATTTATCCAATTCTCTAATCCGAGTTTCTTAAACATGTTTACTGACCTGTTGTAGACGTTGTCCCTGCCGTATTTTTACTCTTGTATTCATCGATCTTCGCCTGGATACCTTGAATCTTTTCATCGATTTTCGCGAGCTCTTCAGCCGAAGCGCCTTTTTCCGCCATCTTCGCGCGGTGCTCCTTCAAGTTTTCCAGCCGCTGCCCCGGACGCTCTCTTTTAAAATCCGGGCTCGCTCCCTGTCCGCCTTGCTGACCGGGTTTATTTTCCCAATTGGTTCCCTGCCCGCCTTTGGGACCGGGAGGATTATTGTCTTTATCGTATCCATACTTCTCTTTTATATGTTCATAGCCGGCACGCCGTTCAGTACGGTCCACTTTTCCATCGTCGTTCTTATCAAGTTTGTCGGCGATTTTGGGATGATTTTCCAAAAACTCTTTGGAATTTTCACGGCCTTTTTTGTAATCATTTTTTTCCCAGTTACTTCCTTGGCCGCCCCGAGGTCCGGGGGGATTATTGTCATTATCAAACTTGCGTTTATAATCATTCTTCTCCCAATTTGAGCCTTGACCGCCGCGGGGCCCCGGAGGATTATTATCGTTGTCTCGCCGTTTAAAATCATTCCGTTCCCAATTACTGCCTTGCCCACCGCGAGGTCCCGGAGGGTTATTATCATTATCACGTCGGCCATTATTCATTTCGTGCCGATATCCCGCACTCATTCCCTTGCCGTCCGCTGGGCCAGGACGATTATTGAAAGCAGGTCCATGTCCTGGACCTCCTGCTGCCCCCGGAGGATTCGTATGATGTCCGCCTCCTTGGACTCCTTCAGGGCGCGCTTTTCCGTCTTTGGCAAGAGCCAGGCTGGTGGCAGCTAGGAAAATAACCGCCGCTCCCATAATCATGCTTATGATTTGTCTCTCATTGGCTACTTTTTTGGTTACGCTCGTTTTCATTGTATTGCCTCCTGTTATATCGTTACCCCTTAGACGTCCTCTACACGCCAAAGGTTTAATTGAAAATAGGCGATTTTTGTTCTCTTCCAGAAACGTTCAGGACACAGATTTCAATTCCGGTTTGAGTGTCCTTCACTCGACGGTTCCACCTTTGGCCCATTCCATCGGCCAAAGGGTCACCGACGTTCTTTCAGAGATCCAAAAATCACCTTATTCTAAAGCAAAATTGTATTATCTATTCGTGAACAGAGCAGCCTGGAGGAAGCCCTCGCAGTCCTTCGAAGCTTGGCTCCGCCAATCGTTATGGGCGGATTCGAAGGACGAGAGAAGCAGTGTGGTCAGCCGCCGCCGGAGCGGCTGAACCACCGGTTCCAGAAGGCTGCTCTGTTCACTACTAACTAGTAAATGGGTTCATTGACGAGTGTTCGGGAGTATGGCAGAATCCCTAATGCCTTTTGAGCTGGACGCGTTTCAAAAGAAATCCATCGAGTTAATTGATCAAGATCACTCCGTTCTTGTCTCCGCACCCACTGGGGCTGGTAAAACGGTTGTCGCCGAATACGCGATCGACAAAGCCCTCTCAAAAAATAAGGCGGTGATTTATACCGCTCCCATCAAAGCCCTAAGCAATCAAAAATACCGCGATTTCCGCGCCAAGTACGGCGATGATTCTGTCGGCATTTTAACCGGCGACGTTTCGATTAATCCCGACGCGCCCATCCTTATCATGACGACAGAAATCTACCGCAATTCTCTTTTTGAAAACAGCGACCGCATTGAAAAAACAGGCTGGGTGATTTTTGATGAGATCCATTATCTTGATGACCCTGAACGCGGCACTGTCTGGGAAGAAGCGATTTTATTTACTCCGCCGGAAATCAGAATTCTCGCACTGAGCGCGACAGTTCCCAATATCCATATGCTGGCAGAGTGGATACGTTCAATTCACGAAGGTCATTTAACTGTTGTCGAAGAAGATCACCGGCCTGTTCCGCTTCAATTTAATTTTCAATGCCAGGGCAAAATCCTGGAAAACTTAAAGGATTTGCGCAGGGACGGATTCTTAAACCGCGACAATTGGCATTTGACCTGGAAAGAAAAGCGCCGCGGATTTATGAATTGGAAAGCGAAACCCAACCGGTTGGATCATCTTATCGAACATTTAATCGAGAAGAACCGTTTGCCCGCGATTTATTTCGCGTTCGGGCGGCGCAAAACAGAGACTATGGCTTGGGAAGCCGCTCAATTTGATTTCTTAAATGAAAAGGAACGCACTGAAATTATTTCCCGCTACGATGAACTTCTGATCCGTTACGACCTCGAGGCGGAAAAAACCGCGCTCGATATGCGCGAACTGATTCATCAGGGCATTGCCTACCATCACGCGGGCATGCTGCCGACTTTAAAGGAAGTCATCGAACAGCTTTTTACGAGCAAATTGATCAAGCTTATCTTCACCACCGAGACTTTCGCGCTTGGAATCAATATGCCCGCGCGCACGGTCATTTTTGATGAACTCGAAAAGTTTTACGGAGTCGGCTTTAAATATCTGACAACGCGCGATTTTTTTCAGATGGCCGGCCGCGCGGGACGCAGAGGGATGGACGACGCAGGATTTGTTTATTCGCGCATTCACCCCAATGACATCCCCTTTCCCGAAATTCAAAGAATTATTTTCAGCAAGCCTGAGGGAATCCGCAGCCAGCTCAACACTGCCTACGCGACACTTTTAAATCTTTATCGGGATTTAGGCCCGGAACTCATCAAAATTTATCCGAAAACCTTTCATTATTTTCAATCGCACCCAAAACGCCGCCAGGAAGGGCTAAGCCTTATTGAGAACCGCCTTCGCCTTCTTGAAGATCTAGGGCATATTAAAGACGGTGACCTGACGCCGAAAGGAGAGTTTGGATCTTCACTATTCGGATACGAACTTATGCTGTCGGAATTGCATGAAGCCGGTGATTTGGAGTCGCTCGATGAAGCCGGACTCAGCGTGCTCCTATGCGCCCTTATTTACGAACCGCGCAAAGGTGTACAGCTTCCGCGCCTGACAAAAAAAATTGAAAAAATCGAGGCCCGGGCCTTGCATCATTCCCGGCATATTTACCGCGCGGAGGCCAAACTGCGGATTTCGCCTTACACGAAGCAGCCTCATTTCCACATGTCGCTCGCGGTAGAGGCTTGGATTCACGGCGCTGATTTCGATAAATTAATCCGCCTTGCCGATGTTGATGAAGGTGAAATGGTGCGGTATTTGAGGATGGTGATCCAGCTTCTTCGGGAACTCATTCATGCACCGGGGACTTCGGAGACTTTAAAGGCTCGCGCTCAAAAAGCCCGGGGGCTCATCAACCGCGATGTCGTTGACGCGGAAAAACAGCTTCGAATTTAACGCACGCCGAGCCACTGCTCAGTTTTGATTCCGCCTAGAAGCGCCTTCGCAGAAAACCCCTGGCTGATCTTTCCCGCATTCCATATTGAGGCAAATCCCTTCCCCCATTTCTTCTTATATCCTTGAATCCGGGAAAAAACTTTATCCCCCAATTCCGAAGAATCGAGGTAATCAAAAGCGGAAGCGAGCGCAACGCTGTCTGCGCGATTAATCAAGATCCCTTCTTCTTCACAAACGATCTCATGGAAACCATTTCCTTCCGTGATTTTGTCCGCGGTAATTTGCGCTTCAAATAATATCTTTTGCGCTTTAAAAACAGTATCCGCTTTAAGCGCCTTCTCGAAAATCTGCTGATAACCTTTTACGCTTTTTAATTTTTCTAAATAAAACCGCAGGTAGGTCGCTTCGCGCGGTGTATAAATTTTTGAATTCAGCAAAGCCTGAGCCTTAACCGCGGGAATTCCAAGCTTGTCGAAAGCTTTTTCATTAGCTTCATAAACTTCGCCCCGGTCGCTGTCATTAACGAACTGATCGGCAGTTCCGTTGACACCGCTCGCGGTTAAAGCAATGCTGACTAGCCCCGCCACGGGAAGCAAAAATGAAACAACGCTCGCCGCGCCTTTTCCTCCCATCCGCGCCTTGGCCATGCGCGCTAATAATTCACGCATATAAGGATTACGGGTATAAACATCCACTGTAAATTTATTGGCAAGCTCGCGTTCTGATGAACCCATTACTTTTTCTCCAAAACTGCTTTTCTCGCCTTCTGCCGACTCGGAAAAAACTCCGCCAATTTTATGCCCAAGTTTACCAATCGCCTTTCCAAGACCTTTGCCGGATTCCACTGGGCTTGTCACAAGCTTTACAAATCCGGATCCTGTCTTAGCGACGGAGTCGGAAAAACCGTCAAAAAATCCGCTGCCTTGGTTTTCCTGTTTAACTCTTTCGATCACGTCAATTTCATGAAGAAGCTTCTTGAGGGGGGCAACGCCTTCAACCTCGTAATTCGCGTGGGACGAGGAAACTTTAAACTTCAAAAAACCCGGTAAAGTTCCCGGCTCAATCGAGGTCACGCGGTAATAAGTCGAAGTAATAGGGATGCTGGCGGGCAGATCTAGGTCTTTCAGTGTGATTTCGGCTGACGCCCAAATAATTGATGCCGGTCCATAAAGAATAAGCACTAAAACCGCGGTAAGCTTAGTCAGTTTACGTCTCATAACCTGATTCCTTCCATAGGTTTAGCCCCTAAAACAGCACTGAAGATCCCAATCAGTCCTGACGATAATATGGTATCCTTAAATTAAGAAGATTCAAGACTGAGTTAGTATAAGTTTAAGGCATAAATCGATAATAAGCATCAAAAAGGGAGGAATAAATGAAAAAAATCATCGTAGCGGCAATGCTTTTGGCGGTCATTTTGGCCCCTGTTCAGGCCTTCGCGGCTGAAGCCAGTCCATGGACAAGCGGTAAAACCTACGGCGAAAAAGTCGTCGGTAAGCTTGATTATGGCATGAAGAACACTTTAGGCGGCTGGACCCAGATTGTGACGGAGCCGTTTAAATGCACCAATTGCCAAATGAAGGATAAGAATACAAAGTTTCCCTGTCCGATCGCTTTTACGACCGGTTTAGTCAAGGGTACTTTCTATGCTGCGATTGATACGGTTGGCGGAGCACTTCATCTCGCTACTTTTCCAATCCCAGCGATTGACGTTCCCCTTCCAGACGGCGGCGTCAAGTTCGAATAGTTTTAAAGTTTCAGAAACACAAAAGGCCGGCAAGAAATTGCCGGCCTTTTTTATTTCTCAGATAAATTTTATTCTAGGCGCTCTGCCGAATAACAAGCTCCGGCATAAATTCCCTTTGCACCGGAGCCTTCAGCGTTCCCTCGATTAAACCAATCATCACATTAACCATTTCCTGCCCCATTTTTTCCAAAGGCTGGCGGATCGTCGTAAGCGGCGGTTCCACATATTTTCCGCGCTGAATTCCGTCATAACCGATCACGGCAACTTCTTCCGGAATTTTAATCCATGATTCTTTAAGCGCTTTAATGGCGCCAATGGCGATATCATCATTAAAACACAGAATCGCGCGGGGCATACTTTTTGACGCGTGAATCATATCCATGGTTTTCAAATATCCGTCTTCTTCAAAAAAGTACTCGCATTTGCGGTAATGAGCGGGATCAAACTGCAGGCCCTGTTCATTCAGCATATCCCGGTATAGCTGAAACCGCTCACGCGCGTCTAGGGAGGCTTCATCAGGCCCCTGAAGAATTCCGACCTTTCGGTAACCCCGGTTCATAAGATGCTTCATCGCGAGCCGCACGCCCGCCTGATTATTGCAGTAAACAATATTGGCTTTAATCCCCGGAGTAAAATCATTCACAATCACAACCGGAAGCTCAGATCCGGTCATGGCTTCTTCAATGTAACGGGGATGAATGCGCCAAGTCAGAAGGAGCAAACCGTCGATTTCATGCTCTTTAAGAATTTTTCGAGAAGGATTTGCGTATTCCTCATCCTTCACCATGATCATTTTTAGGTCATAGGGGCTGGTGCGTAAGGCGTCAATCACACCGGAAATAATCCGGGTAAAGTATTCGCTTTTAAAAATTTCAGGCGTGAAAGCGCTCAGCAGCCCGACGGTCTTCCGTTTTATAGGTATTTCTGCCATATATAAAAGCCTTTGATTTAGAAGTGAGTCAGACTATCAGACTCGAGGGATTTGTCAAGGCGCTAGACCTGTTCCCGCTTTGACTGTGAGGTATGCGTAAAATCATCTTGCTTAGGGTCAGGACGCTTCGCCCATTCGGCGATACCAAAAGTTCCCGCGGCAACGCCGGCTCCTGAGCCCGCAAGAAGACCCGCGCCTCCTGTTGCTCCGGCTCCAGTAGCAGCAGGAGCCGCCGCGATCACCGCGACTCCGCTGACCGTTCCCGCGGCAGCCAATGTCGCGGCTAATACATAAACTTTTGTGCGGTCGCTCACGGGGCCGTCATAAGGGATTTGTCCTGATTTCATTTTTGGGTCCAACATCCGGTAATCGGGACGGCTTGTTTTTTTTCGGATACTTTCAAAGGGATCTTTTGCCGCGTTCTCAGGTTTAGTGACAACCACATACGGCTTTCCTGATTTTGGATTTTTGCGCACCACGACTTGCGTGGGAACTTCCTGGATAACTTCAGAGGCCTGAAGCAGTGTCACGGGAAGCAAGAGCAAAGCCAAAAGGTACCAGGTACCGGCACTTAAGGTACCTGGTGCAATCTGCTTTTTGCATTTCCTTCTATTCATCATCGCTGCCAATTTCCCGTCCTTACCGCGTCTTGAATATATTGAACTATGGCCTGAATATTATTTTCAACCGCTGAATTCAGGTTCACTTCCGGCCCGCCCTTCTTGGCAAAAACCTTACGCGCGTCACTTGATCCCTTAGACTCAAACCGGGCAAGAATATTCAATGACGGATCCAGCACCACCGTTTCGGTGGTCAGCATCACCGCCTGCCCTTTCATCGTCACATCATTCGCGAAAGACTTGGGGCGCACAACCGCCAAATAAGGAATACCGTACTGTTTCATCAAATCAGGGGTCGGAACTTCTTCAAAGAAGATGAACTCATCGAATCCCTGCTGAAACCCCTCAATCAGCATAGGCGCTAACGCTTCACCAATATGGTAGCGCTGGGGATCCGCCAGTTTGCCGCCTTTGTTTGTCGATTCATACTGGATAAGTTCCGGCGCGTAATAAAGTCCCATTCGCTGATGCAGTGTGTCCACATTTTGAAAATAATTTTCTGAGAGAATACCCGGGGCATGGATATCCCATCCGAATAAGGTCATGCAGCCGGAGAGAACAAGGGAAAGAAAAACAAAGCGGAGCGCTCGCATATAAAAATCAGTTCCCGTGGTAAGCGTGAAGCCAGCGGACTGTTCCGCTTTCTGAGCGCATAAAAACAGAATGGGTCACGGGACCGCGGTCGGTAAAACGAACCCCTTTAAGCAAACTGCCGTTGGTCACACCGGTCGCCGCGAAAACGCATGGGCCTATAACGAGATCGTCCAACTGGTAAATTTTAGGATCCGTCACTTCACAATCTTTATTCATCACCTGTCCTTCAAAACCGCCGCCCAAACATTTAAGAGCGCAGGCGCTGATAACACCTTCCGGCGCGCCGCCGATTCCGCATAAAAGATCAATTCCGCTTTCAGGAAGACAGCACGCGATTGCCCCGGACACATCGCAATCCTGAATCAGTTTAATTTTTACTCCAATACGCCTGAGTTCGGCGATCAGTTTTTCATGCCTTGGCCGGTCAAGAACACAAACCATAATGTTGGCAACTTCTTTTCCGGTGGCCTGTGAGACCGAGCGGATAGTTTTTTCCACCGGATCTTTTAAATGAATCTTTGTTTTTTTCGCGATCACGGGACCGTACGCGAGTTTATCCATATAAAAATCTTCCGTGGTAAAAAGACAGCCTTTCTTCGCGAGCGCGATCACGCTGAGAGCTTCCGGACCGGAAGTGACCGTGGGCCTTGTTCCGTCAATTGGGTCTACGGCAAGATCATACGCATCCGCTTTCGCGTGATCTGCGAACGCGCCGACTGTTTCTCCGCAGTAAAGTCCGAAACTGCCGTCCTTTTTGCCTTCGCCAATGACAATTTTTCCGGAAAATTCGATTTGATTGAGCCGTTCGCGCATAGCATCGGTGGCTGCTTTATCCGCGGCTTCTTTATTTCCGCTTCCAATCCAATGCGACGCCGCAATGGCCGCGGCTTCAGTCACCCTGATAAGATCTAGGCTAATATGCCTCACGCGAGCTCCGGATTTTCATAGATATTTCCCAGCACTTGAAATTCCACATTCCCAGCTTCATCCGGTATACCGTGCTTCACCAGTAAGCTATGGAGAGGATGAAGCCCCCGGGACTTAAACATATCGGGCACCGATTCAACCTTACCTCGAAACACCTTGGTTTTCAAGCGCCCTTCGACCCAGTCCCCTTCAAAAATATCTCTGCCTTTGATATCTTTGAGGCCTGTTTTTTGCATCAAATCGCAATCGTCAAAAGCGGCGCGTCCGGCAGGCACACCCTTCCCATTTTTTTCACCCAAATCATCTTCACAAAGCAGGATATGCGTTAATTTCTGGTAGGCGCGGAAATACATTTTCCGCTCTTTATGGTGCCAGGCCCTGAATTCAAGATAATCCATCAGGCCCCGGGACTAACCCTCAAGCTGATCTTCGAGTTTAAGCATTAAGTCATTCATCTGTTTGATGATGTGGCCGGGTAAAAGATTGTCACTTTCAAACTCGCGCTTCGCGCCTGAAAGAAAGGTCACAACTCTTTTAATCGCGGCGCTGCGGCGCTGATTTCTCACCACCGCCGGATCCTTTTCTTCCATTTGCTCGCTTAAAAGTTTTTTTACCTGCGTTCTGACTTCTTTGGGCTCTTTTCCTTTTTCAAGTACGGATTCACGAAGCTCCGCGAAATCACGGGATGAAATATCTTTATTTTCCTTGGCAAGGCGAAGAAGATTCACCGATTCATAATTCGGGACTTTGGCAGGGCTTTCTTCTTCTGCGAACTGAGAAGAAACAATACGCGGCTCTTCTTTTTCTAGAAAGTAATAAGATTTCAGGAGTTTTGAAGCGGTGGTCTGTTTAATCCCCAGCTCTTTGCCGCAATAAACTTCGAAACTCAAATAGTTCCAATTTCGGTAAAGCTTATCCTTATAAACCGTATGAAGACATTGCCCAAGTTCAATCCATGACGCCTTATGCCCTCTCGCGACTTCCAGTGTTTTCTGTCTGAGGGACTCATTCACAACATCTGCGGTAACAGCCATTTTAGACTCCTGAAATTATTTTTTATGGTAATGCCGGAACAGCTCGTAGGTCGACCAGGGCTTTGCCTGAGACATGCTGAATCCAAGTTTTTTAACGTATTTTTTGACCGTGCTCAGGTCGGGCGCTTCCACCTCAAGGAAAGGCGGAATACCGGGATAAGTATCTATTTCAAAGTGAACTTTCGCAAGCAAAAAAGATTCCCGGTGTTTTTTGAACTTTCGGTACACCTTTAGCCCAACACCCTCCATGATTTCTCCCAGCCGATGGTTTTTGGGAAGGTTAATCTCATACTCATTCATGATCTTGGCATTGCGCTTACTGACGGCTTCCTTAAACGTCAATTCCCACTGGGCGCCGCGCCGCCTCAAGCGCAGCACCTTGCCGCCCCGATAGAGCTGATTATCGGGATAATCATAATAGTAGGCTTCTAACGGGCCGCTGAAGACCCTTTTGGCGCCAAGAGCCTTAAGCTTGCCGCGAAGCGCGCCCTTATCAATTTCTAAAATCTTAACTTCCACTTCTTTCATATCAATACCCCTTTAGAAATCCAGAAGATCCCCATTTTTTCTTAACCAAGAACGGGCGTCCTGATAGCTCGGATAAACGGATTGCACTCGCTGCCAAAAATTTCTTGAATGATTCAAATGAATCAGATGAGCAAGTTCATGGACAATAATGTAATCAATAATTTCCTGGGGCGCCATCACCATCTTCCAATTAAAGGTTAAAATTTCACCTGTGCGGCAATTTCCCCACTGAGATTCCAAACTCTTGATTTTTACCTCGCGGGCCTGAACATTCAGCAGCTTCTCGAAAAAAGGGATTCGCTGTCCGAGAATAATTTCGAGTTCCCGGATATACCAGGCTTTGAGCATTTTCTTAATTTGCGCCGGCTCTCCGCCGGAGACAATAAGATAATCACCTTCGCGCGATACGGTTTCGTCTTGATTTGAAGCAAAGGTCAAAATGTGCGGCCGCCCCAAGAAATAAAATGACTCGCCCGCGTGATACTGCCGCTTTAGGCAGCGCGCTTCGAACTCTGCGTTCAGCCGGATCCGTTTTTGAATCCACGAATATTTTTTTTGAACAAGGTCTTCAATCTGGCGGCTGGATATCCACGCGGGAACCACCACAGAGATCTGATTATTCCGGCTGACCGTGATCGACGCAGTTCTTCTGCGGGGTTTGCGAATGACGGAATATTGAAGGGATTTTGAATTCATGGGTTAAAAACGCGGAAATAAAAAGGGCGTTGCTACGATTGTAGCAACGCCCTGAAGATACTGCAATACGCTTTAATTATTCGTTAAAGCTGACTCCATTATCCGGCAATGGAACATCGACCGGAATCAAAAACGTCACGAAGTGAACAGCACCACCGACTTCGTTGGCAATGGCGTCCACAAGCCCTTTGCCGATACCGCCTAAAACAGACTTACCGTTTTTATCGGCTTTATAGGGTTCATAGAAAATATCCATCCAGCCCAAAAGGACGTTTGTCAGACCAAATCCGAGCTTCCCTGAAGTCTGCTCAGCATAGGTCTTATTATCCATCCAAGGACTCGCGGCAAACCCCATAGCAGGCGCTATAAGACAGGCCAAAATCACTACTAACGCGATTAATTTTTTATGCATTTTTCCTCCCTTTTGATTGAAAATTTATGCACAAGAAATATATCGGCAATCGCCTTAACTTCTTTAGAGACGGGAGGTTATTGATTTTTGAGGAGAAGATCTACCTTCGCGGCGCAAATGAGATCATTCTCAGAGATCCCTTGGATGGAATGAGTCGAGTAGCGGACCGTACAGGCTTTATAGCCAAATTCAATATCCGGATGGTGGTCTTCCGTGTGAGCAATCCAGGTCACGGCATTTACAAAGGCGGTGGTTTGGTAGTAGTTTTGGAAGGAAAAAGTCTTTTCAATTCTGCCATTGAGATACCGCCAGCCCGGAAGCCCCTGAAGATACTCCTGTATCTTAGATTCAGGCCATGGCGTCACGCCGCCCTCGCACGGCCGGCACTTTTTCTGGGCGAGTTCTTCCGCGGGCTGATGATTCGGCATAAGAATTTAATACCTTTTATTTCACAGATAAGATTTTAATATTCTCCGCGTCTTTAATCGCGAAAAGCTCGGATTCCATCGCGCCGCGGATTTTCGGATCCGCCACCTTGGGGCCGAATTCAACCGCGTCCTTTTCTTTGAGGGTATAAGTTTTTCCGGTACTTTTATCCTTTATACGGACAATACCTTCCCGGACAGCAAACGTATTTAAATCAGAATTATCTTTATCCACACGTCCCCAAAACTGGGTTCCGCG
>CAZEFF010000050.1:0-1276 GCA_964511315.1 uncultured bacterium | reverse complement strand
ATTCCCCCTATTCGGATTTTGAGTTTTTCTTTCGAAAAAGAAAAACAGTGACAACAACCGCGGTAAACAGAAAAATGTTTGAGATGTTAAATGCCCGCCACACGAGATCTTTCGAAGCAAACCCGGAAGGCGCCATTAAGAGCAGGCACACCCAAACCCCTAACACCCAATGGGTGCTGATATCTTCAGAGGATTTGCGTTTGATAATTCTAATAATGAGAGGAATATTCCAAAAAGGGAGCGCGACTGCGGCAATGAGGCCAATCGTTTCGATCATGAGCTTTCTTTAGCAGCGTTTGTAACCGCCCCGAGCGGAAGCCTTGCGGTCATTTTCTGTAAGATAACGTTTGCGCAAACGGACATTCTTAGGAGTAATTTCGACAAGTTCATCATCCTCGATGAAATCAATCGCGAATTCGAGCGTCATTTCGCGGGGCGGCACAAGCTGAATCGCTTCGTCTGTTCCGGTCGACCGCATATTGCTCAGCTTCTTTTCACGGTTCGCGTTGACCACAAGATCATTGCCTTTATTCACCACACCGACAATCATGCCTTCATAAATGGTATCGCCTGGTTTAACAAAAACTTCGCCGCGCTCCTGAAGGCCCCAAAGCGCGTAAGCCACTGCTTCACCGGCGCTTTGAGAAATCTGAACGCCTGACTGACGGCCTTCAATTTCACCTTTGTACTTTTGATATTCATGAAACATCTGGTACATAATTCCGGTTCCGCGGGTCATCGTCAAAAATTCACTGCGGAAACCAATCAGCGCGCGGGAAGGAATTAAAAACTCCATGCGGATAGTTCCGACAGAGCTGTTCACGATATTTTTAATTTCAGCCTTACGGACTCCGATGGCCTGCATCACAGTTCCCTGATAAAGAGGTTCCACTTCGATGGTCACTTCTTCCACCGGTTCAAATTTATCGCCGTCCATATCTTTAAAGATAACCTGCGGAGGAGAAACTTCGAGCTCATAACCTTCGCGCCGCATGGTTTCAATCAAGATGGAAAGATGCAGTTCTCCGCGGCCTGAAACTTTAAAACGTTCCCCGCCGTCCACTTCTTCAACTTTAATACCAACATTCATCATCGCTTCATGCGCCAAGCGCTCACGAATATGGCGGGAGGTTAAAAATTTTCCGCCGTCTTTACCCGCTAAAGGGCTTGTGTTATGCGAAAAGTTCATGGAAATGGTAGGCTCATCAATCTTGATCAAAGGAAGAGCTTCGGGCTTTTCAGCATCCGCGAGCGTATCCCCTACGCGGACATCATC
>CAZEFF010000049.1:7629-16363 GCA_964511315.1 uncultured bacterium | reverse complement strand
TTGAAGCCGCGCTAAGTCACCCTTCCTACCGCAACGAAAATCCGCCGGAGCCTCTTGAAGACTTCGACAGGCTTGAATTTTTTGGGGACAGCATCCTCAACTTCATTATTTGCCGAAAAATCTACCAAGTTTTTCCGGAAGCGGATGAGGGACTCTTAAGCCGCATCCGCTCTATTCTTGTCTCCAGAAAAATATTAGCGCGTATCGCGGAAGCCATGAAATTAGGCCGTCACATCCGCCTGGGCAAAAGCTTAATCGCTCAAGGCGATTTTTCTACTGCAAAAATTCTAGCCGATTCGCTTGAAGCCCTACTCGCGGCTTATTATTTTGACCAAGGGTTTAATTCTACGGAACGGCTAATCCTAAAATTATTCAAAGGCTATTTTGATTCACGCCGGTTATTTCGGCTTGATCCTAATCCCAAAAGCACTTTGCAAGAACTCGTTCAGCGTCACTGGCAAAAACTTCCGGTCTACGCGAGCGAACATTCCCCCGAAGGCAGCAAGACCGCCGTTTCCGTGCACCGTTTATTAAAAGCATCGGCAATAGGTCCCACTCGGAAAGATTCGGAAGAAAAGGCAGCAAGACTTTTGATTAAAAAAGTGCGTCAGGAGTTATCGCGGCGTTTAAAGAAGAAATCTTCCGGTAAAAAATTGCGCAAAACTTTCTGAGCGCTTCCCTTAAGAAGATTGTCGCGAAGTTCCGGAAGACGGGAAGGATCTGTTTTGAGCTCCGGTTTATCAAACGGACCTGACAGCAAAAAGGGGATCGGGCCGAGCAATTTATCCTGGGAAGAAACATCCGAAGAACCCAAAAGAGGGTCCGTAATCTTACCTGCCAGAGGCGAGGCTAAAAAGGCCTCGAGCCTGTAGTTCAGCAGCCCCTCGAGCGACAATTCGCCGTTTCCTTTCGCGGAAATATTCTGAGAAACCATAACAAGATTTTCAGTCGATACCCTTCCGTCTTTTAGCGAGAAATCAGCATGCAGATCATCAAAAGAAGTATTCCCGGATGTAAACGAGCGCATCGCTGCAAGCTCATCGATACTCGCGATTCCTTCCATAAGATCAATCGTTGAGAATATACCGTTTGTCATCGAAAAGGAGCCCTGCCCCGTCAAACGATTCTTCCACCAATCAGAAGCCTCAAGATTTTCTCCGGAGAAATCACCTGTCAAAAAGAAAATTCCCTCAGCGATTTTTGCCTGCCCTTTTTGTGTTTTAAAATCCAGAAACTTGCCCAAGTTAACATGATCTAAATCAAAATGCCCCCAAAAACTGGTGGGCTTTGCCGCGGGCTTATACCCTCCGCGTAATTTCGCGCTCCCGCCGTAAAGCTCGAACTGCGTGCTGGAAAGAGTCCACTCTTGATCTTTCTGCTCTATGTCCGCAGTCAAATCATCAACACCAGCGCCTTCAGGAAAGAAAAATCCCGCGTATTCCTGCGCCTTTAATAAATTTTGGCGGGTATCTTCTGAAAACCAATCTTTCATAAATGCTCGGAATGACCTTAAAAAATCAAACGGCTCTAAATGCTCGGAATTAATTTTTCCTTGCAGGTGAGCCGACGGACCGGGCTGAAACACAGTAAATCCGCCCGCAACCTTTGATTTATTCAATTCGAATTGCGCGTCTTTAAAATAGATCGCTACAGGGCTCGCATCAATTTGAAAGGATAAGTGTTTGATCCCCTCGCTATTATCATTAAGGAGCGACACATCCTGGAAAGTCACGTTAAACATTTTCTCAGTTTGTTCAGGCATCTGTAAATTCCCTTTGAAGTTACCAAGAATTTTAACATCGCCATTCAAATGAGCTTTTTCAAACGGCGGAAGATAAGCCTCCCAACCCTCGATTGAAAATTTATTGGTAATCACGTTGAGTTCGCCAATTCCGGTTTCACAATCCAAATCAGAAAATGTCCCCTTGAGCATCACTTCTTTCAGCTTCAGCGAAAAATCGCCATTTATGGTTTTTAAATCCTTTAGAAGTAAATCAAAAATAAGGTTAGCCGGGACATCTTTCGGTTTAGAAAAAAACCGGCCGTAAGCAAAAAGCATCGGGGTTAAATCCCAGCTTCCATGAATTGATAAATGGTCAAGAGTCCCATTAATAGAAATTTCGGAATTACTTTTCCCCGAGAATCCGAAGTTAAATGGAATTGCCTCTTTAAAGAAGAGATTGTACTGCGAGAGACTTTCAAGCGCGATATCGGAAGCCATAATTCTCACCTCTTGAACTTCCCGCGTTCCAAAAAGAATACGGCCCTGCGTTTCAAGCTTTCCTAGAGGTGAGGACAACGACATGTATTTCATATCGATCGCTTCCGATTCCGGATTCCATGCAAAATCAGTTTCAATTTTCGCGTTAATTTCAGGCGAAGAACGCGTGTTAGATTCGCTTTGCGCCTGGTAAACAAAATTTTGTACCGCGGATTCCCCTTCAACCCGAAGCTGCTTTTCCGTCGCGCTTTTATGAACATGAATGTGACCGTTCAACGCTCCTTTTTGCGCGAGCGCGGGAAAACTAGGGTCAAGCTGCTTTACAAGCTCTACCATCGGACAATTTTTAAGATTTAAATGCGCATCAACGGAAAAAGCCTGCCAATCCCATTTTTCCCATTGAGCCACCGAAAACTGGCCTTGCAGCGAGATCGCGTCTGAAATACCGCCCAAAGCCCCCTTCATCTGTATTTTGATCGGCCGATTTAGCTTTACGGAAGTCAGTGATAAATTGATGTCATGAATATCCAAAACTTTCAAATATGACTTTTTTGAAATAGGCACCTTTGCCTCGCCTTTTTCAACAGTAATCCGGTGAATATCCGCGCGCCCCATGAGAGCCGCAAAAGGGCTCAGGCGGATCTTTAAAAGATCGGCCCGCAATTTCTTTTCAGTGCCATTTTTAAAAACAAGTTCGGGGGATTTCATGCGCGCTTCAATCCAGGGGAAATAACTTACATCAAAAGATTGATAATTGAGCTTAGCTTCGGTGACAGTTTGAATTCCTGAGACAACATTGTCGCGCAAGGATTCAGGACGGATAGATACACGGAGGACCACAAAGAATGCCGAAAGAATCAAAACCAAGGCAAAGCCAAGGCTGATAGCTAAAACTCGAATTCGAGGCATGACCCCTGGGAGTAAAATTTGGTTAGGAACCTGAAGATGTCCCTAAAGGTTTGTAGCTGTAGTCTTCTAGAAAACCCTGACAAGCGGAAAGAGTTGCCGCGAGAAAAACCAAAAGAAGAATATAAACAATTCTCCGCATTACCGCTTGGTATATTGGAAGCTTCTGCGGGCGCCTTTGCGGCCGAATTTTTTGCGTTCTTTTTCGCGCGGATCACGGGTTAAGAAACCGCCCTTACGAAGCGCCGGGCGGAGCTTCTCATCATAGGTTACAAGCGCGCGCGCGATTCCAAGCTGCACAGCCCCTGCTTGACCGGCAATTCCCCCGCCGTTAACTTTGGCGCGAATGCGGAATTTTTCAAGAGATTGAATCGTTTTGAGCGGCATTTCCACCTTCATCTGAAGCGTGGGACGAACCAAGTACTGCGAAGATTCTTTACCGTTAATTGAGATCCCCTTTTGTTCGGGATAAATCCAAACACGGGCGATTGAACTTTTTCTTCTTCCAGTCGCGTAGTAATTCTTTTTTTCAGCCATTACTTCACTTCCATAATTTCAGGTTTTTGAGCTTGATGGGTATGTTCGCTTCCGGCATAAACACGTAAACGGCGGAGCATTTCACGGCCCAAAGTATTTTTAGGGAGCATGCGGGAAACCGCGCGGGTAATAATTTCTTCGGGCTTCTTCGCAAGAA
The DNA here is from genome assembly GCA_964511315.1 of uncultured bacterium. GTDB lineage: Bacteria > Omnitrophota > Omnitrophia > Omnitrophales > Aquincolibacteriaceae > CAZEFF01. Next base: position 12,542 of record CAZEFF010000049.1, on the reverse strand, counting down.
GTTCTTCAAAGGTATAAGACTTCAATCCTCCGGGATAACCGGAGTAATGCGTATAAATTTTTTGCTGAGGCTTGCGGCCGCTGATATAAATCTTTTTAGCGTTAATCACAATAACCTGATCGCCCGAAAGTTGATCTGGGGCAAAAACGGTTTTGCCTTTACCGATCAAAACGGTAGCAATGCGGGTGGCTAGACGGCCCAAGGTTTTACCTGAGGCATCTACCAAGTAGGTCTTTCTTTTAAAATCGCTTTCTTTCGGGATATAAGTTTTCATTTTTGGATTACTTTCTGGGTAAAAAAGAGACGCAAGTATATCAAATGGGATACGCCTTGTCAAAAATATTTATCAAATTCTTAACCCTAATGTTATCAATAGGTTACGTGTGATAGCCTGAGTCCATGCGCGGGAACCATCTGCCCAGCCTCTCTCCGATCCTTCGCCGCGAGCACCTTCTGAACCTCTCCTAAATCGATCTTTCCCCTGCCCGCATCGAGCAAAAGTCCCACAAGATTGCGGACCATCCGGTACAAAAATCCATCCGCTTCAAATTGAATGGAAATCAAACCTCCTTGACTCCGCTTAATTTGAATTCGCTTCATTGTCCGGACGGTATTTTCCCTTCTGACTTTTCCTGCGGTGCAAAATGAACGGAAATCATGTTTCCCTGTCAAAATTTTTGCGGCCCGCTTCATCTTAGCTAAATTAAGCGGATAAGGAACATGATAAGTCTGTGCGGCTAAAAGCGGCGAACGCACGCGGCTGTTCCAAATACGGTATTCATAAACTTTTGACTTGGCGCTGAACCTCGCATGAAAATTCTTATTCACTTCTTCCGCGGATTTCACTACGATCGCATCCGGCAAATGCGCATTCAGTGCTTTTTGAATTTGCACAGCCGGCATGGCGCTTGGACATTTAAAATTAACAACCTGGCAGTCCGCGTGGACTCCCGCGTCAGTACGGCCGCTCGCCGAAGAAATTTTTATGGGTTTGCCGAAAAGTTTTAAGAACGCGGATTCGAGAGCCTCTTGAATGCTCGGCCGGTTAGGCTGCTTTTGAAATCCATGAAAAGCCGCGCCGTCATATTCAAGGACAAGTTTAATATTGCGAGGCACTTACGCTTTGCTCTTCAGCCACGCTTCAGCGATTTGTACGGCATTCAGCGCGGCGCCTTTCCATAATTGATCCCCAGCAACCATCATCGCGAGACCATTGTCAGATGATAAGTCCTTGCGTATTCTGCCCACTAAAACATTTTCTCTGTGGCTCGCCTCAATCGGCATGGGAAAATGATTAGACTTTTGATCGTCCTGAATATCAACGCCGGGAGATTTTCTCAAAATTTCGCGCGCTTCTTCAGGGCTCATAGGCTTCTCAAACTCAAGATACAGCACTTCTGTATGCGCGCGCAAAACCGGCACGCGGACGCACGTTGTGACAATCTTTATGGAGTTATCATGGAGGATCTTATGGGACTCCTGAATCATCTTGAGTTCTTCCCCATTATAACCATCGTGCTCAATCGCCGCATTATGAGAAAAAAGATTAAAGGCGATTTGATGCGGAAAAACTTTTTTGGTTGCGGGCTTTCCGTCCAGGACTTCACGGGTTTGATCTTTTAATTCTTCCATAGCTACCGCGCCCGCTCCGCTCACTGCTTGATAAGTTGCGCACAACACCCGGCGAATTTTATTTTTTCTATGTAGCGGCGCAATGGCCATCAGCATAATGATCGCCGAACAATTAGGGTTCGCGATAATGCCTTTGTGTTTAAAAATATCATCGCCGTTAATTTCAGGCACCACCAAAGGAACATCCGGATTCATTCGGAACGCGCTCGTATTATCAATAATGAGCGCGCCGTCTTTTATCGCGTGCGGAGCAAATTGTTTACTCACAGACGCGCCTGGGCTCGAGAGAATGACGTCAACCCCTTTAAATTCCCCGGGCTGAGATTTTAATTCCCGGTTGATATACTCTTTCCGATTGAATGAGATTTTTTGGCCTGCAGTCCGTGCGGATCCAAAGGGATAAAATTCTCCTACGGGGAATTTTCTCTTTTCTAAAAGATGGATAATTTCATGCCCCACCGCGCCTTTTGCGCCAATGACTGCGACATTTACTTTCTTCATTGCCATTCTCCTGATTAAGCTTTAATTTTCGCGGCGACCAATTCGCCCATTTTTGAACATCCAATTTTTTGCGTGCCGTCGCGGTCGCAGATATCCGCAGTCCGGTAACCTTCAGTCAAAACCTTTTCGACAGCGCCTTCCACTACGCGCGCAAGCTCAAAAAGCTGGAAGCTCCATTCGAGCATCATGGCCACCGATAAAATAGTTGCTAATGGATTCGCCATATCTTTACCGGCAATATCTGGCGCCGAACCATGCACAGGTTCATACATCGCGTGCTGGTGGCCGATTGAAGCTGAGGGCAGCATCCCGATAGACCCAGTCAGCATCGCGGATTCATCGCTCAGGATATCCCCGAATAAATTAGTGGTGACAATCACGTCAAATTGCCCGGGATTACGGATCAGCTGCATCGCGCAATCATCCACATAACGGTGATCGAGCTGAACATCCGGAAACTGCTTCGACACTTCGGTTACAACTTTTCGCCACAACTGACTTGATTCAAGAACATTCGCTTTATCGACAGATGTCACGCGGCGCTTACGTTTGCGCGCGAATTCAAAGGCTTTTTGCGCGATCCGCTCAATTTGCGGCGTGGTGTAAACTTCAGTGTTAATGCCTTCTTCCCCGCCGCCCGGAAGCGCTTTGATTCCGCGGGGAGTTCCAAAATATATTCCGCCGACCAGTTCACGTAAAATTAAAAAGTCGAGTCCCTTCACTATTTCTTCTTTTAAAGGAGAGTGGGATGAAAGCTGGGGAAACATTTTGACCGGACGAAGATTCGCGAAAACATCCAACGATTTGCGGAGTCCGAGAAGCGCTTTTTCGGGACGCTTCGAAGTTTCAACATTGTCCCATTTGGGCCCGCCCACCGCGCCAAGAAATACCGCGTCCGCTTTTTTAGCAAACTCCAAAGTTTCGGGGGTGATGGGAACGCCAAATTTATCAATGGAAGCGCCGCCTACAATTCCTTTTTCGATTTCAAATACCAAATGGAATTCCTGCGCGAGTTTGCGCAAAATGCGCTCCGCTTGTTCCGCGACTTCAACACCGATACCGTCTCCTGGAAGTAATGCGATCTTGTACATTTTTAAACCGTCCTTATTGATTGAGAATTTAGGCTAAAACTTTTTTGGAACGAAGACCTTCCTGGGGGCTGGAAGCAGAGGCATATTCGCGTATCGGCATACGGCCCGCGATAAAGGCCTTTCTGCCGGCGGAAACCGCTTCGCGCATCGCGTGGGCCATCAAAACAGCGTCTTTGGCTTCAGCAATCGCGGTATTCATTAAAACACCGTCCGCGCCAAGTTCCATGCAGACAGCGGCATCCGAAGCCGTTCCCACACCCGCGTCGACAATCACGGGGCATGAAACAGCTTCCATCACAAATTTAAGATTGAGAGGATTTTGAATCCCACGGCCAGAACCAATCGGAGCGGCAAGCGGCATTACGCAAGCCGCACCGGCATCTTCTAATTTTTTAGCAAGTACAGGATCATCCGTCGTATAAGGCATGACTGTAAATCCATCCTTCACAAGAATTTTTGTGGCTTCAAGAAGCCCGATCACATCCGGCATCAACGTTTTTTTATCCCCAATCACTTCGACCTTTACAAGGTCACCGCAGCCGGCAGCGCGGGCCAAGCGCGCGATACGAACCGCGTCTTCTGCCGTATAAGCGCCCGCCGTATTCGGAAGCAAAATCATTTTTTTTCGGTCAATGAAATCGAGAATGTTTTTTTGAGATTTATCTTCCAAATTCACGCGCGCGATCGCAACCGTCACCATGCTCGCGCCGGAAGCTTTATGCGCTTCCGCCATGACTTCAAGCGTCGAATATTTTCCCGTTCCAATAATAAGTCTAGAAGCCAGCTCGTAACGGCCGATTTTTAAAACATCTTGCGAATCACTCATTTGTTTAAACCTTCCAAAGGACGGCGTTTTGTCTGTTCAAATAATTTAATGTATTGCTTCGCGGAGGCTGACCAGGAAAAATCACAGGCCATCGCGTTTTGAACCAGACGATGCCATGTCGGGGCGTCCCAAAAAGTTTCCAAAGCCTGTCGAATTGATCCAATCAAAGCCTCTGAAGTGTATTCCTCAAAAGAAAATCCGTTTCCCTCACCTGTTTTAGCATTAAAGGAATGAACTGTATCCGCCAATCCGCCTGTAGCGCGGACAACCGGGATGGTACCGAACCGAAGCGCGATCATTTGCCCCAACCCACAAGGTTCAAAATAGGAAGGGACTAAAAACATGTCGGAACCCGCGTAAATTGATTTCGCGACTTTCGCGTCAAACAAAATATGCGCTTTGAATTTGCCTTTGTTTTTCTTGGCTAAATCACGAAGCACATGATGGTACCGCTCCTCACCTGTTCCAAGCAGCACAAACTGAGCGCCAAGTTTAACGATCGATTCAATGGCCGGTACCAAAATATCCAGACCCTTTTGATCGACAAGCCGAGAAATAAATCCCAAAACAGGAATTTTGGGGTCAACCGCAAATCCATTTTCTTTCTGCAAAGCCGCTTTATTCTGATTTTTTTTCTCAATCTGCGAAACATTGTAGCGCGCAGCAATATCTTTATCCGTTTCGGGGTCCCATTCTTTGGTATCAATTCCGTTTACAATTCCAACGAGGATATCCCGGCGGTTTCCCAAAACACCTTCCATGCCGCATCCGAATTCTTTGGTCTGAATTTCCTTGGCGTAACGCTCGCTCACCGTTGTCACGGAATCCGCGTCGACCAGGCCGCCTTTTAAGAAACTCACCTT
>CAZEFF010000049.1:6323-7529 GCA_964511315.1 uncultured bacterium | reverse complement strand
CGCTGAAAAAATGTAAACCGCCGGTCATTATCCGGATAATCACCATGCGCCGTGCCATAAAGTCCGTCTCTAAAAAAGTATTCGGGATGATCAATCAAATAAACTTCAACGCCGCTTTCAAGCTTGGTTTTAAAAACGCGGGCGATTTCTTTTGTATGCCCCATAGGGACATCAAGCCGTGGAATCGCCAGATTAATCTGCCAGCGGTTGGCGTCCACACCCCGGTAATGAGGAAGAAATGCGATGACTTCATGCCCTAAAGCCTTGAGCTCATTAGGCAGAGTCCCGGCAACATCCGCCAATCCACCGGTTTTGGCGAAGGGCACCATCTCAGAAGCAACAGAAACGATTCTCATAAAATAATTATACCTTGATTTTATCTCTCAGGAGGGCCGGTTAGGAAATTTCGATGACACAATTCCAGGTGCCAAATGCATTCGGCACACATTCTACGGGGCGCTGATCATTCTGCCAGTCGCCGTCGACATGATAGCGGTATTCGTATCGCCCAGGCAAAAGCTCCATTTCAACCCGCCATTGCCCATTTCCCTCTTTTTTCATCAGTGATTTTTCGGCGTTCCAGCTGTTAAATGTCCCGCCCACCCCTACCTTTTTAGCTTGCGGAGCATAATACTCAAAAGTTACCTTCCTTAACTTGCTTTTACTGCCTGACTTAGAAGATTTAAACAGCATATTTCACCTCGTCAAAAGCCAATTAGGGGATGGGAATGAGGGCGAGTATATATCAGAAAAAAGGCCTTGCCAAGTTTCATCTCATCGCTATAATACGCCCTCTATGCAGACATGTGAATTTTGCCAAAAAAAACCGATTGTCGGCCGTTCAATCGCCCGGCGCGGTCTCTCCAAGAAATCAGGCGGTATCGGTAAAAAGACTACTGGCATCACCCGCCGCCGTTTCTTCCCCAATATTCAGCGCGTGAAGGCCCGTTTCCCGAATGGAACCGTCCGCCGCGTTAATATCTGCGTCTCCTGCCTTCAAGCTGGAAAAGTTGTGAAGGCCGTTTCCTTCGGCAAAAAGCCTGCCCCAGTAGCGGCTTAAGCTCGAATCTTCAATCTTTAAACCCCATCATTTCTAAACAACCAATATTTTAAGTTTCGAATTTAATTTCAGGCAGGTTTGATTTCTTTGGCATCCAGGCTAAGGCTTTCTCTCCCCTGCCAAACTTTCAATTTAGCTGAGTAAAT
>CAZEFF010000049.1:0-6223 GCA_964511315.1 uncultured bacterium | reverse complement strand
GGCGAACTCATACGTCCCGCGGCATTAATTCTTGGGCCAAGCATGAAACCAATATGCCCTGTATTAAGTTCTTTCACCCGGACGTTCGCGGCCTCTGCAATCGCCTTAATTCCCAGGTTTTTTCTTTCCGTCAGCCAGGTCAGACCATTCTTAACAATGATTCGATTTTCATCTTTAAGAGGCGCGACATCGCAAACCGTGGAAGTGGCCGCAAGATCTAGAAATTGATACGCGATATCTCCTAAAAGCGCCTGACTCAATTTAAACGCGAGGCCGCCCGCGGAAAGCTCTTTGAATGGATAGGGGCACCCCTCCTGGAGAGGATTCAAAATAATATTTGCAGGTGGCAAACCATTTGCGGAAATACGGTGATGATCAATAACAATAACATCAACGCCGAGTGACCGCGCGAGCTTAATTTCTTTTTCCGCGGTAACACCGCAATCAGCCGTAATTAAAAGTGAAACACCTTCCGCTTTTCCTTTTTCAATCGCGCGCCCGCTCACTCCATATCCGTCTTCTGCCCGATCAGGAAGAAAAGTTTGGCAATCTGCTTTCAGAATCGTCAGAGTCTTCGCGATAATAGCCGCCGCCGTAATCCCATCCACGTCATAATCTCCGTGAATAAGAATTTTCTCATTGCGCGACACGGCAAGCCTGATTCGTTCAACAGCTTCCCGCATTCCCTTCATCAAAAAAGGATCATAAAGGCGCGTCAGGGCGGGATTTAAAAACTGTTCAATGTCAGAAGGGCTGGTCAAGCCGCGCTTAGCTAAGATTTCAGCAAGGCGGGGGCTTATTTCAGGGGCTGAGAATAAAGACATGCGGGCATCTTACCATATCCTTCCTATCCGCAAAATGAAAAGGGGCCAGACCCAATAGGTCTGACCCCTGTATATTTTTTCTGACTTAAAACTATTTTTTCTTAACTGCCGCCGCCTTTGCGGGGACTGCCGCGGGAGACGGAGTATTTTTTGTCCCTCCGTGGACATCCACAAGAACGGCCGATGCCACAAAAATTGTCGAATAAATACCGACCCCAAACCCTACGCAGAGAGCGAAAGCAAAATCATTAATCCCGCTGCCGCCAAAGAAGAATAGGGCGAAAGCGCCGAAAAGCACGGTTAAACTTGTCAGCAAGGTACGGCCAAGCGTTTGATTAATACTCAGCTCAACAAGTTCCAGGAAAGTTTTTTTCCGGACAACTTTTAAATTTTCACGCAAACGGTCAAAGGTGACAATGGTGTCATTCACTGAATAACCCATGATCGTCAGAATTGCCGCCACAATGGAAAGGTTAATTTCACGTCCGCTTAACGCGTAGATCCCAAAAGTGAAAAGTGTATCGTGTAAAAGAGCAACCACCGCGGCAAACGCGAACTGCCATTGAAAGCGGAAAGCCACATAAATCAAAATTCCGAGGGAGGACCAGAACACCGCCCAAAGCGCTTTTGTTTTTAAATCTCCGCTCACTGCGGGGCCCACTTCGTCAACCTTTAAGACTTGGAAATCCTTACCGGCTAATTTTTCCGCGGCAGCTTCAATTTGCTTTGTATCGGAAGATTTTGTTTTGATGGTGAATTGATTCTGCGAAGGCTCGCCATAAATCTGCACGCTCGGATCATTAATCCCTTCTTTCTCGAGAGCATTTCTCAGGGAAGCTGAATCCACTGTTTTAGTAAATGCGATTTGCACAGAGGTACCGCCCGAAAACTCCACACCGAAGTTTTCTGCTCCGCGGGAAAAAAAAGCAAAAAGCCCAAGGCCTAAAGTCAAAACAGAGAACCCGTAAGCTAAAAACCGGCCTTTAAGAAACCGGAAATTCGTCACGCCGATCAAATGCATCATTTTCAAGCTAACATTAGGGTTACGGGCTGAAATAAAATCAAAAACAACGCGCGTGACAAACAAGGATGAAAACATGCACGCGATTAGACCGATGGTCAAAGTAACCGCGAAGCCTTTCAGCGGCCCCGTTCCAAAAACAAACAGCAGCAGTGAAGTGATCAGTGTTGTCACGTTAGAATCAAGAATCGCCGCGAAAGCCCGGTGATAGCCGGCTGAAATAGCCGCGCGCGGGGGTTTCCCGAGAGCTAATTCTTCACGCATACGTTCAGAAATAAGAATATTCGCGTCTACCGCCATTCCAATCGAGAGGATGAAACCCGCAATACCCGGCAGAGTCAGAGAGGATCCCAACCACGCCATGGAACCAATCACCATGATCACATAAACTAACAATCCAATATTCGCGACAAACCCGGCGAGAAGATAGTAAAGCGGCATAAACAAGAAAACCATGATAGTTCCAACAATGCCGGCTTTAACTCCCTTTTCAATTGAATCCCGGCCCAAGGTCGGTCCCACCGTGCGCTCCTCGATAATAGAGACCGGCGCAGGAAGAGCGCCGGCGCGAAGAATGAGCGCCAAATCACTGGCTTCATCCGCGGTAAAGTTGCCGGAAATTTGCGCGGTTCCATTCGGAATACGGTCGCGAATCACAGGCGCCGAATGAACTTTTCCATCCAGCACAATCGCAAGCTGCTTCCCAATGCTTTGGAAAGTGACTTGATCAAATTTTTTAGCCCCTTCTTTATCAAATTCAAGATTCACAATGGGCTGACCATATTGATCAAAACCTACCGCCGCCGTTGTTAAATGGTCCCCTGTCAAAGAGGCTTCTTTCGCCACTAAAATTTTGCTGGCTCCGATCGCTTGTTCTTTACGAAGCTCAAGGTAATCATATCCTTCGGGCATTTTACCTTCATCCGCCTGTTTAAGCAGATCGGGATTGTCAGAGACAAGTCGGAATTCCAAATGCGCGGTTTTACCCACAATGTCTTTGGCCCGGGCGCGGTCCGTCACACCAGGCAGCTGCACAACAACTTGATCCTTGCCCTGTTTAGAAATAATGGGTTCCCGCACGCCAAACTCATCGATACGGTTGCGGATAATTTCTACCGCGCGGTCCGTAGCATCCTGACGGGCTTCCGCGGGAATTTTATCTGTCTCAATCTGTAAAAGGAGCTGCATGCCGCCCTGAAGATCGAGACCCAAATTAATCTTTTCTTGAGGCGGGTAGGCTTTCCAAATGGAAAGCGCCACAACCCCAACAGTTAAAAGAACTCTTAAAGGAAAATTTTTACCCATAAAACCTCTCTATGAACGAAGGCCAGTGACGGCGCTTTTGAGAATTTCCATTTTAGTGTTTTCATTATCACCTACTTTAATGACGACATAATCGTTTTGAATGCTGGTCACCGTTCCAATGACGCCGCCAGCAGTCACGATTTTATCCCCTTTTTTGAGGTTATCGATTTGCTTCTGGAGTTCTTTTTGACGGGTTTGCTGGGGACGGATAATCAGGAAATAGAAAACGCCAAAAACAAGGATGAGCGGCGCGAAACTAAGCAAGGGATTGGGCTGTTCTCCAGCCGCGGCTGCGGCAGGTGCTGCGTAAGCGATCTTTTCAAACATGAATTACTCCTTTAGATTGTTCTGCCCGGCTATTGGCCGGACGGGATGATGCCTAGTATTAACGGCATTCTGGGTCAAAATGATTCATAAAATCTTTTTTGAATTCTGCGAACTCGCCAGTGCGGATTTTACCACGAATCGTCTTAACAAACTGGACAAAAAAGTGGACGTTATGTATAGAGAGAAGCTGAGGGCCCAGCATTTCATTCGTGTTGAAAAGATGCCTGAAATAGGCCCGTGAAAAGTTCCGGCAAGAGTAGCATTCACAGCCTTCCATAATAGGCGATTCGTCCCGCGCGTACTTTGAATTGCGGACCACGACCATCCCCCGATCGCTGAATGCCACGCCGCTGCGGCCGTACCGTGTGGGATTCACACAATCAAACATGTCCGCACCGCGTGAAACCGCTTCGACAAAATCAAGCGGTGTTCCAATCCCCATCAGATATCTGGGTTTATCCTGAGGCATCAGATGGACCACAGCATCAAAAACATCGAGAGTATCTTGCTTATCTTCGCCCACACAAAGCCCGCCAAGCGCGTAACCGTCAAAACCAATTTCGACAGTCCGCTCTAAAGATTCTTTTCTGAGATCCGGGAAAAATCCGCCCTGCACGATGCCAAACAAGGCCTGAGATTTCATCTTGTGATATTTTTTGGCGCGCGCGGCCCAGCGCAAAGTAAGCTCCATGGAATCACGGATAATTTTTTTGTCTTTTGTCGGGGACGGACATTCGTCAAAAATCATAGCAATGTCGCTTCCGATAGCCTCCTGAATATCCATCACGATTTCAGGGCTAAGATAAATTTCGCTTCCGTCAAAATGAGAAAAAAAAGTCACACCATCTTCTTCAATTTTCCGTCTGCGGCTGAGCGAAAATACCTGGTAGCCGCCGCTATCCGTTAAAATCGGTCCGTCCCAGCCCATGAATTTGTGCAGGCCTCCAAATTGGCGCATGAGCTCCATGCCGGGGCGGATAAAGAGATGATACGTATTAGAAAGAATAATCGTGGAACCCGCTTCTTTTAAGTCCTTCGGGGTCAGAGCTCGCACCGCCGCCTGAGTACCGACCGGCATAAATACCGGGGTCTCAAAAGAACCATGCGCTGTATGGCAGACTCCCGTCCGCGCGCCAGTTAGAGTATCCTGGCTCGTTACTTCGAACTCAAATTTCTCTCTCTTCTCAATCGTTTTCATAAAATCAGCATCGCGTCTCCATAGCTGTAAAATCTGTATTTTTCACGAATCGCTTCCGCGTAGTATTTCTTTAAATTTTCATGGCCCGCGAGGGCGGCGACCAAACACAGGAGTGTGCTTTTCGGCAGATGAAAATTGGTGATTAAACCGCGCACAACTTTAAACGAGTACGGCGGATAAATAAACAAGTTTGTTTTTCCGCGTTTTGGATGGACTTTCCCTTGATCATCGGCCGCAGATTCTAATGTTCTGACGGATGTTGTCCCACAAGCGATAACGCGCCGATTTTCAGCCGCAGCTTTGTTAATTTTATCCGCGGCTTCAGCATTAATTTCATAATTTTCAAAAAACATCTTATGATCTGTGAGATTTTCGGCCGTCACAGGCTGAAAAGTCCCATAACTCACATGCAGCGTCACAAAAGCAATTTCTACTCCCTTTTGACGCAGCTCCTCCAAAAGGGCCTGATCAAAATGAAGCCCCGCCGTCGGCGAAGCGACAGCCCCTTCTTTTTCCGCGAAAACGGTTTGATACATTTCCCGGTCAATCTCAGCATCCGGACGGTCAATATATGGCGGAAGCGGCATATGCCCGATTTTGTTTAAACTTTCCGGCACATTTTTTCCAAAGAACTCAACTCTTCGTTCACCGGAATCAAGCCTCCCGTCATCAAGCACCACTGCCTCAAGCCCCGCATCTTTCCCATTATCATCAAAAGAAATTTCGGCAAACTTTTTCACGCGGCCTCCGGGACGCAGCAAAACTTCCCATTGATTCCCCTGCACATTTTCAAGAAGAAGAATCTCGACTTGTCCGCCCGATTGCCTGCGGCCGAAAAGACGGGCCGGTATCACCTTCGTATTATTAAGGACGAGCAAATCACCGGGTTTTAAAAACTGAGGGAGATCACGGAAGATATGGTGCGAAAACTTTCCCGTTTCGCGGCCGCAAGCAAGCAAACGCGCGCTGGGCCTGTCTTTAGGAGGAAGCGCCGCAATCAATTCCGCGGGGAGAACATAATCAAAATCTGAAAGCGTGTAATTCATGCTACTTCGTCATTGCAGAAAAACCACCGCTTCCGCAGGAGTTTTCGCGGTTTTAAGAAATTCATTAAACGCGAAAGCCGGATTGGATTTTAATGACTGAACTAAACTATTCAGCTGATTCCCCAAAAGAACAATGGGCTTTTGTAGAAGTTTTTTATTGGTCATTTCCCAAATTACAAAAAGTTCGGTCAGAGTTCCCGTCCCGCCGTCACAAAGAACATATCCATCTCCCATTTCAATAAGGCTGAAAAGTCTATCGCGCCAACCGCTGACTTTCCGCTCATCCGCTATCCAAGCATTGGCAGGGATAGACGCTTCTTTTGATGTGATTCCGATTGTTTTTGCTCCCGCTTCTTTTGCCCCTTTAGCTGAAGCTTCCATAACTCCGCCATATCCGCCATTGCAAACTGCATAACCTTTCGCGCCTAGCCGCTGGCCAAGCTCGTAGGCCTGCGCATACTGAGAATCTGATTCTGAAATCCGTCCATTTCCAAAAACCGTA
>CAZEFF010000048.1:4591-17150 GCA_964511315.1 uncultured bacterium | reverse complement strand
CGCTTGTTAAATTCAAGAAACTCGCCGGCGGCGGATATTTCAAAATTATCAATCAATCAGTTCCTCTCGCGCTTGCCAACCTTGGCTACGCGGAAGGTGAGATTCAAGACATCATTGATTACATCAAAGGCACCGCCCGTCTTGAAGGAACGCCTTGGATTAATCATGAAACCCTTCAGCAAAAAGGCCTTAATAAGGAAGAAATCAAAAAAATTGAAGATATGCTTCCTTCCGTGTTTGACCTTTCATTTGCCTTTACCAAATGGGCAGTGGGCGAAGAACCTTTGAAGCGTCTTGGCTATAAACCCGAGCAGTATGATAAGAAAGACTTCAATCTGCTTGAAGCGCTTGGATTTTCAAAAGCCGAGATCGAAGAAGCTAACAACGTTATTTGCGGAATGATGACAATTGAAGGCGCTCCGCACCTTAAATCTGAGCACCTCCCGATTTTTGACTGCGCCAACAAGTGCGGCAAATTCGGGAAGCGTTTCCTTGAGCCGATGTCGCATGTGCGTATGATGGCCGCGGCCCAGCCGTTTATTTCGGGCGCGATTTCCAAAACCATTAACATGCCGCATGAAAGCACGGTTGAAGAAATCAAAGATCTTTATGTGCAGTCCTGGAAGCTTGGACTTAAAGCCGTCGCGCTTTACCGTGACGGATGCAAACTCTCGCAGCCGCTCAATACGAAATCTTCTGACTCCAAGACGGATAAAAAAGAAGAAGCCAAAGCCGCTGCTCCAGCGCCTGCCGCGGCTCCCGGCCGTTCTTTACAGCGCCGCCGTCTTCCCAAAAAACGCCGCGGAATTACGCAGGAAGCGCGCGTTGGCGGGCAGAAAGTTTATTTACGCACCGGTGAATATGAAGACAGCACTTTGGGTGAAATATTCATCGATATCCATAAAGAAGGCGCCGCGTTCCGTTCGATGATGAACTGTTTCGCGATCGCGGTTTCTTTAGGTCTTCAATACGGAGTTCCTCTTGAAGAATATGTGAACGTCTTCACGTTCACGCGTTTTGAACCGCAAGGCGCTGTGGATCATCCGAACATTAAATACGCGACTTCGATTGTGGATTATCTTTTCCGCGTACTCGGAATGGAATATCTTGGCCGCACGGATTTTGTTCAGGTCCAGCCGAATTTAGAAAATCTGGAAGTGAACAAAAAAAATACGGCGGATGAAGAAGAGGCTGCCGAAACCAATCACACAATGTCCGCGCCTCTTAAAGATATTGTGGTGGAAGGTCCCGCGAAAATCGGAAAGCAGCTGAGCGGTACCGCGCAGGATTCTCCGGTGCTTCGCCGGGCGAAGGGGGATAACCCTGTCAAAGGAACCTCCGGAGCGAATGAGCATCTCTCTCATATGATGGGTGACGCGCCGTTTTGCTCAAGCTGCGGTCACGTGACGGTTCGCAGCGGTTCCTGCTATAAATGCCTCAATTGCGGCAACAGCATGGGGTGTTCGTAAAGCAATTCAAAAGTAAAAAGTAAAAATGCAAAAGGGGCCAGGCGGTTATCCGCTTGGCCTTTTTTGTTTTTATTCTCCTGCCTTTCCCTTCAATCTACCAACATTCACATTTGTCTATAGCATTTATAGCAAGAAATAACATTTCCCATGGCTTGTTTGTATTTCTAAATAATCCCCGATAGTCTTTAAATAACGATAAAGAATGTCCTAGATCGAGGAGAAATAAAAATGAAAACCCCAAAAATGATTTTATTCGTAATCATCACTATTTTTGGTTTTAATGCCGTTCCCATTTATGCGGCAGAAATCGCGGTTTCTGGCCCCACTGATGCGCAGCAGCCGACAATCAGCGTCGAAAAGGCCCAAGGGAAACAAGAAAAACAAGTCCCGGCGCAACCTCCTAAAGACCAAAATCCAGGATTGGGAGAAAGGGATCATGGTCTTACAATTCCGAGAAATTTATCAAGTCCTAACGGTCATTCGGTAACCCCTCCTGGTCCGTGGAAGGGAACAGAGCGGCGGATGAGCCCAGCGCAAATGGAAGCTTTGCGCAATGGGAAAATAGTACCTCCCAGCACGCCTACGCCCCCTGCACCACCCAGCAACTCCGGTATTCGGGACAATCGCTTCGGAGATTGGATAAAAATTTTTGAGAGTCAATTTAATCCGAAGCCTCAAAAGTCGAAGTAGGCGGGGCTTTAGGAAGGGTGTTTAACGGTGTGTAGTCGAGGAACATCCCAAAGCCCATTTTTTTTCAGAAATTAACCCATTTTGCCGATGCTTAGGACATGCACTTTCCAGAAGGCGCGTTTCAAAAACTAGGGGAAGTCTTCCTTCGGGACAAACGTGAAAACGGTCCCGTGAAATTTGATTTTATCCAAGCCCTGATTTGCGGTTTGGTCATCTCCCTTTTTATCTGGCTCATCCCCAACAACAACCTTGAACGTTTCGAAAAGATCGCGCTCGATTATTTCCTGCGTCAGCGGCCCACGGTAAAAATTCATCCTGATCTGGTCATGATAGAAATTAAAGAAGACAGCATTCAGTCGATTGGCGGATGGCCATGGCCGCTTGATTATCACGCTCAGCTGATCAAGCTCCTGTCTCAATGGAAGGCCAAAGCGATTGTGTTTGATCAAGTGCTTATTCCGTCGGGGTTGCCCGATGAAGGAAAGGAATTGGCGAAGGCGGTTAAGAGCGCGGGCAATGTTTATCTTCCGGTGAGCCTGGGGCAAAAAGCGGAAAAAAGAATTTGGGTGCACTCATTGCCGATTGTGCTTGAGCCTGAAGGCGAAAAAAAGGTTTGGAATGGATGGCCGGACTTTATCGCGCGGCAAAGCCTTGCCCGCGGACATATCAATCTTCATGTTGATTCGGATGGAACCGTCAGAAGCATCTCGCCTTATTTGGGCTACGGCGGAGAAGTATTCCCTCATTTAGGATTCCGCGCGGCCTTTGATTTTCTTGAAAAGCCCCTGCCTGCTCCGGATCAATTAACAGTTCCGCTTGATAAAGACGGAAATTTTCTAATCGCGTGGCCGGGACGCTGGCGGAATACTTATGAGCACTTTAATTACGCGGACATTATTCAAAGCGGCCGGGCCATTGAGCAGGGGATGAAGCCTGGAATTTCGCCCGCCCAATTAAAAGGTAAAATCTGTTTGATCGGTATCACTGCTTCAGGTCTTTCCAGTCCGGTTTTGTCGCCTTATGAATCGCTTTCGCCCAATATGGGCGTGACGGCCGCGGTGATGAATAGTCTTATGACCCGGCAATTTATTATTCCCGTGACTTTTAAACTGCATGCCCTTTGTCTCATCATGATTGGTTTTATCGCGTCTTTTCTTTTCATTTATTACCGCGGCGCTGTTTCCTTTATCGGCGGTATCCTTCTTGTCGCCGGCTGGCTCACGGTGTGTTTTATTTCATTATGGCAGAGCGGGGTTTGGCTTTATGTTGCGCATCCCGCCCTACTTGTGCTTTCCCTTTTTGCCGTGCTCGCGGTTTATGATCAAATTGTGACCGCGCGTGAACGCAAACGTCTTTTTGAATTAGCTACCCGCGACGGGCTGACCGGTCTTTTTGTGATCCGTCATTTTCGGGAAATCATGAACCAGGTGGTGGCTGAGAGTTACCGAAAAAAAGAAAAAGCGTCGGTCATTCTTATCGATATCGATAATTTTAAAAAAATTAATGACACCTACGGACATCCGGCCGGCGATATGGTTTTAAGAAAAACCGCGCAGCTGATTCATTCGCGGCTGCGTTCCAAGCGGCCGATTCATGAAGTTGATTTTGTGGCGCGTTACGGCGGTGAGGAATTTATTATTTTGCTCAGAAATACGGCGCTTGAAGACGCGGCCCAGAATGTCGGTGAACGCGTGCGCGCGGCGGTCGAGAAATCTGTTTTCAGGTGGCACGATGTGATGATTCCTGTGACCGTAAGTGTGGGGGTGGCAAGTTTAAGACCCAGTGAAGCGATTCCCGATCCCATGGTTCACCGCGCGGATGAAGCCCTCTACGACGCGAAACATACGGGTAAAAACCGTGTTTGCGTTGAGCACCTTCTCTAAGCCATTTCCTCTAAGCTTCTTCCGTTGACCAAACCCCGCTCTGACGATAAGCTATACGCCCTAAGTTTCCGGTTTTAGGGAGAGGTGGCAGAGTGGCCGAATGCGGCAGTCTCGAAAACTGTTATACCCGCAAGGGTATCGCGAGTTCAAATCTCGCCCTCTCCGAAGTTATCATTCATGATAGAATCAAGCTCATATGAGTCCCGTTACATCTCTAGCCAAAGAGGGTTTAGGGGCGGGCTTTATTTTTTTAGGATAATGCAGATGAATCTAAATGTTTTAATGAATTTGGAGATGTAACGGGATGAGCTACCTTGTTTTTGCCCGAAAATTCCGCCCGCAAATTTTTGATGAAGTCGTGGGTCAAGAGCCGATTGTCACGACGCTCAAAAATGCCATTACCCAGGAGCGGATTCCTCAGAACTTTATTTTTTCTGGTCCGAGAGGCTGCGGCAAAACGTCCACTGCTCGTATTCTCGCCAAGGCGCTGAATTGCGCCAAGGGCCCAACCGAAAAACCCTGCGGCAAATGTAACGCGTGCGTAGAAATTACCCAATCGAACTCTCTGGACGTGCTTGAAATTGACGGGGCTTCTAACCGCGGTATTGATGAAATCCGAAATCTGCGAGAAACCGTAAAATTCAAACCGACATCGGGACGCTTCCGCATTTATATTATTGATGAAGTCCATATGCTGACGACCGAAGCATTTAACGCGCTTCTCAAAACTCTGGAAGAACCCCCGACCCATGTAAAATTTATTTTCGCCACCACGGAAGCGCATAAAGTTCCGCTCACGATTCTTTCACGCTGCCACCGCTTTCATTTTAAAAGAATTCCGACCGCGGGCATTACTGAAAAATTAACCGAAATCGCGAAAGCGGAAAAACTCAAATTTGAAAAAAACGCGCTGTTTGAAATCGCGAAAGCCAGTGAAGGATCCTTGCGCGACGCTGAAAGCCTTCTCGATCAGCTCGCGAGTTTCTCAGACGGAATTATTAAGGAAGAAGATGTGCTGCTCGCCCTTGGGCTTGCCTCTGAAGAAGTTTATTTTTCGACCTTGGATTCCATTCATCAGAAAGATGTTAAAAAAATCTTCACGCTTGTCAGCGATTTATATGACGGCGGCCGGGATTTGGTGCAGTACGCGAAAGGTCTCCTCGAAATTTTCCGGCATTTGCTTGTCCTGCAGTTTACCGATAAAGCGGGTGACTTTATTGAAATCAGCGCTGAAGGTTTAGAAGGTTTGAAAAAGCGTAAAACTCTTTTTTCGCGCGGAGAAATTTTATTCGCGCTCAGTCTTCTTGGAAATTTGCAGGGGCAGTTAAGAAGGAATTTGGCGAATCCGAAACTGCTTGTCGAAACGGCTCTTTTAAAACTAATGCATCTTGAAGGACTTGAATGGGTTGACGATATGCTCTCGGGTTCGGCGCGTCAAGCGGCGGCCATGCCGCAGCAGCCCGCAGTACGTCCGAACATGCCTTCTTCTCCGGCGCCTGCCGCGCGGCCTTCATCAATGAACAGTTCATCGTATTCCTCACCGGCAGCGGCGCCAAAAACGGTATCGTCTCCAGCTTCGGCGAAACCTTCAGTCAGCGCGGCCGTATCGGTTCAGGATGGACCGTTAGGATCCATTGATGATGTGATGGCAATTTGGCCCCGCGTTATTGATTTTGTTAAAACCAAACGCATGTCGATCGGCATCTTTCTTTCTGAGTCATCGCCGATAGAAGTGACCGAATCCGCGGTGATCCTTGGTTTGCCCGCTGAATTTCAATTTCATAAGGAAATGCTTGATAAAGATATCAACCGCCGTCTAGTTGAAGAAGGTTTTGAAGTGATTTGGGGCAGAAAAACCCGGGTTCAAATTGTGGTCACAAAACCCGAAGACCGGCGGATGGCTCCCGCGTCGGCCTCAGAGCCGTCCCCTGAAGATTCTCAGCTTCCCGAAATTATTAACGAAGCCCTCCAGATTTTTGACGGCGCAAAAATTGTACGAAAGGACTAAAATGCGTCGATCGACCATCGTCCATCGCCGATCGGGCTCCTTTACCGAGATTATTTCCTTCTTTGGATATGCGATAGACCAAGCACGAAGTACGGATTTTAAATGAAAGGCTACGCGGATTGGATGGGCCAGCTGATCGAGGCCCTGATTAAACTTCCAGGCATCGGCCGCCGCTCGGCGGAACGGATTGTTTTTCATCTTCTAAAAACTAACCGGGACGAAGTGCTTAAACTCTCGCAGATTTTAGTCCGGGTTAAAGAAAATGTGTTTTTTTGTGAAGCCTGCCATAATTTTTCAGATTCAAAAATCTGTGAAATCTGCGCCAATCCCGGACGCGACCGCGGAGTCATTTGCGTCGTGGAAGATCCCAAAGATGTGATCGCGATTGAAAAAACGGGAAATTACGCCGGAATTTACCACGTACTGCTTGGCGCGCTCTCCGCGCTTGAGGGGATTGGTCCCGAAGAAATCCGCGTGCCTGATCTTTTAAAGCGCGTCAAAGAGTCCAAAGTCCGTGAAGTGATTTTAGCCACGAATTCCAATACGGAAGGCGAAACAACTGCCATGTATCTTGCCAAGGCGCTCAAACCTTATGGTGTAAAAATCACCCGCATTGCCCGCGGAATTCCCGTGGGAAGTCATATTGAATATGCGGATCAGGCGACGCTCGCCCGCGCCCTTGAAGGCCGTCTTCCCGTATAATTTCCGTTAAGCCGTGGCATTTTACCGAAAAATCACTGCAAGCATTTCATAACATCCGTCATCATCCGCTAATTTAGTATTTCAGCAATTTCGGCGTCGATTTTTCTTTTACCCGATTTCTTGACGCCTCCCTCCCCGTGTGTTAACTTTTCCCAAGTTCATTTCTATAGAACCCTCGTCTTCAAGCGTGTCCGTAGTGCTGCAGCAAAAAATCAGAATTCGAAAGAGGGAAAATTTTTTGTGGATTTACTAAAGGTTTTCACAAAGAGGTGTAAAACCATCTTGGCCCCCTATAAAAAGGCGGGTTTTTTGCGTATTTCCGCGTTTTTCCTTTCTTTTATATTTACCTGCAATACCATCGCTTGGTCGGCTCCGGCTTTGGTGAATCCCTTTTCCTCCAATGGTCAAACCGGATCGGCGCTGCTTGATTCCATCAAAATTCCCGAATTTCTTGGAACCCTTGACTCAAAATTTCTTCCCATTTCTTCCTCTCCTCAGGCGCCTATTATTTATATCCAAGACGCGCACGCGCATCCCGAAGCTCAGCGCAATATTCAGGCCTTGCTTGAACATTTAATCCGTGAAAAGAAAATAGCGGCCGTCGCGCTCGAGGCCGCGCAGGGGAAGATTGACGCCGCGAAGTTTTATTTTTTCCCGGTCCCTGAAGCCAACCAGGCAGTTTATGAGGATTTGGCCGGGCAGGGAGAATTGACCGGCGCGGAGCTTTTCGCGCTCGCACAAAAAACACACGGAACCGCGCTTTATGGCGTGGATGATTTAAAACTTTACGGGAAAAGTTATCACGCTTATCAGGCGGTGACGCGGTTTAGACATCCTGTTGAAAATATTCTAAAAACTTACGGCGCTGAACTTGAAAAAATAGCCGCCTATTTACCTAAAGACCTCAGCGCAATGCTCCGCGCGAGCCGTGCCTGGGACGGGGGAGTCGATCACCTCGATTATTTTCACGCCCTCCGGGATTTCGCGGCCAAATATCTGAAAATTGATTTAACCGACGCGCGTAGCCAATTTAATTGGCCGAGCCTTACCCGCTTAATGACCGCGGAAAAAATCCAGAGCGAATTGAAACCGGAAATGCTGAGCGTGGAAACGGACCGCCTCTCCGCGCTGCTGCCGGAACAAATCAAAAATCAAAAAACACTCAACTTTCTTACCGAAGGCCTTCAGAGGCTCGGAAATATCCATGAAAGCAAAGATCTCCGCGCATGGATCGTTGCAAATACTCCTGAGCCGTCTGTTAAATCGATCCGGACCTTTATGGAATTCCTTTTTAGAGAAATCCGTGCCTCAAAAATTTCTCTGATGAATTATCCCGAGCTTCTTAATTGGACCGGATTTTTGATTCTGCAGGAAGAAATTAACACCTCGGGGCTCATGAATGAAACGCGCGTGCTTGAAGCGAAACTTGAAGCCGCGCTGGCACGTACTGAAAAACAAAAGCAAATCCTCGATTTATATAAAGATTTTCAATCCGTCGAAAAATTGACCGCGCTCACGCTGACCCGCGAAGACTACCGCCGGTATAACGAACACAAGAAAAATATTCAAAAAGGCGCTCTGCAAAAACGCTTCTCTAAATTTTCCGGAAAGAAACTTCACGCGATTCCCGAAGGGCTTCTTCAGCGGGCGGAAGAATTTTACCGTTTGTCCGAACAGCGCGACCGCGCTCTTTTTGAAAACACCCTAAAACTCACGGCGAATAAGAAATCGGATCAAGCCGTGGTCTTAATCGCGGGTGGATTTCACACGGATGGACTCAAATCCCTTTTTGAAGAAAAGCATATTCCTTATATTACGGTAACGCCGCGCATGACCCTTGCCGGAGATGAAGGCCTTTATGAGCAGGTGATGATGGGTAAACACACGGGAGATGCTCTTTCCGCGGCTAATTCCGGACTCGGCGCTTGGCTTTTACTCAAACCCGAAAAAAATCTTCCAAAAAGATTATCCGAGCGCCAGCGGAATGTTCCTGCCGCGGCAGCCCGGCGGTCCGGAGGGCCTGTTCTTCGCATAAAAGGATGGGATGAGGCCAAAATTAACGCGGCAATTTTGAAAACAGTTTTTGCCCGCGCTGAAATCCGCTTCGATTCTTTGAGTGATTTGCAGGAAGAAAAAAGACGTTTAGACGGAGTGATCGCAAGTCTTTTAGAGTCCGTTCGGTATTACGAACGCCAAATCGCATGGATTGATCGGCAAGCGGACCGCATGCATATGAATGGCGGATATGATGATCATCAAAGAGAATCGGTTCGTATTTACCGGCAAGAAATAAGTTCTGCTAATCGGGCCCTTCGTTTTGCGCAAATTGATTTGGGCAGTATTGAACATAGGATAGCCGAATTTCAAGCCCGCTCCGAAGCTAGAGACCAAACGCAAAAAAGCCAATTGCTGGGATTATATATAAAGAACCAACGCCCAATGGGTCTTTTAGGATTTTTTGGTATCTTAACGTTTATTGGTTATGAGTTAGCCGCCTTTAAGGTCGCCGGAAACTTCCTTATCGATGAATTTCTGCGCGCTGGAAAAGACGATAGCGTGATTGTTCTGATTGTCACGGGCTTTGTTTTTATTGGCGTTCCTGCTTTTATGATTTATACAGCAGCCCAAATTTTTTATGGGTTAGATCATTTAAGACTCACAAAATATCTAAACCGGGTATCTGCAAAATTAGCCGGGGCGGAACCCGAATCGCTTAATATTGATACTTGGAATGAGCTGATAAAAATTTTACTTCGCGATGGTATCGCGCATCACACATACGCTAATTCTGATAACTATTATTTTAGGATGACTGACGCGGGATACTTGACGGTCCGGGTGATGGGTCAATTTTTAAGCCAGCTCACGGAGAAGGGTGATATCCGGCTAATTCGAAAAGTCATTGATTCATTCGAGCCTTTAGCGCGGCCCCTTTCTTTGGGGGACGAAGATAACAATATTGATGAGCCTTTGGCCGCGTTGGTTTATTACTGGAAAAATTTAAGAAAAATTGTCACTGAAGATGAGCTGAAGTCAAAGCTTGATTCCATCATAAAGTATTTCCGAACATCATACATAGATCCGATCGAAACCTTTATTCGAGAAGTGGTAAAGAATGAAATGTTTAAATCAACCTCACCTTATTATGGATATTCCATGATAGGAATTAATCCTAAAAATATTGATGAAATGCTTATCGCCCAAATTAAAAACAATGGGATCGATGTTTTTAATTTTGATCGGACAGCTTTTGAGTTTGAATTAACACCTTCGAGTTCGGCCGAAGCAGTCGTGATGTTTCACGGCAACCGCGCGCCCCGTTATTTTAAAATCACAGGAATCCGCCGCGCAGCCCCTGAAGCTGAGGCCAGGTCAGAGGCCAGGGGAACGGTTGAGATCGCGCTTGGGATAATTACGGTTTCATCTATGGCGGCTGGCGCCGCATGGTATGGCTATTCCAAATGGCAGGCCTGGCAAACCGAGCAAAAGCGGGCAGGTCTTCGTTCTTATGTCGAACGGAATCATCCTAAAGCGCTTAACGTTATCGAGCGCGCTTTAAGGCGTCAAGTTTCCGGCATGGCATCCCCCTATTTTTCTCATGAAATTCAATCGATCCATTGGGAAAACGTCCCGGAAGACGTCCTTTTGAAAGCGGAGGGTTTCGCGGGAAAAAATGAAGATCAGGCTGAACTTGTTTTAAACACTGCGAGCGATACCGAACATGCCTCGATTATCCTTTTTGATAATCCCGCCTACTCCAGCATGATGAAAAAATCAGATTATACCAATCCGTTGTTTCCAAAAAATACCTATCTGAGATATGTGCAGATTAAAGATATCAAATCCGTGAAGCTCCGCTCTGAAGTCCGCATCAAGGGTGATGAAGTGGTTGCGGCCGATCCGGTCGATGTGGCTAAGCTGACGGTTTCAGGTGTGCATGATGTATCGAAGCTCGAAGGCGCGGCGAAGACGGCTGAAATCATTAAGCTTAATCCGAAAGTGCTCATGGTCCGCTCCGCGACAAAAGTGACCAAAGAACTGATGGATCAGCTTCCGAACCTTCAATTTATTATCCGTTTAGGTCATGGTCTCGACAATGTAGATCTTGAGGCGGCCAAAGAACGGGGCATCGAAGTGATCGGCACCAAAGGTTCCAAAAAATCGGTCAGCGCATGGACCCTTCGCGCGATGATCCAGACGATGCGCCGCAGACCAGATTTTGAAATTCCTCTAAAAGATGAAGCCCCGCTGCCGATGTTTTTACCCTTCGAATCTTTTTGGGATGCTTCGAATAAAAAAATATCGAAACTCTCTGGTGAAGAAAAAGAACTCGCAGATTCCGCGGCCGTAAGCCTGCTTATGCGTATAGGCCTGAAAGCGATTGAATCCCTAAAAGGCAAAACGGTGGGAGTTATCGGTGCCGGAGATATTGGGCTGGAATTCGCAGCTTCAGCCAAGGCGCTCGGAATGAATGTTTTGATCTATTCCCGAACGCTTGAGCAAAATCCCGCGGAACGCAAGAAGATTGAAGATCTCGGTTATCAATTCGCGAAAAAAGAAGAAATCGAAAGTACGGCACATTTCGTAACACTTTTTACGGGATTGAGCGCATCAACGAAAGGGCTGATTGGTTCAGCCGCGGCTGAGCGAATGGTAAAAAACCCCAACTTTTTAGGACTTATTAATCCTGACCGCGGCGGGCTTGTGACCGACGAGGCTGTTCAAACTCTTCTTTGGAACAAGAAGTTTTACGCTCT
Source organism: uncultured bacterium (assembly GCA_964511315.1). Taxonomy (GTDB): domain Bacteria; phylum Omnitrophota; class Omnitrophia; order Omnitrophales; family Aquincolibacteriaceae; genus CAZEFF01. Next base: position 5,641 of record CAZEFF010000048.1, on the reverse strand, counting down.
CGATGAAATTCCTAAAAATTCTGAATGGAAAAAGCTCATACTTTATACAGATCATATCGGCGGCTCCACGAAAGAAGCTTCTGACGGCGTCTTTAAAAATGCCGACCGCATCTTGACTTATTTGGCTACTTCGCGTTCTGAAGCGCGGGTTAATAAAAAAGTTTTAGATCGGGCCTATGCCTATATCACGGCTCAAACAAGAAGAGCTTACGAGGCTGTGAATATTGTACGTCATATGACAACCGCTGCTGCTTTTCGGGATTCTAATTTAAACGAAACGATAGTGGCTATTGGGACAGAGCCGCGGCAGATAGACCGCACTGTGGGAGATAGCGGGCCTATAAAATATGAAACAGAGCCGCCGGCTGTTTATATTTACCGGGAAATGGAAAAAGAAGTTACCGGATTTCAGATTATTTCCGGGTTCGATCCGGACACGAAGATAATTCAAATCGCATTTAACCCTCAAGGTAATAAATTGGCTATTTTGGATTCCCAAGGCACCATTCGCATTGCTCGTTATGAGCCCATCTCAACAGTTAATCTAGCCTCAGAGTCTCTCGAACGCGTTGCGCCTGATGATGCGATTCACGAATTTGTCATTAAAGCATTAATCCCTGAACAGCGGCAATCGGCCGATGCGTTGAGTTGGAAAACCGGAAAGCTTATTGCTGAAAAAAATGGAGAAATTATTCAAGAGTGGAATTTTTCCCGCTCCGAAGCGCGTATCAATCGGCCAAACCTCGAAACGATTTTAGGTTATTTTGACAAAGATTACGACCCGGCAAAAATTAAAGAGTCATCTTCTCGTGAAGGCGCCGCGCCGCCTTCAAACCGTGCGGCCTTGACTACGCACATGGAGTTAATCGCGGCGCTTCAAGTGATTAGGGCTCTTGCACCTATTCAATATGAACATCAAGCCCTGCTGGCTGATCTTGAGAAATATGTGAGCAAGGAAACAAGGAGGCATGGTGAGGTGGCCGGATTACTCGCTGCTAACCAAGAACTTGCGAAGTATTTTGACCGACTGGCAAGCGATATGGAAACAGC
>CAZEFF010000048.1:0-4581 GCA_964511315.1 uncultured bacterium | reverse complement strand
TGGTCAAAACCGAGATAAGCTTAACGATGATGAGACCCGTCTTTTAGAAGAGGGAATGACGAGCGCTGCCGCAATTAAGAAGATTATCACCCTCATCAATGATATTCCGTCCAGACCCTCTGCCCGTTCTGAAGCCCGGATCCGAGCCATTGAAGCGGCTAAAGGAAAGGTGACAAATATTGACGGTAAATCATTCAGTGTTTATGTCCATAGCATCGCTAAAGATTTATCGTCAGCAGAGATTAGCACGGGCTCCGCGGATACATCCGTTTTGGATCATGTTAAGCGCAATAAAATTCACGTGACTGTGGGAACTGAGATCTCGCCCGATGTTCTGGTTGAAAAAATTTCTCCGGAAAGCATAACCCTTTCTATTTCCCGTTCCGAAACGCGAACAGAAAATATCGAAAAATCTTACGGAATTAGTTTGAACGCGCATTCAGGGGTCGGTATAAAGCTCCTGGCATACCGGAGAAAATCGAAAAATCCATTTGTCATGAGATTATCTCAGGAAGGCTATCGGCGCAAAGACACCAGTAAAGCGGATTCGGAACGCTTTTGGGGCGGGGCGTCGCTCACTGGAACCCTTCAAAGTGATACTTTTGTAACCAACCTTTATGACGCCGCGGCGGTGGAAGCTTTCTTCAGTCAAGTGCTTGCCGAGTATCAGCGCGTTAACGCGAAGGATGAAGGCGATCTTCATGCTTTCAGGAATTGGCTGGCGAGTTTACCCCAAATTGTAAAAGATGAGAGCCGGGATTGGTCGGTAGCTTACTCCGGCGCTGTCGACAAAGTGATCGAAGAGGTCAAGCCGTCACAAGTTAAATTTTATTATGATATCCCGTTATCTACGAATGACGCGAAAGCTTTTGTCTATCGAAGAACGGATAGAGACCCGCTGAAACTGCGCATTGAGTTTGATACCCTCGGGCAATTTAATACGATTATTGAAGCGGCAACGAATGTTTTCAGTGAAAACAATATCGACCTGATAACCATGCTCTTTCCGGAAATTTTCGGTGTGTTTGAGCAAACAATTACGGGGAAAGAGCCCTCTTTTAATGCGCAATTTTTGGCCCGATATTTCAGGCCCATTCTGCGCACTTCAAGCCGAGGCAAAGACTTTACCCATTTGGGTTATATCGCGCTCAAGGATTTTACTGGCGCAGAATTTCGCGGTGAAATCGCGCGTTTCGAAGGGCTTCATTCCGAAAAGCAGATCCCCAATTTACACGGAAGAGCTGTTAGCCCGCGCGATCCGGAGCATATTGCCGCGTATGAATCGATCACAGCTTCTTTTTATCCCCGCGAATATTACGAAGGTGTTTTAGGCGACCGGCTGGGCGCAGTGCGTAAAAAAATCGCGGTGATGGATGATGCTGATTCAAATAAAAGTCAGCTCAGCCAAAAACTTGAAGCGGCTGAAAATCAATATCAAAATCTCTTGCCCGATGATGCTTACCGAACGATCGCGTATCCTGATTGGATAGCCGACCTGAATGCCTGGGAGACACTGAAAAACGAAATCGATGCCCTTTACGAAACAGTCACCCGTTCCGAAGCGCGGGCAACGGAACCGGCGCGCCTGCCGATGAAAACACTTGATCAAATCCGCAGAGAATCTCAGGCGTATTTGAAATCCTGGCAAAGTCTTTGGTTTTGGGAGTGGCGTGCGCCGAGCGCGATTGCTCAGATTCGGAAAAAAATTCAAGACTCGCTTAGAAAAGCAGATGCCTATGATGTCTACGAACTCATATGGAACGGGCATAGAAACAAATTAAGCGAACTGGAAGATCTGGGTTATTCGACTTCTTTAATATGGCTTGTCCGCGCCAAAAAATTCTATGATTTATTTGACAGGGATAAGGAAATTTCAGAGCCTGAATTCACGGTGCTTGCCCACGCCATCCAATCATCTGGGTATGATTTTGATCTTGAAATTGTTGATCACCCGCCGATCATTGGCAATTACACTGACAAGAAAGAGTCTGTCGGCGTCATGAATTATGACGGCCCCTCCGAACTTTATACGGAAACTCAAGGGTGGTTAGACATCCGGCTTAAACCTGTGCGTAACCGCTCTGAAAGCCGTGTTCAGCCTACAGCCGCAGAAGTGGCCGCGCACGACCTTCTTTATAATCATCTGGCGGAGAAATCGGTAAAAATCCCAGCCGACCATATCGCGGTCGTTTTAGGGAATCCTTATGATCATTATCCCGCCTACGCGGCGCGCGCGGTGCAAACGCTCATGTCGAAAAAAATCATCATTGTTGGAAAAGGCGGGCAGGAGATTCCGGAATGGCAGCGCATTCGCAGTGAAATGACAAAAGGCAATGACGCTTATCTGAAAAAGAAAATTCTTGTGAATGAAAAAGACGCGTCCATGCACACGGGCGCAAATATTGATGAAGTGATCAAAATTTTGATCGCGAACAAACTTCAGCCGAAAGATCTCGTTTTAATCCAGATTCCTACAGGCCTGCGTGTTTCAAAAAGAATATTTGAGTATCAGTGGGATAAAAAAGCTGCGGCGCTTGGCTATCAGGGGCCCCGGCCCAACTTCTTAACTTTCGCCGTTTCTAAACCGTATCCAATGAATGAAAAAAGCGGGATTTCTGAGCGATCCCTCTTTTATCTGGAACATATGATTGGCCAAATTGACCGCTTGGCAAAATGGCCTTCTGCTGACCAGCCTCTTATTGCGCTTCACCCCGAAGATATAACGCCTGAAATTCTCGCGGCGGTTAAGACGATTGAAGATCTAGTGGTACGTGTTAAAACCGCGCGCTCTGAACTTCGTTCAGATGACATAGCTCTTATCGTACTGGGTACGGGCGCTGCCGCGATAGCGGCGTTTGCGATTTGGGGTTATTTCGCTTCAAAATCGGCCTCTGAATCCGAAGACAACCGTTTGGATGATAAATCTGAAGAAAAGCTTCTTGCGCATAAACGGCATGAATCCTACCGCGAGGAGCTGTTTGCGCGGCACCCGTTAATGGTCGCGAAGGTTGAAAAGGAAATTCAGGATTTTTCGAGTAAACTTCAAGAAGGACAAGACTCCTTGCATTATTCGGTGTCTGATATTGATTGGTATGTTGTAGGCCCCAACATTCCTGAGGCGGACGTTTATTTGAAGGCAGGTAAAGATGTTCGTCTGACAATCTCTGAAGTCTTGGACTCTTCGAAAGCAACCTTTACGGTTCATGTTAGCGGTATCGATAATACTCGGACGGTTCATGGCGATCCTGTAGACACGCTGGAGAGACAATATAGCGCCGGTTATAAAGCAGATGAATACAGGTATTTCAAAATCACCTTCACCATTGATTACGGCGCCCGTTCGGAAGCACGCACGGATTTAAATGATGCTATCAGTGAGATCGCTGATTGGAAAAAGCAAAACCAAGCAGTCCTTCATAAGCGTCATCCAGACAATCCTTTCAGCACCCATTTTATTTTGGCGGTAAAAAATATTTATGAAAAGCACCGCTTATTTGAATTAACTCCGAAAGAACGGCTCAAATTTGTTGAGGAAGCTTTTGATTCGGAATTATTTCCCCGGGTGCATTCCGCGCTTCATTCCATTCTAAAACGGATTGATTTTACTCCGGATACTTTTGTGGGAAGCCTTAGCCCCGAGCAATATTACCGGCTTGGTCAAATTCTTTCAGATATTGAAACCGATCTTACGTTCCAGGAAAACCGGCTTTTGCGAAGCGCGCTGAACCGTATTTTTGATTTCTGGGACCGGGAAAAACGCATATTGGAACTGACTCACTTGATCAATGAGATGGATACTGAACTCGCGCAGCCGGGGCATGGCGATTTGCCGCTAATTTCCGCTCTGCAGGATATGCACGGCGGGTCACAGCGGGCGGCCAGTCTAGTGGGATTTGTCATGGGGCTGGATGAAAACATTTATACCAAACTTGAAGGTTATGAAGAAAAAGATGTCGTGGAAAAATTAAAACTTTTATTGAATCAGAGCGGTATTGATGTGGACGCGCTGCCCGCCCGCTTCATTGGTTTGAATGACAAGTATGACCGGGGCGATGACCCGATCGGTGTGTTTGAACTTGTAAAATGGCTCCGTGATTCCCGGAAAGCAAAACCCTTTCAAGGCAATCATGACCTGTGGCGTACCATCGCGGTCTTAGGCATTCATAATTATTTCGCGCAGCAAGGAATTGATTTTGAATCTAAGGAGATCAAAGGAGACCATATTGCTCATTGGGCAAAAGAAGCCTTTGAGCACACGGGCTGGGGTGATATCGAACTCGACCAGATTAATCAGAGACGGTTTAACAAAGCGCTTACCGTAATTAATGAGATTTTCGGGTACCAAAAAATCGAGCTTTTGGAACCCATCGATTTAAAAGGTCTCCGGCTTAATTTCGAAAAAGAGTTGAAAGAGAAAAAGAAACATAACGCGGCGGTTCGCGCGAGTATTCAAGCGGGTGACGGTAAATTTAATGACTCCGACTATCTGGAGCTTCCGGATATTTTCACGCAAACGCTCGGGGCTCTTCGGCGGCTTAAAGAAACTTATAATGTCCGCATTCAGGATATTAATCACGCGAG
>CAZEFF010000047.1:4217-17353 GCA_964511315.1 uncultured bacterium | reverse complement strand
CATCTTCAGTCAGGGTATCTCCAATGCGGAAAGCCGAATGTCCCACCAAACCCACGATATCCCCGGCGTATGCTTCTTCAACAATTTCGCGCTCCTGCCCAAAAAGTTTGTGCGAATTAGAAAGTTTCACTTTCTTTCCGGTCGACGAATGATGAACCGTCATGTCGCGGGAAAATTTTCCGGAACAAATCCGCATAAAAGCAATAGAGTCTCGGTGAAGCGGGTCCATATTGCTTTGAATTTTAAAAATGAATCCCGAAAATTGATCATAATCAACGGGGATTGTTTTTTCGCCTGACTTGCGGGCGGCCGGAGGCGCTGAATATTTCAAAAAACCTTCCAGCAAAAGCTGAACGCCGAAGTTATTGCTCGCGCTTCCAAAAAATACCGGTGTTGTTTTTCCTTCAAGCACCGCTTGAGGATCAAACCCTCCCTGCGCGTGATCTAAAATTTCAATTTCTTCAGCAACTTTTTCGAAAACGGTTTCATCCATTTTTTCTTTCACAATAGGATCGGAAAGACCATGCACCGTCACCGGAGCCCGGTACGCGCCGCCTACAACCCGTTCAAAAAAATGGGCTTCCTTTTTTTGCCGGTCATACACCCCTTTAAAATCAGAGCCCGTTCCAAGCGGCCAATTCATGGGAAACGCGTGAATTTTTAAAACACTTTCCAGCTCATCCAAAAGCGCGAAGGGTTCCAGCGCGGGACGATCGAGCTTATTCATAAATGTAAAAATGGGGATGTGCCGGCGGCGGCAAACTTCAAAAAGTTTTCGGGTCTGGCTTTCAATCCCTTTACCCGCGTCAATCACCATGATCACCGCGTCTACCGCTGTGAGTACTCGGTATGTATCTTCGGAGAAATCTCTGTGACCGGGAGTATCCAAAAGATTGATGCGGAAACCATTATATTCAAACTGCAGAATAGTAGAACTGATGGAAATTCCTCGTTTTCGTTCAAGCTCCATCCAGTCTGAAGTTGATTCGCGTTGGCGCTTCCTTGCTGTCACGGAACCGGCAAGGTGAACGGCGCCTCCGTAAAGGAGAAGCTTCTCCGTCAGCGTCGTTTTACCCGCGTCAGGATGAGAAATAATCGCGAAGGTTCGGCGTTTTTGAACTTCAGTGTTTAAAGACATGGGATGAGCGCAGCGAAAATGATCAATTGACTGGAATGCCGGGCTAGAGAGTGGTTTTAGTCGGCGGTTCGGAAGTATCCCAGGAGATCGACTTCGGCTTTTGCGCTGCCGCTGGCTGAGCTGAGGTCTGGGAAACGGTCCTTCTGGGAATTGCTTGCTGCTGAATCTCGGACGGCGCTGAAGCGTCAGGAGTAATCGTCTCTCCCGCGGCGATGGCCGCCGCTTCCCGCTCTTTAATTTCCTCAGGATCCAATGGCAGCAATTCGAATTTACGAAGCTGCACGAGACCTTTTTTATACTCTCCCACTTGTTCATGAGAAAAGACAAGCGTTACTTCCGTCACAGGCGTAGGCTTGGAGGCACGAAATAAAATCTGGAAAGGCTGCCATTCATTTTTGAAAACCTTCGGAGAAGTCGCGCGCTGAGTCTGGCTCTTAAATTTAAATTCCATACGAAAAGCCGCAGGTACGGTGTCTTGATCCGGATTTTTACGCACTTCAAACTGGAGCCCGCCGTATTTAGAAATATCTAATCCGCGGGTTTTGATGTACATCCCCACTGTAGAGCCAATCGGAAAAACGTCATATTCAATTTCAAAATAAACCGATTTGTCTTTCGGATCTTCAATGAATTCACGGCCGGCATAACCAAATTTTTCCGTAAAAAAGGTTCCGTGGTCAAAGGTAAAATCAAAAAAGTTTCCGGCCTTTTTAGACAGATCAATCTGCTTAGCTTCGAATGCCGCGCTATGCTGAATCAGTTCGTAAGCCTCTTTGATTTCATTCCATTCATCGCGGCCAATTTTGACCGGTTTAGAAAGAGCTCCATTGATAGATTCAACTTTATGCACATCTTCTACCACGACGACGGCAGGGCTGAAATTAAGAAAGCTCCGATTGCGCACTTCGGCGCGGCCCCGTAGCACGCTGACCTGGGAGTGCTCATTTGAATCACCGGCGCTTACTTCAAACAGAGTTCCTCGAACAGCCGCGACAACAACCGGCGTCGCCACTTCAAAGTTGCCGTTTTTGTCTTTGAATGATTTGTCTGTGGCGCCGAACAAAGTTCCTTTTTTAAGCTCGAGCGGCAAATAAGTCACCTTTGAAAAAAGGTCAGGACGAATTCCCTGAAGTTCAGAATTCGCTTTCAAGCGGACCACAATCTCATCCCCGCTTCTTAAATCGACTTCACTATCGGCCGTGGTGCGGATCTTATCGCCCAGCCCAAGCGAGGCGCCGCGCTCAAGCGGTACCCACGAATTTTTCGTTTTTGAAAAAACTTCGGCCTTGCCCACAAAATTAGAGATTTCGTACCCCGGAAGATTCACAGGACGGTTTAAAATATATCCAGCAGTACCGGCAATAATCAGCAAAAAGATAATTAAAACAGGGAGGATGGGATTGGTCTTACTGCTTTTCTCGATCGTTATTTTGCCTTTGGTCATGATGTCTTTTTCGCCTCTTTAAGAGAGATATATGTGTGAGTATATTTTACGACTTCCAACATACGTTCACAACCTAAAAATGGCCGGTTTACCCAACGCTTCAACTGATGGATTAAATCATCCTAAGTTGCTACAAGTAAATAGGTTGTAATGTATTAATTTAATTCGTTTACCGAGATAATCCGGTCAAAAAGAGAGCCGATTCGGGAGTTTCCGTTAAGGGTCAGGTCTGAAACAACAACCTGATTGATTCGATTTTTCTCATCCGAGGTCATAGAAATGCGTTCAGCCCATGTGCAGTGAATGGCATAAAACTGGCCGCCCACTTCGCCGAGGTAAAGCATCTGATGATGGGGCATTCTAAGAAGCGTAAGCCCGGGCGTCGCGGAGCGTATCGCGGCCACCTTATCGGCTTCACCTTGAAAAGGTTCAAAGTGATTGATCTGTGTTCCGACAAACGCCTGGTCTTTGGACCCGCGGGGCATTTCGATTCCAAAGGTCAAAAAAACATCGTGAGTAAAACCTGAACAATCGCGGCCTCCGTAAGTTCCGCCCCAGCCGTAACGCGCCCCAAGCAGTTTAAAGGCCTGCGTAATGATATTACGTTTCGTGTAAGGCAGATAGCCGACGGAAACATCGCTTTTAATTCGAACATACGCTTTACCCAGGCGGACACCGCCGTCTTCTTTCCGGTGGGGCAGCCAAACCACATAATTATTTTCTTCCACCGCTTTCACCGGAAGCACAGTGCCCATGCTGGCCATCAGCGCGACGCTTTGAATTTTAGGATCAGAGAAAAGCGGAATATGATCTCCCGTAACTACTAAAATGGAATTCGCTTTCGCGGGCTTCACAAATTTTTTGATATCGCTCCGATTCGCAAAAATCGCGATGTCTTTTTTCTTCACCCATCCTCGGGTATAAGGCGCCTGCAAGTAAACCCATTTGCCGTCATTTGACTCATGCATGATTCCCACTGGAGTCCATAACTTGATCAGCGTGTACTGCAGCATGTCAAATTCGGGATCATCTTTTTTCTCAAACATTTTCACATCGGTCGGCAGCGCCCGGACTGATGCCGCTCGAACCGCGACTCCCCACTTCATTTTAATACTGGCCGGCACTTTCTCAGTCTGAATCACAGGCTTGATTTTTTCATCAAAATAACTTTTAGGATAAACAATATTACGGCTGTCATAAAGACCGCGTCCCCGCACGGCTTTATATTCAAGCTCAATCTGAGACTTCACCGCTTGCCCTGATTTTGACGAAGAAATTTTAAACATATCCACACAATCGCGAATCATCGCGTGAATATCATTATTAAATTCCTGCATTTGTTCAGGTGTTTTAAGAAGCGCGTCGGCATCAGGGATTTTGCTGATCCAATATTCAGGCGAAAGCATTTCGGGCTTCACCGTGGTTAAAATGAGAGGCCCTTGGGGCATCGGCGGAAGCTCTTCCGCTCCGAGCGGAGAAAGTGAAAAGATAAAAAGAAATAAAAAGGCGGTTACGGCACGCTTCATCCCGTTAGATCTTTCACCCAATATCATTTTTCTAGATTTTTTAATCATGAGCTAGTAAGTTTTTTGAATTTATGAGATCACGCAGATTTGAAGATCTAGCGGGACATGTAAGAGTGGAGAGTTTAGCAATTCACAGCTCCTATTTCAATGTCCAAACCAAAAAATTCGCGGACCGATTTCAGACTCAGGTTCTTCGGGCGGATATGCCCCCATTTATCTTCCGCCCGCAGCCGGGGCCTAACATACTGAAGCGGTAACCCTTCCCCCGCGGCCAGCGCGCAAGCCAAATCATAACGGTTAGTCATTTCTTTTCCGGCCAAATGAAAAATCCCTTCAGCTCGAGAAACCATAAGGGCGCTAACCCCAGCGGCTAAACTTGGCCCCTCAATGGGGGTTCTCCATTCATCAGTAAAATAATGCGTAAATTTTTCCTTCCGGATTCGATGAAAAAGAAAATCGCGGGGACCTTTATTGCCTTGCAGGCTTTTTCCAATAACCAGCCCGGGCCGGATAATCAAATGGGGCAGCCCCGAAGATTTTACAAGTTCTTCAGCCTCAACCTTGGTTCGTCCATAAACATGCTTAGGCTTCGGCGCGTGATTTTCATCGTAACTTCCCGCTTCACCGTCAAACACATGATCGGTCGAAAGATAAACAATTTTTTTTAAGGCTCTTGATTCCCGCGCGGCCGCCAAAATTTTTCGGGTTCCTTCCACATTCATTTTTTCAGCCATTTTCGGCATTTGTTCGCATAAATCTAAATCGCACATCGCCCACGCGTGCACCAAATAATCAGGCTGAGTTTTTCGGATAAATTCCGCGAGAGACGGTTCGTTATCAATATCCACACGGAAAAAAGCTTCGCCGGCAAGAGAGGGGTGATGTTCCCGGAAAGTTCCAAACGTTTCATAGCGTTCGCGGAAAAATTGAAAGAGATGCCAGCCGATAAGCCCGTTAAGGCCTGTCACTAAAACCCGTACGGGCTTCACAGCATCCAAAAATCTTCGAGGGCTTTCGGAAGTTCGGCGGTAAATTCCATTTCTTGATGGGTCACGGGATGTTTGATCTTTAAATAGGAGGCATGAAGCGCGAGCCGCGGCATTTTGACCACATCAAGCATACTGTCTTTCCACCCCTCACGCACATAACGGACATAGACATCAAGATTAATATACATTTTATCGCCGACAACCGGATGGCCGGTATACGCTAAATGCGCGCGGATCTGATGCGTCTTTCCTGAAAGCGGAAGCACGCTTAGCAGTGAATAATTTTTTTTGGTTTCAATCACTTGATAAATCGTTTCGGCTTCTTCTCCGTTTGGGTCTGGAAAACGGACGTGGCATTTGCGTTCAAGCTTCGCACCGATTTTAAAATCGATTTTCCCGGTTTCGTTTTCCGGGCACCCAAAAACAATGGCGAGATATTCTTTATGCGCTTGGCGCTTTTCAAATTGACGGCCCAAGCGTCCGGCGGCCTCTTTATTCTTAGCAACTAAAATGACGCCGCTTGTTTCCGAATCCAAGCGGTTTACAATCGCGAAAGACTGAGAATGTTCTTTGCTTTTTTTAAGGAGTGAAAGGAGATTTTTTTCACGGAACCGGCCAGACGGATGCACAGGCAAGGGCGCCGGCTTATCAATCGCGAGCAAATGCTCATCCTCAAATAAAATCCGGTAATCTGTATTAACGTGAAGCTCTTCTTCGGTTCTTACGGGAGCTAAAACATCTTCTTCAAGGGTTTCTGCTCTCATTTTTTCCTTTCTTGATATAGAATACGCCTATGGAACAAAGAACTCAGGCAAAGTTACTTGAACGGCTTAAAACTTACCGTGCTCAGAAAAAAATTTCCCATGCTTCTCTAGCTAAAAAACTGGGAATTTCGCCCGGGACATTAGGGCAATGGCTTTGTCAGCACCGAAAGCTGCGCTTAGATGAATGCATGAGAATCGAAAGGCTTATCGGCGTCACGCCCATCCCAAAAGAGACAAAGAATCCTACCGCCAGCCACCCTGAAGAGCAAGGAAATAAAATAGACCCGAGCCGTGACGGATCGTCTAGCGGCCCGATAGCTTAGCGAAACAGCCGAATACCATCAAACCAATCCCCACAATGTAGATGTTGATGGTTTGAATGCCGTGCATAAGAAAAACAGGTTCTCCTAATAGGCGGGCAATACCGCTCAAAACACAGACAGCAAAACCTAGAACGCCTAAAAAATTTCCCAGTTTATTAAAGTTCATGATTCCCTCTCAAAATTAAGGTTTGGGTGTAACGGGCCAAATCCAGGAACGGTCATCCCGCGGGGCGGTTTGAGGCTCAATGGTTTGAAGGTTTTGTTTCAGTTTTTCATAATTCACGCCAAAACCTTCAATGCCTTTATTAAAAGTCAGGCTTTCCAAAAGGATTTGCAGTTTGGCAGACGCCACATTTTTTTCCGCCCTTTCATCCGCTAAAATATTCGTTAGGCGGTCAAGCGTAAGACGAAGATCCTGTATTTGTTTTTCAAGAACATCGACCTTGAGTCCGGCTAAACGGGCGTCGATTTCGAGTTCCGTACGGGCCATTCGATGTTTTGAATCCGCCTGAACGGTCGCGGTCCACCAAGATACGCCTCCGCCCAGAACGAGCCCGAAACAAAGCGCGCCTGTTCCAAGCATTAAAATTCCTTTTTTAAAACTTTCGGTCAGCTGAGCCATTGCGCGGGTTTTATCAATCCGCTCGTCATCAAGCGTTTTTCTTAAAGAAACGGTTTCTCCCTGAAGATGTGTGATTTGATCTTTGAGCTGCGAGGCCTCGCCAAGGCTGTAACGCAGTTTGGCCTCAAGCGATTGAATGGTTGAGCGGAAACGGGTTTGTTCAAAAGAGCGGACAACCCACCAGCTAATCCCCGCGCCAAGCGCACATCCTAATAATGTTAGAAAGCCTTGCATATAAGCCTCCTTAGATAAGAAAAAGTACAATTTTGACTGTGGTTATTTATCGGCCAAAGGGGTTCATTCCCTAAGTGAGGGTTTACAGCGAACTGTTGGCAGGATAGAATGCCGGCATGGTTAAAATGAACATTCAATATGAGGGCGGCTTGCGCTGCCGGCTTAAGCACGGTCCTTCCGGCGTAGAAATCTCAACCGATGCCCCTAAAGATAATATGGGGAAAGGCGAATCGTTCTCACCCACCGATCTTGTGGCAGCGGGTCTAGGCGCCTGCATGCTTACGATTATGGGAATTTATGCTCAGCGGAGAAATATCAAGCTAGAAGGAACCGATGTTTCTGTTCAAAAAGAGATGTGCGCGGATCCGCGAAGAATTGCTAAACTCACAGTCCACTTTACGCTGCCCAAAGGTATTCCTATGGCTGAGCGCGCTGCGCTGGAACGCGCGGCTCTCACCTGCCCGGTGCATAAAAGCCTGCATCCTGACATCGAAATCCCTGTCAAATTTGATTATTTAGATTAAATTAAAAGATACGCGTTAAACGAATTCGAGTTTAACAGAGCGCGGAATTAAACCTTTTTGATGAGCTTCATCAAGGAGGGTCTGGAAACTGCGGATACCTTTTTCACCAAGATCAACGGTCCAATCATTCACATACATTCCCACAAACTGGTCATTCAATTCATCTGAAATTCCCCGGCCGTATTGTTTTGCATACTCAAGAGCAGGTTTGCGGTTATTTAGAGAATACAGAATACTTTCTTTGAAAAGCGCGGAAAAAGATTTCATAGTGCCTTCTCCCAAATCACGGCGGATAACATCCACGCCAAGCGGAAGCGGAAGACTGTGTTTTTCATACCACCATTTTCCGAGATCCAGAAATTTTTCAAATCCTTTTTTTTCAAACGTAATTTGCCCTTCGTGAATAATCAGCCCGAAATCGACTTCTCCTGATTCCACAGCATCAAAAATTTTGTCGAAAGGAATAAAAACAGGGGTAAAATCTTTTTCATAAATTTGAAGCGCAAGGTAAGCTGTTGTTAGTTTTCCGGGAACGCCAATCCGCTTCCCCTTTATACTTCCGCTTTCCGCTTTTCCTTTTTTGCTCACCAAAATCGGGCCGTAATGATCTCCCATGCTGCAGCCGGACCGCATGACTTTATATTTATCCGCTAAAAAAGCGTAGGCGTGGCAGGAAACTGCGGTCACTTCTAACTCCGCGTTTTTTAGAGCGCGCTGATTAAGGCTTTCGATATCTTCGATGACGTGCTGGACCTTAAAACCCCTCATGGGAATGGTTTCATAGGCAAACGCGTAAAACATGAAAGCATCGTCAGGATCGGGACTGTGTCCAAACCGGATGAGCTGGGTATCTAGAGAAGAGTTTGTCATAAGCAGGGCCACACTATAAACCAACCAGCGCGCATTTTAAAGTCTCTTTTTGTTTCGGCCGTATTTCCAAATACAAGGTATACTTTATCTATGAAACCCTTACGGCTATTGCCTTTCCTTCTCGTGCTCGGTTTGTTCATGGGCAGCGCCCAAAGCTTAGAGAGCCTGCCTTTAGATGACTTCGCCTTGCCCAAATCCATTGGAACTATTGAGACCCGTTTTACAGGAGAACCCGGCCGGTGGATTATTCATATTCAGGATGTGCACGCTCATCTCACCGCGCAGGAAAATATCACCGCAATCATTGATCATCTGCACGAAATCTACGGGATCAACACCGTTGCTCTTGAAGGCGGCTGGGACACTACAAATTTTCAGGTTAGCCAGGCGCTGCCCTCTTCGCAGGCAAAACAAATGCTCGCGCGCGGACTTTTGGAAGAAAACCTGATCACCGGGCCCGCTTATTCCGCGCTCTTCGCTTCAGCTCCTATTCAGTTAGTTGGAATTGAAGACAAAGATCTTTATGAACAAAACCGGAAACTTTATGTGGAACACTTAAAACACCGCGACGAAATCGTTAAACGGTATCACGCTTTGCATGAACAGTTATGGGATCAAAAACAGAAAGTTTATAATCAGAATCTTCTAGTCTTCGATGCCCACTTAATGGAATTCCGCTCCGGCAAGAAAGCCGAAAAATTTATCCCCGCGCTGATTACCCGCGGACAGGAGGATGGAATCGATTTATCCGAACTGCCTCAAATCGATTTATTCCGCCAGGTTTTGGAGATTGAAGACTCGTTAAACAAACAAAAGCTTGAGTCTGAAGCCAAGCGTCTGATGGAGGCTTTTAAAAAAGAAGGCCTTCATTTTGAGGAGCTCCTTAAAAGTGGGAAAATTCCAGCCGAGCGGCTCGAACATTATCCTGAAGTACTTAAGTATAAAGAACTTATGACTTTTGAAGAACGCGTTAAGCACCGAGAATTTTTCGAAGAAATCGAAGAGGCTATAAGGCGTTTTAAAAACAAACTCTTCATCTCAGATGAAGAAAAGATTCTTGATGAAAAATCAGAAGCGCTATTACTTGCCGGGAAAATTATGCTGCTTGAGTCCACTCCGAACGATTTAAAGAAATTCGAATTATTAAACTCTGCGATCACAGAGGAAGTTGCGCAAGCAGGCCTTTCGAAGGCCCTTGAACTTGGAATGCGGTTTTACGAACTAGCAAAAAAACGTGACGAGATCTTTTTTGAAAAACTTCAAACCGATCCTGCGCTAAAAGGGAATATCGCAATAGTTACCGGCGGTTTCCACACGGAAGGTCTTGACGCGCTTTTTTCGGACGCCAAAATTTCACACATCGTCGTCACGCCTGATTTAGGTGAAAAACTTGAGATCAATGAAAAAAAATATTTCGAACGCTTGTCTGAAATATTGCCCGAAACTCAAACGCTGGCAGATATCCGCAACCGTTTTCTCGACCCTCGGTTTGACCAGGCCTTCGCGAAAGGCGTCGAATCCTTAACTCTGAATAAAAACATCGCGAAAGCCATTCAAATCGTCACAGGCGCTGAAATCGGTGCTGCGGTTCGAAATCCTCTAAATGAACAGAAATCCGGAATTCCTTTTGATCAATTATCCCCTGAAGAGCAAAAAAACCTTGTTTCTGATTTACGTAAAATGCAGGCGGGAAAACAGCGCATCACCATGATTATTAAAACCAGCGTGCTTAAAAAACTGCTTGCGGATCCCGTGGGTCTTTCGATTTGGGAAAACGAGATTAAGCCCTACCGTGAAAACTCCGTCCTTGTCGTCCAAGATACGGACGATGTGCTCACAGAAACTCTTGGAGCAAAAGCCCTTGTAAAAAGAGTGCGGGGAGACCTTTCGGAAGTAATCCGGACAGAACGCGCGAAGCGTGATAGCGATAAACTGCTGATTGGCGTGATTGATGACGAATTTACAGGAGATGTTCTCGTTTTAAAATCGCATCCCGTCGCCATGCTGCTGCTCCGGCCGATTTTGGAACATAAAGACAGCCGGGTTGATACAACCAACCCCGAAATTCTTGACGCAATTAAATCTCTTCTCGAAACAAGTTATAAGACTGAGAATCTGCTTGCCGCTGCGGCTTAATCCTTCGAGGACATTCCGCTTAAGATTTTAATGAGATTCACAGGGTTGACCAGCCGGCCAATGCACCGGTCAAAAAAATCCCGGTAAGATAATTCGCCAGCCATAATTGCTCCGCAGAATTTACTCCCGTAAGGCGTCGCGACACCTATTTTGAAAAAGAAATCCGGGAAGCGGTAAAAAAGATGCGCGAGCCAGCCCGCGTATTTGAAATCGCGGTGGATTCTTTGATAAACCGCTTCATCATATGCGGTAACCGGCGCGTCTTCACGGTAAGCAGCTAGAATAAATTCTGCTGCTAAACGGCCCGAGATAATTCCGTGGCGGATTCCTTCCCCAGAAAATGGATCCACCGTATTCGCGGCATCACCGGCTAAAAGCGCACGGCGGGTACTTAATTTTAATTTATTTTTCCAAACCGGAATCGGGTGGCCATGCAGATTTTCTTCTTTTAAATCATAACCTTTGCCGGGTACCCACCCCGATATAAGACCGCGCAACTTTTTTCTGTCTCGGCCAAAACTGACGACACCCACTGAATCATAACCCTGTTTGGGAAATATCCAAGCATACCCATCACGCGCGGCGGAAAAATCAATCACCGCGGTTTTTGTTTGGCGCGCGTTTTTAATCTCAATCTCTAAAGCGGGAGAAGCAGCGTCCGTACTGCCGAGTTTTAGGCGTCTCTTTACAATGCCAGTCGCTCCGTCCGCGCCGATTAAATAACGGCATTCGAAGATCCCCATTTTTGAACGAACACGGATTTTTTCGGGGAGCTCTTCGATTCCGGTAACAGGATTTTCTTCGATAAGTTCCGCGCCCCGGGAAACAGCGGCTTTCGCGAAGGCATGGTCAAATTTTTCACGCATGACTCCCGCGAATTTTAATATCGGAGCTTCAAATCGGCGGTTTTTGGGCCCTAAAAAAGAAATGTTTTCAAAAACCGTTTCGAGTGTTTGCTGGACAGAAATTGGGAGAGTTTTAAAAAAATTAAGCGGAATTCCCCCTCCGCAGGTTTTATAACGGGGAAATTTTTTCGCATCGAGCATCAGCACGCGAAATCCGTTGTTTGCGAGCTCATAACTTGCTGATGCTCCGGCGGGACCAGCGCCCGCGACAATCACATCATACATTTTGGAGGGATCCCTTGCCGGTTAAACGATCTCGGCTTTGGCTTTCCAGTTTTTAGCGGTCTCCGAAAAGCTTTTATCGAGCGCGCCGCGAATCTGTTCTTCGGGAACAAACATGCTGATCATGCCTAAGTCCCATGTTAGAGAAGCATTGATCTCAACATTTTCGGCAGACTGCCGGAACTCCACCACACGTTCTAGACTTCCGCCCATGGGAAGAGCGGTTTTAATCACCGTTCTTTTCAAAGGCTCGAACTCAGTAAACTCGTGCTCCATTTCAACAGGCCGTCCATCGAGCAGACATTTTTCCTGCCATTCCAGTCCCTTGCCTTCTTTTACGATCCCGGTTACCCGGCTTTCCTTTACGCCATGCACCCATTCGGGCGTTTTCTCAACATCCACCCAAATTTGCCACACTTTTTCAATCGGCGCTTTGATAAATAATTGTTTTGTAATTTGATTCATGATTTAAGCTCCAGACTTACAGGGCAATGATCCGACCCTTCTACATCCATATGAATCGCGGCATTTTTAACCCGCGAAACCAGGTTTTCAGTTATGAAATGATAATCAATGCGCCAGCCGATATTCCGTTCACGCGCGAAACTTTTCATATCCCACCATGTGTATTGTTCGGGTGACTGATTAAATTTTCTAAAAATATCGACCTGCCCATGCTTGATCCATTTATCCAGCCAAGCACGTTCTTCTGGCAAAAACCCCGAGGTTTTTTCATTTTCTTTAGGACGTGCTAAATCGATGGGTTGATGCGCTGTATTATAATCGCCTGATATAATTACTTTCTTACCCTGTTTTTTCAGTTTCTCTGTGAGCTTCAGGATCTCATCATAAAATTCTAATTTGTATTGAACGCGCTCGGGACCTCGCCCGCCGTTTGGAAAATATATGTTGATGAATACAAAATCAGGAAACTCGGTCAGAATCACGCGGCCCTCGGAATCAAACTTTGAAAGTCCGATTTCCCTCTTAACTTCCAGGGGCCGCACCTTGGTAAAAACCGCGACGCCGCTGTACCCTTTTTTTTCGGCAGAATTCCAATACACGTGGTAACCGGGAGGATTTAAAAGTTCCATATCGAGCTGATCAGGGTGAGCTTTTGTTTCCTGGACACCAACAATATCCGGGGATTCTTTGGCGAGCCAATCCAGAAAGCCTTTTTTTTGAGCGGCGCGGATGCCGTTAACATTCCAGGAAATGATTCTCATTTCGGAAATCTAGCGGGATAAAATATCGTTTGCGCGTTCAGGATTATCAGTGCGGAGGACAAGGCAACCCACTTCCTGACTTTTAGTCGCTGTGCAGTAGGCATAGAAAATATTAATATCCGCTTCGGCAAGGCATTGAGCGATCCTCGCAATTTCGCCGGGCCGGTTATCAATATCAATCACCACCACATCCTGCTCAAGCACGTAGAAATC
>CAZEFF010000047.1:0-4117 GCA_964511315.1 uncultured bacterium | reverse complement strand
TGAGCAAGATTCATGGCCGTTTTAGGAACGGCAAGACCGATACCTTTCATGAAATTTCCATAAATATCTTTTTTACCCTGCTCATAAACAACGCATTCAACTTCTTCTTCCTGAAGCCGGGCTTGCAATGATCTCGCTTCATTCATTTCCGCAGTTTCATACACCTGCACCCATGGTTCCATGGGACTGCGTTTTGGTTTAAATGACCGGACAGGCTTTGCGGCATAAGGGTTTTCGCTTTCGCCCCCTTGCCGTTTCACGCGGGCTAAAAGGTAAAGCACTACGCCGAGCAATAAAAGATAAACTAAAAGTGTTGTCATTTTTCAGGTCCCAAATTACGACTTAGTGTCCGCAATAAGTATACCATGTTTCTTGACCCTTTGTCAGACGGAAAGCACGCTCTGGAAAGGTATCGACCTGTAAATAACCCACAAAAACCCAAAGAGCAATAGCGCGTGAGTAATCACTTTTACTTGGCAAAGAATAAGCTTTTGCCGTCCAAAAAAATACTCTTGGATTTCAAGCCCCGCCCATACAAATGAACTTAAAGATACGAGGCAGCCGGTAATTTTCATTATGGAATAAGTGAATGACGGCGGAAGTGAGAAAGTTTGATAAATAAGTCCGGCAAAAATCGCGTAGCATAGCCCGCTACCGAAAAGAAAGTGCAAGCCCGAATCATTCACACCATGAGGTTTCTCCTGATCGGAATACTTCATATATGAAACGGGTTTTTTTAAATACGCGCAAAGAATGCGGATGTCTGATAAAAATGAAAAAGCCAACGCAAAAACAACCGCTTCTGAAAATAAAAAGAACAGCAGGTAAGGTATTGAAAACATGCTGTAACTAAAAAGGCGGAGAAAACTAAATAAAACAAGCAGCTGCTCATTAAGCAAAAGGCCTAAAATGCCAAGCGTCGCGGGCAATGAAACTTTTTCGATTTGCCGGCTTAATAGCAGAAATGAAAATGCGTGCATCAGCCCCGTAAGGCCCCAGACCTCACGAATCCAGTTGGGTCTATAAAATGGAAAAGGAATTGAAAAAATCGCGGCAATAGCAAGAAAAACGCTGAGAATGTTTAAAGCTAAAGCGAGTTTTTTAGCTTTCAGTTTCAGTTGGGAAAAATGAAGCTCTGACATGCCTATGAGTATCGAACCAAATGCTTATTTTATTGAGCGCAGCCGTCAATCGGCGGTTAACGCTTAGGCGGACGCCCTCCGGGATGCGAATCTCCGCCCTGAGGGCGTCCATTGACGCCGCCATTCGGTCGATTTTGTCCCTCTCCATGCTGAGATTGCGCACCCCGCATGCCGAATCCGCCCTGCTGTGCTTTATTATTAGGTTTATCCATAAAAGTTTGCGCGCCGGCACGTCCTTGCCCTTGGTCAGGCGGACTCATTTGCCCGCGGCTAGAATTATCCGGCGGTGAAAACTGTCCCTGCGGCTGGCCGGAATCTGAATTGTGAAAACCCCCAAAAGGTTTTTGAAATGACATTTGAGGTTTCTGCCCGTAATCTTCAGAATCTCTAGGATTCAACCCATCAGGACGAGCGTTATTAGCGGGATTCTGGGATTGATCCGGACCTCCTCCCAAGTCTGATCCGTCATTTCCATCCGGACCTTGCGGCGGTTTGGGACCGGGCTTTTGATCGCGATCATCCGCGCTCTTCTTTCCTTCATCTTCATCGCGGTTCTCGAATGATTCATTTTTCTTTTCCATTTGACCCGGCTGACCTTCTGAAGTTTTCCGCATTTCCTCGCTTTGCCGCCGCTCCATCATTTTACTCGGATCAAAAAGATGCTGATAACGCTCAGGTGTTCCGGGCTTTGTTCCCTCTGGAAATTTTGGCGGCCGCGGAAGTTTTTGCTGGAACCTGTTCATATCCGATTCGGCCATTTGATAAACAGGCTTCGGTGCTTGTCCGCGGCCCTCAATCATGGTCGCAAAGCCAGGTTTTGTAATTTCGACTTCCTGTTTTTGACCGCCGCTATTACCGGAAATAACAATGCGGTGCTGAACCGCGCTTCCTTCTTCAGGTTCGAGAGCCACTAAACATTTTTCGCCTTCAATTTCTCCAACCACGATCGTCCCGCGAATTCCGATCGTCCCTGACGGAATTTCAATATTCACATTTTCTGGATTCAATTTTTCTACTTTGCCGGACACGTATCGGAAAACGCCTTTGACAACATTCGCGCCCATATTCGCTTTAACTGAACCTTCTTCATAAACAAAATCATTCACGCTCATTTGAGTGTTTTGGGAAAGAGTAAAAAGACTTTCGTCGTTCAGTTCAATTTGCAGTGTGGAGTCAGAGCTCGTTTCGAGCGTTTCGTCCGCATAAACAGCATCACCTTCAGCAAGTTCACGCGTGCTTCCGTTTTTGGATTTAGCGGTTGCCGTGCCTTTGAGTTCCACAACCGTGCCAATTCCGGGAATGGCTGTGGATACCGATTCGGTTTGAGCGGGAGGATTTTGAGTTGAATTTTGCTGCAAATCCGCAGAATCTGTTCCGGAAGCCGCCACAAGCACTCCTGCGAGTACGAAAGCTAACATATAAACCCTCCTTTAACGGCTACAGTCAAGTCTACACCATCTCTCGACCTTCACTCGTAAGACGGCCTATTTTCCCTGGGAGTTTAATAGCAATTTATAGCCTCTTTGAAAAAGATAAAAGATCCCGCCCGCGGCAAAAGCGGTTAGACAAAATCCATGCAAACTGCTTATAGAAACCTGGTTAAGCAAGGGATTCATATCCGTAAAGGGCCAAAATGGTTTGATATCGCGATGCATCAAACTGTCAAAAAAAACATGGCTGTATGCGCCAAGCATTGAAGTCCAAATGGCGGCTAGCCAGGAAATATTTATCTCTTCTTTAAAACAAAATACCTTGCCGAAAATTTTGAGTCCGGACTCACAGATGGGTTTTCCAAGTAGAATAGAAATAAGCATCACAATGTTTGAACCCAAGAAAGTGTGGAGTAAGCGGTGTACCGGAGGATTATTGGTCAGGATGAAATAGAGCGGTTCAAGATCGATCACAAATTGTGAAAAAATAAAAACGGTAAAGCTGAATTTCCGAGCAAGGGATTTGATAAATAGACCGGGTCCAAAATGAAAAGGCGTAAAAGGCATGCGGTAGTTTACTGAAAATACTTAAGATTCGCCAAGATGTTTTAAAATCACCGACCAGGCTTTTAATTTTTTCTCGAAGCTAAGCGAGGCGTGGGCGGGGCTCGTGGAAGGCAAGTAATACGCGGGAATTTCAACAGATTTCAAAAATTTTTTTTGAAAGCTTTGTTCCGCGGTCCGGCTATTTAAAAAAATGGTTTTGATATTCGGATGTTTTTTTAAAAGACCGGGGATATCATTGTATTCTTCGCGTTGAATTTTTGAATCACGCGCTCCTTCACGCTCGCAGGATTTAAACACGTCCCATAGGGCAATTTTATTCTTTTTGAGAAGCGCCTTCTTCTCTTCGTATGACAAGACCTTCTTTATATCAAACAACCGAAAGATGATTTTCCAGAAATGATTACCGGCAAAGCCGTAATATTCTTGTTTCGCAAGCGCCGTCGGCCCGGGTATGGTGCCGAGAATTAAAATCTTAGATTCACAATCAGCAAACGGCGCAAAACTTTTAATTGATTTCGATGAGTTTCGTTTCATGATTCGATGGTACAAATAAAAAACCCCATACCGAGTTCAATCGATATGGGGTTTTGGGTTTTAAATAAACCCGGCAGCTTGCTACTCTCCCAACGAACTGCTCCGTTAGTACCATCGCCGGTAGAGGGCTTAACTTCCGTATTCGAAATGGGAACGGGTGGAGCCCCTCTCCTATGACCACCGAGAGATGTTTGAGTCCCGCACAAATAACTGCGCAGAACCTGCAACTCTTTAAACAATGAAAAACTGAATAGGTCTCGACAGAAGATTTGAATTGTAATGT
This sequence comes from uncultured bacterium, assembly GCA_964511315.1. Lineage (GTDB taxonomy): Bacteria > Omnitrophota > Omnitrophia > Omnitrophales > Aquincolibacteriaceae > CAZEFF01. The sequence continues at coordinate 161 of CAZEFF010000047.1, read as the reverse complement.
CAAGCCGAACGACCGATTAGTACCGCTAAGCTGAAGCCCTTACGGGCCTTACACACGCGGCCTATCAACCTGGTAGTCTTCCAGGGGTCTTAAGAACGCAAAACGCGTTGGGAAACCTTATCTTGGAGTCGGCTTGGCGCTTAGATGCTTTCAGCGCTTAT
>CAZEFF010000046.1:0-17968 GCA_964511315.1 uncultured bacterium | reverse complement strand
CTTCCCTGCTAACCGCCAGCACATTGCGGTCTTCGTACGGAATTTTCAGTACAGGATTCCAGGCAATGCGGGCCGCAAGAAGCAGTGTTCCGAGGATAATTATGAAACGAAAAACCCTACTCCCCGCTTTTTCCGCGCCTATGCCGGCTAATAGACTTAGGATAGGGACAAAGGGTAAAAAGTAATATTCGAATTCATTGAATTTTCTCGGGGCAAAAATAAAAAGCGGAATAAAACAAGCCAAAAAGAGAATGCAGAAACGCGCAGCGCGGTTCCGCCCGGCGATAATCAGGCCGAATAGCGCTAAAAAAAATCCAACAGGTGTTACGATCTTAAAAAAAACAGATTTGATCATGGGAAGGTAAAAATCGAAAGACATCAGTTTTTTCCGCAGGATGGGATCGGAAAAGACAAACACTTTAAGATTATCTCTCAAACTGCTCTCATCCCCTTGCGCGGCCGCGCTGTGCGCCGCAAAATACTGCCATAGAAGCGGGAGAGCGACAGTTAAAGAGCTCCAAAGCCAGATTTCCCAGGTTTTAAGCGCGGTGAATTTTTTATCATAGAAGAAAAAAAGGCCGAGCGGTATGACAGCAGGGGCATAATAAATTCTCGTGGCCAGCATGAGCGATAAAAAAAAGGCGGATAAAATCAGGCTTATGTTCTTTTTCTCTGCGCGCCATTCAAAAAATAAAAAATAACCAAAGAGCCCAAAACTTAACGCGGTCATTTCAAGCAGAAATGCTTGTCCGTAAATAATAGTGAGAGGAGAAAATGCATAGAAAAAAACCGCCCATTGCGCCGCGGGATTTTTTAAAAGCCGTTTGCAAAGCGCGTAAAACGGAAGGATTGAAAGTAGGAAAAAAATGGCGGAAAGTCCCCGTCCCGAAATTTCAATTGGCAGATGCAGGACTTTGCTGGCAAACGCAGCGAACGTGATGTTGAAAGGAAAATCCCCGTAGAATAACCGGTTTTGCCCATTTCCGATAAAGCGCATCACAGGCGCTGATGGGTTAATCGACGTTTCAAGCCAGCGCTGGACCACGGTAGCGTAGTCGGTTTGATGCTGGGCAAAATTACCGAGGAAAGGCTGTCGGATTCCTATCAGATGGATAGAAACCCCCAGCAGTATGAGCAGCGGTACCCAAATTTTTGACGCCGCCAGAGATTCCGGCTTCATCGAAGAGGTCAGCTTAGCTTAATACTTTTGCTGGCTGAACGGCTTCAGAGGCGTAATGTTTTTTAAACCATTCGATCGTTTGGCGAAGACCGTCTTCAAGACTAATCTTTGCTTCCCAGTTTAAAATCCGCTTCGCTTTTGAAACATCCGGTACACGGCGCTTGATATCTTCGTAGCTCGTTCCATAAATTCCTTCATGGTCTAGGAACTGGATCTCATGCTTTCCGCCATAAATCTGAATCATCGCCTTTGCTAAATCAAGCACGGATGTTTCGCGGTTCGTTCCGATATTGAACGCTTCCCCTTCAGCTTCCTTTACTTCAGAAGACCGGATAATGCCCTCAACGATATCGGTGACATAGGTATAGCAGCGAGTCTGACTTCCGTCGCCAATCACGGTCAGCGGTTTTTGCTTGAGCAGCTGTCCCATAAAGATCGACATGATTCGGCCGGACTCAATGGAGTCAAGGCGAGGTCCATACGCGTTAAAGAAACGTAGAACAACGACCGGCAATCCCAGTTGATGATAAGCAAAGCAATAATGCTCACCGACGGCTTTTGCGGTGGAATAGCACCACCGGTCTACTTTGGTGGAGCCCAAGACGCGGTCATCATCTTCTGAGAATGGAATTTTTGTGGAGCGGCCGTAAATTTCTGAAGTGGATGCAAAAATCATCTTCTTCCCATATTTATAAGCCAAATCCGCGACAAGTTTAGTGCCATTGACGTTGACATCAAGTACGTTATAAGGACGCTCGACATAGTGATGCACACCGACGAGGGCGGCAAAATGGAATACCTTATCGCATTCCCAGATCAGCTTGTCCATGAGATCGCGGTCAAGGACACTTCCCCGGTAGAATTTGTAATTTTTATTTCCAATGAGGTGCTGAATTTTGTGCTGATTTGATTTATCAATGAGGTCAACAATAGTGACTTCATTGCCGCGCTTTAAAAGCTCTTCGGATAAATGTGAACCTAAGAATCCCCCGCCGCCCGTGATTAAAATCTTCATATATTTTCCGCTCCTTGATTGAATTTAAGACTTTTGAGTTTTACGAATAATTTCGGTTTCAGTTCCGACATCCGCGACATCGGATAATTGGAGTGCTGCCTGGCGATGACGTTCCGCCGTATCCAAAACTTTTAACCAGCCATGGTTCCAGTCGCGAATGCCGGCTTTCCACGCTGAACAATTATTGCACGGCCAGATATGTGTTCCGCGGCCGCCGAGGTGCATTTCCCGGTATTTGCGGAATGTTTCTCCCTGCCAGATTTCTTTGATGCTCGATTTCCATAAATTAGGAAACTGATCATGTGTTCGGAAAGAGATGTCCTGACCGCAAAGCGCGATTCTGCCGAGGGTGTCAACGTTGAGCCGTTCAAATGGCCAAACGCATGGCGGCAAGTTATCATTTTCTAAATTCGCGTACAGCCCCGGATCTGCGGCACGATTGAATTGCAAGTGAGTGTTGTCATCCCAAGTTAAAAATTTACGTTTAATCACTTCATCAATTCCGACATCGTTAAGCCAAAAGTCCACAAAGGTGTCGATTTTTCCTTTGATGATATCGTCCATGATGATGCTGCAAACGATGCGGGTGGGTGATTTCTTTTCCGCGCGGTATTTTAACGCGTAGCGAATCGCCGCGACTAATTTTTCCCAGCGCTCCGGACCCGGCTTTCCGCGGCGAGGAGGGCGTACGCGGTTATAGGTTTCTGCGTCACCCGCGTCAACGCTGAACTCAATAAGGTCAACCCCGCAATCCAGAAGACGCTGCAAATTATGAAGTGTTTTGGCGTTATGAGGACCGAGCACGGTTCCGTTTGTGTTCAGCCAGACACGCGCTCCTTTAGCCTTGGCATATTCGATGAGATCAAACATTTGCGGGTGAAGCGTGGGCTCTCCGCCCCCGGTTAAGCGTAAAAAGGCTTTATACGGCGCGGCTTCATCGGCCATGCGTTTGAAGAGTTCAGGAGGAAAAATATCGGCGTTGTTTTCATGATAAAACTTCCGAATATCGGAATTTCCATCGGTATATGGGCAAAGAGGACAGCCTAAGTTGCAGGGATAAATCGTCGCAATAATGATCTGCAGGGGGAATTCTTCAGCTCCGGGCCGAAGGCCATAGGCGGGCTTCGCCTCTTGCTGATGCTGAACGCTATAACTGCTTTTAGGCGTAAATGATGAGCTATACATAAGTTAAGTGTAAATTGGGTGCGAATCTTTATGAAGGTGTGAATTATACATCGTCGGAAGGTCAAAGCCTAGCAAAATAAAGGCTTGGGGCTTAGCTAGGCCGGCCAGATCGTTCCGTCCATCTTGATAATCCGTCCCCGCTTAATCGGCTTGGGAAGCTGACGAAGAACGCACCATTTGAACCAGTATTTAAAGATGTCACGGAAGGATTCCAAAATGCCGACGGGAATCGCCCCTTTCGCCTTACCGGCTTTGCGGGGCAAAAATTGCATGCTCTTTTCTTTGATTGTGAGCCCCTGCCAAAAGGCCTTAATGGAACATTCGGGATTTGTGAAGGTGCTGCCGCTCTCCAGTCCAACTTTTCGTAAGAAATCGGCGTGGAGAAATTTTACGTTTTGAAATTCGCGGATGTTAATCGCGAAAAAGATTCGGATAAGCCAATAGTTCACAAGGTGGGTAAGTTTCCGGTAAGGCGTATTGGCTTTTAGGTCCGTGCGGATCCCCTGTACCATATCGCAATCCGATAAAGCGTCAAGCCACTCCTGAAGTTTGGTGCTGTCAAAAAACATATCCACAGTATTCCAGAAAACAATATCCTTTGTGGTGTGCTTAAGACAGGTGTGCATGCAAATACCCGGCCGTAAATTTTCAGGATGTTTGAAGATTTTTAATTTCGGATACTTTTTGACCAGCTCATTCATGATTTGCCAGGTGCGGTCTGTAGAGCCGTCATCGACAAGCAGTATTTCGTAATCAGACGTTATTTTTTCAATATCCCGAGTGGATTGCGCGACAAAGCTTTCGATAAGGTCCTCTTCGTTAAGGGCCCAAGCCCAGAGAGAGATGCTGTACGGCTTACTCATGGTTTCTCCTGTTTTTCCGCTGGTGATTCTGATTGGATGTATTTTAGGCTTTGACCGCCCGTATTAAAAAGCAAATCAATGATGGATAAATGAGAGATAAACGGTCCGTGCAGCTGAGCGTAAACCGGATGCTGAAAATTTTGAAAGGTAAGCCGAATTCCATTCTCAGTAAATTTCTCGGGATCAATGTAACCTTCTCCCCCCTTTGGTTCATAGAATTCATCAACATTCAAATGCTTGCAAATGGCGATTAATTTTTCGTTCTTGCCTTCCGGAAGATCGACGGGCAATTCAGAAGTAAAGCCGATCGGGGTATGAATTTTTAGGTAATCGCAAAAAAAGCGGATAAAGGTCACATTAAGATCGATTAAAAATTCCCAGTGCTGATTAAAAATCCTTTCGAGCTCCGGATAAATTTCGTTAAAAAATGGAGATTTCCGGTAATTCATCTCAATGCTCTTAAGATGTTTTTTTGACCAAAATTCCAGGTTATTAATTCGGATGTCTTTATTGGTGGGTTTATTCTGTCCTTTCGTAAGCACGGGAACAGTTAGCCACTGAGCACCCTGCTGCGTTTTGATCTGATTCCTGTTTCTCCATCCGTTCTTATCAAACTGGACATTGTCATAAACCAGGAACCGGTCGGCTTTCAGCAGCAAATCAAAGTACCCAAGCCACGGCAAATAACTTGGCTGCATAATGACAAGACGCATTTAGGCCTTTTTCCCGCGAGTCTGTTTGATGAATTTTCGCAAGAAACACATACGGATCGAATCGTGATATTTCCCGCCGGAATATATGTCTTGAAGCGCTCGCCCTTCTTCGATGAACCCAACACTTTTGTAACATTTAATGGCCTGCTTGTTGTAGTCCGGCGTATAAAGATACACGCGGTTCAAATTAAGGGTGTTAAAAGCATAGTCGAGGCATTTTTGCGTGGTTAATTTTCCAAGACCTTTGCCTTTTTCGCCAAGGCAAATATAAAATTCAGCCTTTCGATTCTTGGTATCAATGCTTTTGAGAGCGCAGATGCCGATAAATTTTTTCTTAGGCTCAGAGATTACGGAGAAAAAGATTTTGCTCTTGTCGTGCTGCAAGCCGGCGTAAAACTCTTTATGCTGAAACTCAGAGGCGGGAAGGTACCGGTCAAGCAGCGCGGCGATTTCCTCATCGTTGATCCAGTCCCTGTAAATTTTCCAGTGTTCCCACTCAAGCGGCGCTAGACGAATCATGCATTCTCCTTATTCATTTTTGATGTACTTTTTCCACCAAACTTGGAACATCAGCAGCAAATAAACCTTGTTGGACTGGCTTAAGTCCCCGCCCTGATAACCCGCGAGAAGCTGCGAGACATAGGCTGGATTAAAGTAACCATGTTCGGCTAGGGCTTTTGGGCTCAGTAAGCGCTTTATTTTATCACACATGTATTCCTGCATCCAAAAATGATACGGAAGAATAAAGCCCTCTTTGGGGCGGTGCAAGAGCTGGGAAGGAAGAAGTCCGCTGACAGCTTTTTTTAGAATATATTTATTAATCCCCTGTTTGATTTTCATTCTTCCAGGAAGACGGAAGGCGAATTCGATTAACCGGTGATCGAGGAATGGCGGCCGCACTTCTATGGAATGAGCCATCGAAAGACGGTCAACAAAAGTTAGGACCTGGTCAGGGAGCAGGTTTTGGCACTCTATTTGGAGAACTTGGTTCAAAGCGTCATCCGAATGGGTGCGTTTATAAGCGTTTTGAAAATAATTCAAAATGGATTCGTTTCGAAGTGATTTTTTTATCTCGGAATTTAAAAGAGAGTTCTTTTCACTATCTAAAAAAACACCAAGCGAAGAATGCCAGCCCGAGGGGTTTTGTGAACGGATTGTTAATAAGTAATCAATCTGGTTATCAAAAGGCGCTAGAAGTTTCTTTTGAGCGGATGTTAATCGGTGAGGATCCGCTCCCTTTTTAAGTAAACGGTTTAAATGCATCATTGGGTACGCGAGGCGGTGAGCTTTGTAACTTCCGAAAAGTTCATCCGCGCCGTCCCCTGATACGGCAACGGTCACATGTCTGCGGATAAGCTTGGAGAGGAAAAAAGTGGAGATCGTTCCCCCAAACGGTTCATCGAAGGCTCCAACGATGTTTTCAAAGTCTAGCTGAAATTCTTTCGCGCGCATGCGGTAAATGCGGTGTTTTGTGTGAAATTTCTTTGCCATCCGCCCGGCCCATAATTCATCCTGAGCTTTATTAGGCAAATTATCTGCGTAAGTGAGAGAAAATGTTTCAACGGGTTTTTTTACAAGTTTACTCATGAGGCCTACCACCGCGCTTGAATCAACGCCGCCGCTTAGATACGCACCGAGCGGAACATCCGATACCATCCGGTATTTCACTGAGGACTTAAGAAGCCGAAGTAATTCGCCAGCGGCTTCTTCTTCGCTAATGCGGAGCGGATGCGCCGCGTCAATTTCCCAGTAAAGACTCCTTTTGATTTTCGCTTTTTCGAAGACCAACTTCTCACCGGGATCAAGCGATTGAATTCCTTTGAAAAAGGAGTGCTCGCGAGGGGCATGCTTGAGGCTCAGGTAATAAAACAAAGCTTTTTCGTTCACCTTTCTAGTGAAAAAAGGAAGCGTTAATATCCCCTTAATTTCTGACGCGAAAAAAATCTGGTTTTGAGTTTGCCAAAAATAAAGAGGTTTCTCCCCAATCCGGTCCCGGTAAAGCAGGAGTTTCTTCTTCGGTTCATCCCAGACCGCGATCGCGAACATGCCGTTAAGTTTTTGAACAAAATTTTCACCATATTCTTCGTAAGCGTGAACAATGACTTCGGTATCCGAATGATCCGTGCGGAAACGGTGGCCTTTTTTGATCAGCTCTTCCCTCAATTCGATAAAGTTGTAGATCTCGCCGTTAAAAATCGTGCGGATGGTTCCGTCCTCATTGGCGATGGGCTGATGGCCTGATTTGACATCGATAATACTGAGCCTGCGCATGGCGAGTCCGATGCCCTCTCCGAGATAAAAACCAGCTTCATCCGGTCCGCGGTGAATAAGCGAGTCATTCATTTTTTTTAGCAGAGCTCGGTTATAATTTTTTCCGGCAAAACCGGTAATACCGCACATAATCAGCCTTTGGAATTATTTTGAGGTGAGCGATTTTTAAAAAATCGGACTGTAGCATGAAAGGGCTGGTACCGCAATACAACCTTATGAAGGCCGGCGGTCAGCGGAATCCCCAGGAGAATACCGTCAGCTTTCACGGGCTGGATATTCTGTCCATTGTCGGTGGCTAACCAGCCAGAATCAAACCTCTTGGAAACAACAAGAGTCTGATTTGCGGATGCTGTAACTTGGAGATAAACATTATTTTCCGATTCATCCATTATTTTTACTGTGCCTTGCGAATCGATAGGCGAAAGGCGGTATGGAGGCATCGCGCTTTGGAGTAAATAGGTTTTCCAGGAATTTTCCTTAAACGAGGGCGCGCCTAGGATTGGGTCCAAATTTCGGTCAGAAATTATAAATTTTACGCCAAGCAGCCTCAGCTTATCTAAGTTATCTTTTAAATAAGCATCGTCAACCGGTACCCCTCCCGTGGAATCGTTTACCCCGCCAAGTTTAGACATAAATTCGTAATATTCTTTGTTGATGAGTGGACTGTACGCATTCGCCGTTTTTAATCCAAGACGCATATTGGGGCCCGCGGGCAGCGGTGAACTGCTCGGGTCATTTGAGTAAATAAAGTATTTATAGTCTCCCAAATTCTCTTGCAAAAAATTGGCGGTTTTTGATTCCGAATAAAATTTTTCGTAAGTTGAATAATCGCGCTGAATATCAGCGAAGCTGTACGCGTATAAATCGGCGCAAAGTGTAAAGATTGCGAGGATGTAAAATGTTCCAGCTTTCATTTTCTTTGCGACAAAAAGCCAGACAAGGCTCATGGCCGCTCCCGCCTTAAGCATCGGAATCCAAACCACGGGATTCGCTGGGTTTAAGAGAGTGACGCAGGTTTCAATAAAGCTCGTCAGTTTGCCGCTGTAATGGCTCCAGTCATAGGGATGCCCTGGCTTTCCGTAGATAAAGGCCTTAACTAGCCGCTCCCCAAGCTGATTTAATGCACCAGGAAAAAAACGGAAAACAATGAACGCCACGGTTACGCAAAGAAATAGAGTGAATATCCATGACGCAAAAAACTTAGCTGCTTGATGGGTTTTTTTGTCAATTTCGTTTAGGGCGGTTTGAACTCCATAGCCCGCGACGACAGAGAGAAAAAATCCGGTAAAAAAAATGAACTTTGTTGGGGTGCGGAAGGAATGGAAGTGAAGAATTTTGACAATAAAAATATAAAGCGGGCTGAATTGCCCGAGCGCTAGGAGGAAACTGATGACGGCTAAGATTATAGGTGTTTTATAGGGTTTCTCGATTTTGCGATTTAGAGCTAAGAAAATAAAAAATATTGGAAGTATGCCTAAATAAAGTTTGCTGGCGAAAAGTCCCTCAAGGCTCGGAAATAATAAACAGATAATGGCAAACGGCGGATAAGAGCTGATGTAGGCAAAGCTTTCCGGCATATCGACGCGGTTTGATTCCATGGCAAGTTGATAAGTAAGGAAAAGCTGCGGAAATGATAGGGCAACGCAAAGCGCCAAAGAAAAACCAAGAGCCATCAGCGTTCGAAAGATTGGCCGCGGTTGATCATCCAGGGGTTCCCATATCCGAAAAACAGCGTAAAGAAGCGCGAACAATATGGCATAGGTCGCGTACTGCAAATATCCCGCTAACACCTGAAGGGAAAATAAAAATCCTAAGACTGGGATTGTCCAAAGGCGGATTTTTTTATTCATCCACATTTTATCTAAAATAAGGAGCGCGGCTGGAAGCCAACATAAAACCTTCAGCGAAGTGATATTGTAGTACGCCCCACCAAGGGTTGAGGCAAAGAGATACATGATCACGGAGAATAAAATCGCTTTCTCTCCCAGCTTCATGGATCTCAGAAAAGCCGCCATAAAGAAACCCGAGAGTGCCATGTGAAACAAAATATTCCACGCGTATCCGATTTTAATCGGAAAAACAAAATAAAAAATCAGATTCGGTAAATAGAAGCTTCCAATTTGGCCTTCCGCGGTGATGGGAAACCCTGACTGGATCAAATCGGTCCAAAATGGAATTTTAAAATGACGGATATGTTCGGCGAGGTAAATCGCCCATGGATAATGCTGTTCCGCGTGATCGCCGACAAGCCAAGCGCCTTGAACAAGAAAAATTCCTGGATAAAACAGAAACAGCGCGGCAAGGATGACCCCGGACGTAATTAACGATGATCGGCCGCTAAGCGGAGACATGGGCGGATGTTCTTTTTGCTCGAACGCTTATCACGATCGATAAGATCAAGACTAGCAAGGTACAGATAGAGATAAATCTCCCCCATTTGAAACTAGCGGGAGAATAGACGAATTTGACGGTGTGAGTACCAGGACTTAAAAAAATGCCGCGAAAATAAAAATTGGTTTTAACGATCGGAGCCGCTTTGCCATCAATGAAAGCTTTCCAATGAGGATGGTAGGCTTCGGTCGTCGCAAGAAACTCGGCGTTAGTGGATTCTGTTTTAACAACTAATTGGTTAAAAACATCATTTTCAGTGCGAATGATTCCAGCCGCGGAAGATCTGGACCGGGTTATGCGCCATTCTTCCGGGACGGAGGTTTCAATAAACGTGCTATCAAGCGGGAGCCAAGTAGGATTTTTTATTTGGTCAGGAATGAGATGATGTTCAATCTCATAGATTGATTTAGCAAAATAAAACCGCGGGAGCGCCGTTTTGTTGCGGTAAATCAGATATCTATCTCCTTGCGCGACGAGTTCAAGGTTTGGGTCGCTGTAGGGGCGCGGCGTTAAAAGATAATTCATCCCCATTAAGTCATAAATTTTGCTTTGAGGTTTGCTGATGATTGTCGGCGTATAGGTATTTCCCTCTTCGAGCTGCCAAAAGGATCTAAAAGGCGCGGGTGAAAGATTTAAAGTCGCGCCTTCAATGGTGCGTTTCATCCAAAAAAAAGGCAAGTTCCAGCGCAGATCAGATGCATGGCTGGATTCATAAAAATTCCAGAGGTCGATGGAAGGGTCGCTCATGGTCCCAATCCTGTCATTTGAGTTTATCGACTTCAGAAAAGCAATTTCAGGCGATTTGTTTTGCAGGGCTTGAATATCATTTTTTTGAAAAGTGTAAAAATTCCACGCCCCTAAAAAGTCTGCCGCTACGAATGCGATAAAAAGAAATCGGAAAATCTTTGACCGTGTAAGGATAGCGGCAAACAAACACGTGATCGCGACATACTTCGTTGCTCCAAACGCATAGATCCAGCGGTTTAAATGCACGAAATAGCGAAGCGCCTCCACCGTTATATCAATATCAAGGACAGTAGCTTTGAGAAAGCTTCCAGGATTGAGGGCTTTTTGATGAAATAAGGTGAGCGATTGCGCGAGTGACGTTAAATCCGCCTGAGGCATCAAGAAGCCTAAATAGAATACTGCCGCAATGAGCGATACGGCAAGGCCGCCCCAAACAAGTTTGTGATTCTTCCTTTGCTCGGTCTCCATGGGCGCCTTGAGCAGTCTCTCATAGCCTTGAGCGACTATGATTGCGACAATAAAAAAGAAAATGAACATGATTCTCGGATACGCGATTTGATCAAGGTGAAGCAGCGCGGAATTTAAATTCGGTACGGAGGTGTAAGCGAAAATGGCCAAATAAATTGCTAAGGCGCTGAGAAATCGAAGGTACCGGTTATGCGTGAAGGCGGTAGTAAGCGCAAAAAGGGTTAGCGTGGATAGAGTGAATAGATACGGCGGCGGCTGGACATAGAAAATGAAGCGCGGGTTAATCCAAGATTTAAGAATTTCCTGCGGTAAACTTAAAACGCGCTGAAAGAGATAAAAGGATTCTTCCCCCGATAAAAATAACATCTTAGGATTTGGGAAAAATAGATTGGTGTTGATGTTGAAGGACAATGGAGTTTTTTGGATCAATAGCGCAAAAAGAGCCATGATGGAACCGGCAACGATCCAGGGTCGTTTCCGCGCCAGGACTTGCGGCAGATAGTCTGCCCTGTCAGAAAGAACCACTACCCCAAAAGCGAAAGCGCTTGCCAAGAAACCATTCATAAAATTTTGAAGAATATTGCTGTTCGAATTCCGGCCTGAATAAAAAATCATCTCAATGGTTGGGAGTAAATCGATTGCCATAAAACAAAACGTAAAGAAAAGAAAAAGCAATCCAGAGCGGAGTTCATTCCAAAAAGGCTTTGAGGATTTCTGAGTATAGCAATGGATCGCGATGCGTCCGGTTTGAATTAAAACAAAATAAAGCATGACGAAATAAAAAGACTCTAAATTCCCGCTCAAGAAAGTCAGGCTTAAAAATAGTGAAGCTGCAAGAAGCTTCCAGAACGATTTATCCCGCAAATGGAGCTCATAAAACAGAAAAATAAACGGCACGTAGACTGGCGGTGCCATGAACGGCTGTTCATGGGATGTCGCGCTGAAAAAAGGACAGGTGAAATAAAGGATTGAACCAAAAAGAGACGCGGAAAAAGAAAGGCGCCACGCCTTTCGTAAATAGAGGTACATTCCCCAGCCAGCGGTGACTAAGGCTAAATAGGCCTCAGCAATGAGCGCGTTTGCCTCTTGAAAAAAATGAAACGCTATGAGAAAGGGGTCAAAAATACCGATTCCGGAATGAAACGGCGCGCCTCCGATCATGAATGGGTTCCACAGCGGATATTCTCCGGTTAGAAAACATTGGGCGATGAGGGCCTTAATCGCCATCAGGCCGGCGATCGCGTGAAGCGTATAAAATGAAATTCCTGATTGAAAATAAAGCCAGAATGGAACAATCGCTAGAATGGCCAGAATACCTAAATTTAAGAGGTGCCGCCAAAAGCGCCTAAAGGGATTCACGAGTCCTCGAAGGCTAAAAGCCGAATTTATGGGCTAAGATTTTAACTATCCGCTCCGCGGAACGGCCGTCCCAAAGTGGCGGCTTACGCCGGGACAAACCCTTTTTTCGGTTTAAAATGGAAAGCGCGTACCGAATAATATTTTTTGCCTTACGCCCTGCTAGAATATTCGAACCGCTGGAAATGGTTACGGGCCGCTCAGTGTTATCCCGCAAGGTTAAGCATGGGACGCCGAGGACACTCGTCTCTTCCTGTATTCCCCCAGAATCCGTCAGAACAAGGCTAGCGTCTTTCAAGAGATTAATAAAATCAAGGTACCCCGCCGGAGGTGAAAGCAATAGGTTTGGGAAGGACCTGATCATTTGACCAACCTTTCCTTTTTGCAGTTTGGAGGCGGTTCGAGGATGTACTGGGAAAATAATCGGGATTCGGCTTTGAATCACTTTGATAGCTTTCAGGATTTCTATAAAATCGCCATCGTCATCAACATTCGAAGGACGATGAAGCGTTAAAAGAGCATAGGGGCCGTGAATGCCCAATTTGTTTTTAATTTTTGACTGCCCCGCTTTTTTAAGATTTGTTAACAGTGTATCCACCATAACATTACCAGTGAGAAAAATTTTAGCGCGGTTAACGCCCTCTCTCATCAGATTAATATTGGCATCTTTAGAGGTAGTAAAAAGATAATCAGCGATTGCATCGGTGACTAAGCGGTTAATTTCTTCCGGCATGGCGCGGTCACCGCTGCGTAAGCCGGATTCAACATGAGCGACAGGAATATGAAGTTTTACCGCGACTAATGTGCATGCCATCGTAGAATTTACGTCTCCGACGACGATGACGAGGTTTGGTCTCTCACGTAAAACAAGCGCTTCAAAACCCGCCATGATTTTCGCGGTTTGATCCCCGTGCGATGAAGATCCAACATTTAAATCAGCGTAAGGTTTAGGAATGCCGAGGTCTTGAAAAAGCTTTTTTGACATCAAGTAGTCATAATGCTGACCAGTATTAATGATGTGACATACGAATCGGCTGCGGGGTTTTTGCTTTTTATGTTTCGCGAAGGCTTTTGATATAGCGGCTATTTTTACAAAATTCGGACGTGCGCCGGCAATAAGGAAGATCTTTGTCATACCGAAATGCGGGAAGAATCCCGGCGCAGCGATTGAAACCGGTTTGTTTTTAGATAATCGCTAATTAAGAGAAGATAGCCATGAATGGTTTTCATGATTTTATTCCCTGACGCGCCCCCTTTGAGGTCATAGCGGAGAATAAGCGGAACCTCGGTAATTTTTTTAGTGAGATTGCCTAGTTTTAAAAGAAGTCCCGCGGCGACGGAAAAACCCTTACCATCAAGCAAATGATCCCCATACTCATCAAATCCCTTTTTGAGAAGGTCAATCCTGTAAGCGCGGTAAAAAGTAGAGTAATCTTTCACGTTGGGTAACCCTGCGATAAGGCGCATAAGGGCCATGACGCCATAACTAAAAACTGACCGGAGAAATGGGCATCCGATCATCTTTCCCTCGCCCTCAAAACGGGACGCGATCACGAGGTCGTCGCCTTGACGAATTTGATCTGCCATCTTGAGCATCACCAAAGGATCTTGTGTGTTATCAGAATCGAGTACAATCGCGATGTCTTCTGACGGATTGCGGCTATCCTGGCACGCGAATTCAAAACCTTGCCGAAAGACCTCAGCGACACCTTTATTTGACGTGAATGTAAATAATTTAAGATCTAACCGATTTTGATAGGACTGCGCTACACGGCTAGTGGAATCTTTGCTGCCGTCATCGACAACGACAACTTTAAAGGATTGATTGGACGAGGCCTGCATTTCAATGAGTTTATTTAAAACATGCGGTAGGCCGGCTTCTTCGTTGAATGCGGGCAAGATGACGTAGATCATTCCTACCACTCACATTTATGCAGATCTTGCGCTTTAAGCCACTCGTAGTAACGCAGCAAACCTTCTTCCAATTTTATTTCGGGGCGGTATCCAAGAAGCTTAGAAGCAATATCCACATTTGCTACGCGTTTCGTGACGGTGTCCCAGTCCCGGCGAGGCTTGTAGATGAGCTTAGATTTTGAGCCGGTAATTTTTAGAATATGGCGAACAAGGTCATTCACTTTAGTTTCGTGACCCGAGGCAATATTGATTGTCTGTCCGATCGCAGCCTCATTTTCTGAAGCAAGCAGAGTTGCCCTGACAGAATCCGTTACATAGTTAAAATCGCGCGTTTCTTCGCCAGTTCCTGTAATTGTGATATCCATATTCCGCATCGCTAAATAAAAAAAGTTAGCGATCACATTGCGGTATTTCCCTGGATATTCGTTAGGCCCGAAGACGTTAAAATAACGGAGGATGACGGTTGGGAGTTTATGGTGCTCAACGAAAAACTTTACATACTGTTCGCCTAAAAGTTTTGTGATCGCGTAAGGGGTGTCTAAGCTAAACTCGCGGCATTTTTCATCTAGGGGTTCATTGCGATTACCGTAGACGCAGGAAGACGATGTATAGACAAACTTTTTTACGTTTTGGGCGGTTGCGCGTAAGAGAAGCTTGAGGGTACCAAGTCCGTTGACCTGCAAATCCCGTTGCGGGAAATCCACAGAGTTTTGATTGGCAAAATTGGCTGCAAGATGAAAAATGATATCGACTGGGTCGCTAAATGCCAAATTAAGGTCTTCATCAGACTCCACACTCCCCTGAATAAAACGGACATTTGGATGAGTTTGGATGTTTTCTACGTGACCAGAAGAAAGATTGTCGAGAATGACAATGCGGTTTCCGGTATTGCCGGATAATTGATTGACCAAATTGCTACCGATGGCTCCGGCGCCACCAGTGATTAATATACGCTTAGGCAAAGTGAGTTAACTCTTTCTTTTTGAAGGGGTTAAAGCGTTAAGAATAAAACGTATCTAACGGTGTGTCAAGGGCTTCTATACGACAGCCTCAAGGCGGGCTGATTTTGTGGTCCGATCAAACCAGCCGCGGTAGGCTTTCCGGTTGGGATAAGAAGCGATTAAACGTGAGTTGTCTTCCCCTTTGTCGTGCGCATAAAGAACCTTGGAGTCCAGTGCTGGCCGGTTGCGGACCGCGTCATCCTCAGATAATGGCCATTCAGATCCCAAAGGTCCCTTGATAAAGACAATCGAAGGATCTAAAAGTGAAGCGTCAGCGAGCTGGTAAAGGGCTTTGCGTTCAGCCGTATTTTGATAAAAAAAAGCTGTTTGGGTGCGGAATTGAAAAGGTGCTGAAACAAGCGCAAAAAAGAGAAATGAGAAAACATACTTTTTTTGATTCTCATTTCCGACGCTCCAAAATTTTTGAAGCACATCGAGAACCGTAAGGATGAGAAAGGGATATGCCTCATAGTAGTAGCGCGGGCCATATTGATTTCCACCCCAGGAGTAATAAAGAAAATAAGCAAAAGCGTTCCACCAAAAAAGAGATTTGAAAATTGATTTGTAGCAGGAGGTTTGCTGGGTTAAGCAGATATAGATAAACGCTGGAATCCAAATCGGGGGTGCCCAATCCATGAGATAAAAAAAGCGGAAAATTATATTAAAGAGTCCTTCAAGGATACTGTACTGACCTTTGAAGCCGAGGCGCTCCCAGCTTTTGTCGTATTTATTAGGTGCTTTAAACAGCTTTCCGGTGACCGCGTAATTATGCCCCAAAACTAAAAGCATCATCATCCCTAAAATAACCGCGAATGAAATATCAGCAGAATCAAGACGTTCCTTTTTACGAAAAATAAGCTGAACGCGGTTCAATATAAACGGAGACATGATTGCCGCCATTGTTAGATAGCGGGTTAAGAGACCATAACCGCCGGCAAAAGCGCAAATGGAGGCCCATAAGAACCTATCTCGCGGAGATTTTGCCTCCATCCAACGCAGATAGGAATAGATAAATAAACTGACCGCCAAAAGACAGGTGGAATGAGAGAAATAAGAAGCGGCGGTGAAAGTAAAGTAAGGCGTGATGGCAGTAAAGAAGATGCCGAGCACCGCGATGGTTGGGCCATAAATTTTTCGCGCGCTAAGGAAAATAAAAGCAAGCGCGCTTATGGATATAAGCGGATTGAGCCAATCCGCGATATGAAAAGATATGCCGAATGCCCAAATGAGCGGCCATCCGGGAGGATAGACGCTAAACCATTTACCATCGCGGTTTCCAACATGGACGACATTGAAGAACTCCGAGAGTGCATGCGGTTTGACCCACCACTTCCCTAGCCTGATGCATTCAGCCGCGAAGTAGCAGGAATGCTCATCCGCCGAGTTGAGAAATGAAAGCAATACTTTTTGGTTGATATAAATAATTCCGAGCAGTAGAAGCGGCAAAAATAGGATAAGTGCTAGTGCGCCCCTTTTTTGCAGCGCGCGGCCAAGCTGTTGGGCATGACACAAAAATGATTTCGGCACAAGCCACGGCGCCAAGAGCGTAAAAAAAACGGATATCCCGATAAGGTGCAATGAATTCGCGGTAAGAAAGAAATTAGCTTTCGCGAGCTTTTCCAACGGCGAAATCCAAATCTGACCTGTAAAGCACAGGATTAAGACTGCACCGATACACGCATATGCATAAACTGATTTTTTTGAATTAGTTAAGGGGGTAGCCATTTTCGCTCAAAACTTGTGATAGACGTTGACTGACATACGCGTGTGATTTCGCGGTCCAATGAAGATCTTGGGGGATATAATAGTCTTCCACGGCAGAAGACTGCACTAATTGTTTTAGTTCCGGCGTAAAATCAATCAAAAGCAGTTTGTTTTCTTTAAAAAACCGCTTGACGGCAGTTAGCAGTGAATCCCCGCCCGAATCTTTAACCCATCGTTCCGGCGGAATGATAAAAAACAACGGTTTCGCTCCCGATTGTTCGATCTCGGCGACTAATGACCGAAGAATAGCTTTCCCTAATTTCCATTCGTCTTCAGTGTTTGGATCAACAACGCCAAGCAATTTCCCTAGTTTAAGAAAGCGTTTATAAAAAAAACGGTAAAGATAGCTATGGTTAAGTACGGTTTCGAATGAACTTTTTTCGACCACGGTTGGAAACTGATAAGTGTTTAGGCTGAACGGAGGGGGTGCGGGTGAATTTTTTAAAGTTAAATTCCCCGTTGCTGTCAGAACAAAATAAGGTTTGGCATAACCTGTATCGGAGAAAGCGCGTGTGGCCCGCCAAAAATCTTCAGGGTAGATTCCAACAACGACGACATCAGGCTGGAATTTCTTTCCTATATTGACATAGCTTAAATATATCTGGTCAATACCATACCCCGGAACTCCAGTGTTAATGACTTCAGTATCGGGATTACGGGCTTCAAGCTGGGCTGAGAATGTTTCATGATCAAGAACTCCCCACCCAAAAGTAAAGCTGTCCCCTAAGGCTAAAACACGCTTTTTACCCGGGATCCGCTTAAATTCGATCTCGGTACTTCCTCTGAAGCCAAGCGAGTTAAATTTCATAGGAATTTTGCCAGTACCGATGTTAAGAATAGCATCCTTGCTCTTCTGCAATGACCATCCGAGTATTGGATCATGCTCGGTCCATACCCGTTCGGGAACGAGTGCCCAGTCCGATTTTGGCTTTTCAGGGATTTTAACCTTTTCAGGGTTAACGATATGAAGACTTAATTCAATGAAAGCGGAAAGCATTAAAAGCGTTACAAGAAGCAGAATCAGATTAGGGCCTAGTTTTGTATTTGGCATAAGGGAAAAGAATAAAGATTAAGCTAGGGCATGTCAAGACACGGATGTT
>CAZEFF010000045.1:5778-18281 GCA_964511315.1 uncultured bacterium | reverse complement strand
TTGGTATAGTAAACCCGCTTATGATTCCCGTTAGATCTCTAACCAAATATGTTTTTCAAAAGGGTCCATTTTTCTGTTATGGCTGTTTACCTAAAAGGTTTAATGGGTTTGGAGATCTAACGGGATGATAGCTCTACGTAATCAAAAATTGTGGGCTGTGATTTTGGCCATTATTTTGCTCGCTGCCTTTTTTGCCGTTTTATTTCACCACCACGAACACGGCGATCATCACCCAGACTGCGGGGTTTGCCGCCTCGTCCAGCAAATCATTTGTTTCACCGGTCTTTTTTTTGTCACCCTTCTTCTTGTAAAGCCTCAAGGCCAACGTTTCTTCGAAAGTTCCCAAAAACTTGTTACTTTTCTTCTTACAAGCAGTCTCTCCGGCCGCGCTCCTCCCCAGTAGTTTCCTCTAAGATTTCTTTTTTTTAAATTCCATTTGATTTAGAAGGAGTGTCATTATGCGCATTCTCAAATGCTCACTGTTTGTATTTTGTATTCTTTGTCTTACACGGTCTGTTTCGGCGGCAATGGAAGAATCCGCGATTCAGGCGCTGCAGATCAGCATAAAAAATCTTGAGCGGAACATGACTGAAATGAAACAAATGATCCAATCCCAGAATGAAATCATTCAGGCGCAGAATGTGAAAATCCGGTCGCTCGAACGGGGGGCGGGAATGGCGGCCGCGCCTCAGGTTATTTCTGGGAATCGTTCGTCAGCACCAGCGGGTGCCCCTTTGCTGGCGGGCGTATCCCAGGCGTTTAATCCTGAGATCGGCGTCAGCTCGGTCATTCAAGCAAATATGACCGAGGATTCAACAGACGGAGAAGGGCGTGACACCATTACCATGAAAGAGCTCGAGCTAAATCTCGGCTCTTATGTGGATCCCTACTCGCGGCTCGACGGAATTATTTCGTTTAACGATGAAATTGAAAATCAAAACGCCAATGTCGAAGAAGCGTACTATTCCCACTGGGGTCTGCCGCTTGGTTTTAAAGGACAAATCGGAAAATTCCGCGCTAAAATCGGCAAAGAGAATCTTCAGCATCTTCACGCGCTTGACGCCGCGGATTATTCGCTGGTGACCAAAGATTTTTTCGGAGAAGAAGGGTTGGCCTCTTCGGGTGCGCGCCTGGTTAACTATATTCCAAATCCCTGGGATATTCCGCTGGAAGTGACCGGCGAAATTTTACGCGGGAATAACGGCAATAGTTTCTCCGGCATTTCCCGGCGCCCGATTTTCAACACACACATTAAAAGCTACTTTGAACCGACCAAGGACACCAATCTTGAGCTTGGCTGGACGGCACTTTTTGGAGATGAAAATCCTGCCGTGACCGAGTTTGTGGACGACGGGACAGGCACAGGAACCCTTGTGGAGGTCGAGGCCAACCGCCCAAAAGGCTCCGGGCATTACGGAGTCAAAGTCTATGGTGCCGACGCCACTTTTAGATGGATGCTTCCGCAGGACCGGGTTTTAAAATGGCAGAATGAACTCTATTTTCAAAACCGGGGAACCACCCGTCACGTGAATGATAACCCCTGGGGTTTTTACACGCTTGCCGATTACCGGTTTTCCAAGCGTTTTAGCGCGGGAATACGGTTTGACTATTTAGAGCCATTGGATGTCACGGGCGCGCATAA
The DNA here is from genome assembly GCA_964511315.1 of uncultured bacterium. Lineage (GTDB taxonomy): Bacteria > Omnitrophota > Omnitrophia > Omnitrophales > Aquincolibacteriaceae > CAZEFF01. Next base: position 16,639 of record CAZEFF010000045.1, on the reverse strand, counting down.
TCAAAGCACCGCGGTTTCACCCTACCTTGTTTTTTGGCAGAGCGAATTTGCCGACTTCCGGCTTCAATACACGCATACCCAGCCGGCGGGCGCGGACCCGAAAGAAAATAATGAAATCATCCTTAAAGCGAATATTTTAATCGGCACTCATGAAGAGTCCGCCGAATAAAATGGAACGTGTGTGAAAGAGTATCGTTCGAAGAGGGTCAGCCGTTTTCCTGGTTGCTTATGAGCAGGACTTTGCCGATTTTTAGAGGGACCTTGTAGTTTTTCATTCCTGCACGTTCAAATTCTGGAATGTATTTTTGACGCACAAGACAATAGGCGGGTCTTGAACGGTCTTCAAATTGAGCGGTGAATTCTTCCATGGAAGGAAACCATTCGCGGGCCATCGCCTCGTTGCCGCGCTTTAGGCTTTGTTCGGTGAGTGTTCCGCGATCCGGTCCTACGAGCTTAATTCGCCGTTTCAAATAAAAGGGAAAGTCAGAAAAACTGTCGGGGGATCCCAGGACTCCAATAAGCGTATTCGTATTCACTCTCGTCTTAAGGTATTCGGCAAAAGAATAAGTGCTCTGGTAAGGCGAGATTTCTTTCATTCCAATAAAGGTCAAAATGAGTCCCGAATAAATCATTCCCGAGAGCATTAAAACGGCGGTTGCGCGCTTTCCTTTTTTAAAACAAAAAAAAGCGAGAAAACTAAAAACGGTCATAATGGCTAAGCCGATTTCCAGCACAGGTTCCAAAGCCCGTATTTCGGTCATCATCTTCTTTCCGAAAACGAGGTAAATATTGATACCGATAAAAGTTCCCGCGCTGATGAATGGAAGAATTTTCCAAACCCAAGCGAAAAATGGATTTTCTCCAATTTTCAGAGGATCTTTCCCTTGAATCCAGTCTGAAAAAAAGGAAGCCGTAAAAATAGCCGCCGGAACACAGGCTGGGAGAATGTAATAGGGAAGTTTTGATTTTGGAATGCTGAAGAAAACAAGAATGACGGCCGCCCAGCAAATCAGAAACCGCAGCTTCGCTTTGATCTCGTCTCCGCGATTTTGATTATGCATAAAAGAAAAGGGAAGAAAGAGTGACCATGGAAATGAAAGCCCAAGGAAAATGGGCAGATAAAACCAGACCGGCCTGCGCCGCCCAAAAGATCCTGTGGTAAACCGCTGAAAATGTTGTTCAATGATGAAGGTATGAAAAAAATCCGGAATTTTTTTGGTGATAGCTATCCACCAGGGAGCGATCACTAAAGCGATGATCAGAATACCCCAGCCGATGCGCATACTCTTAAGGGCTTTAAGGTCACGGTTCCAGAGAAGGAAGATAAAAAGGGTCATTCCAGGGAGCACAAGGGCGATTAAACCTTTTGTTAAAAATCCAAGCCCCATAAACACATAAGCAGCCAGATAACACTTTGATTTCTTTTGGAAATAGCCGGACATAAAACAAAAAAGGGCCAGCGAAATCCACAAGGTCATCAGCATGTCGATTACGGCGAACCTGCCGACTAGAACATAGCCGACCGTACTCAAGAGCAGAACAGCGCTCAAGTTGGCCGTTTGTTCGTCAAAGAGCTTCCGCGCGAATCCCCAAGCCGCAAAAATACCCGTAAGCGCGGCCAGCGCCAAAGGCAGGCGGACGGCGAAGCTATTGACGCCAAAAAGTCCGATAGAAAAAGCAGAAAAAACAGGCGCGAGGACCGGTTTATCCAGAAAAAAGACATAGTTAAAATGGGGGATAATGAAGTTTTTCGTTTCCCACATTTCCCGGGCGATTTCTCCGTACCGGCCTTCGTCCGACGACCAAAGGGGGATTTTCCCGGCGAGAAAGAAAAAGAGAAACGCGGCCGTAAGAGCAAAGAGGATTTTTTGATAGGATTTCGTCATAAAAGAAGTATTCATAACCACTTAGAATAGCCAAACCCGAAGAGTTGTCAATTGAAAAGGGCGGAAAATCGCTTGATTTAAGCCTCTCCGGCGGATAATATGCCTCCAACGTATTTTTAAATCTCACAAGGAGCTATCTAGATGAAATCATTTTTCCCCGTACTTTTGATCACCGCACTTATTTTCAATCCGGTTGTTCTTTTAGCTGAAGATACCGCGGGTTCATCGACGGACAGCGAATTATCGCTAGGCTCAGACCCTTTTTTGGATAGCTCTTTGCCCGCAACTTCTTCCGACACGGCCGCCTCTGATTTAACCTCAGATAAGCCCGCCTCTGAGGCCGCGAAGTCTGAAGACTCCGAAAAAAAGACAGAAAAAAAGAAATCCAAGAAGAAAAAGAAAAAAGCCAAAGCCTCGAAACATAAAGCTTCCGATAAGAAAAAAGCTAAGAAATCTAAGAAAAAATAGATTTAGCCTTACCCGTTATTTTGACCCGCTTTTTTCAGGGTCAGAGTCTCTCGAAAGAACCTATGGTTTAGCCTTGCCTCGTCTGCAAGGTGGGTGTCCGATTTTGGCGTTTTTATCCAAAACTCCCCGCCAGTTCTTTATTTCATCTTATAGCAATTAGAGGCATCCTAAAACAGCTCTGGATGGCCTATTCGCAAATTTACCATTTACGGGCTATCTTTCTATTCCCTGAGCTGGGCGAGTTAATATGAGTGCTTAAAAAGACCCGCCCATTTTTTATCTATTTATAGAAGGAATTATGATGAGCAAAAATCAAAGTATGGAACGGGAATTGCATAAACAGTCTAAGTACCTTGCTATGCTGATTTTTTTGCTGGTACTGCTCAATATCCCTCTGTGTTTCGCGGAAAGCGCACCCGCGCCCGCGCGCCTAGGACTATTCATCACAGGCCTTTCAGGAAGCCACCAATTTAAAACCTATTTTGATCAAGCGCCCGGGAAGATTCGTGAGACCCTTACGGCGAACGGATATCAATCTGAAGACTTCACTTGGTTTTCTGAAAAAGGCGGTCATCAAAATTGGGCCGATGACCGAATCGCTAGAAAAGAGAATTTGGCTATGTATTTTGATGCGCGCGCCGAACAAAAGAAAGTTTATGATGAAGTTTTTGTTTTTATCGCGGGTCACGCGAATGGCCGCGATGAAGAAGCGATGATGCATTTGCCCGGCGACGATGTGTCTTACGAAGTTCTCATGAAAGGTATTGACGCGATTCCCGCGAAACGCATGCTGATTGTGGTAGCGGCGCCTCAGGGTGATATTTGGATCAAGAAATTGGCGAAACCAGGAAGAGTTATTATTGCCGCGAACGGATACCGCCAGTACGATTTTATCCCGATGATTTTTCTAAGAATTTTTCCCGCGATTTTTGAGAAAGCCGGACAGGCGGATCCAACAGGCGAAACAAAAAATGTATCACTGCTTGATATTTTCGCGGATACGCAGAAGCGCGTTCAGCGCTGGTACCAGCGGAATAATCTGCATTGCACGGAACTTGCTTTAATCGACGCGGACGGGGACGGTAAGGGAGAATCGCTCTTTACTTCTGAAGCCTTGCCCGATATTCCGCAAAAGAAAGAAAACGCGATGCCGGAAGCGGCCGCATTTGCCATGAATTTTGATCTTCCGGACGCGCGCATGGCGAAGGCCATACTTTATACCGCCCAAGGGGGAAACCACCATGAATACTAATTCACAAATTTCTAAAACAGGGGAAAGTTTTTTTGTTCCGCCCCCGAAGCTTGATGATTCCGCGGAGGCGTCCGAGCTGCTCGCGCGTGTCAAAATTTTTTACGGCAACTTGACGCATGAAATGAAAAAAGTGATCGTCGGTCAGAAAGACGTGATCGATCTGATCATTATTGCCATGCTCTGTAAAGGCCATGTGCTGCTTGAAGGCGTTCCGGGGCTTGGAAAAACCTTGATGTTTAAAACGCTCTCGAAGATTCTGAGTCTCGATTTCAGGCATGTTCAATTCACGCCGGACCTTATGCCTTCGGATATCGTCGGAACGGAAATCATTCAGAATAATGCCGAGACTTTTCAGCGTGAAATGAAATTCATGCGCGGTCCGGTATTCTGCAATTTTCTTTTGGCTGATGAAATTAACCGGAGCTCGCCTAAAACCCAATCCGCGCTTTTGCAAGCGATGCAGGAACGGGAAGTATCGGTGGGCAGTCATACGTATAAACTCGACATTCCCTTTTTCGTGCTGGCCACTCAAAATCCGATTGATCAGGAAGGAACCTATCCGCTTCCCGAAGCCCAGCTCGATCGTTTCATGCTCAATATCTACATTGATTATCCTGCGTATGAAGAAGAGGTTGAGATCGCGCAGCGTTATTCGCATTCGGACGCTCCAGAAGTCGCGAAGGTTATTTCCCGCGAAGATATTTTGAATTTGCAGTCCATGGTCCGGGGGATGCTGATTTCTGATTCGGTGATGCGTTACGTGGTCGACATTGTGACCGCGACACGTCCCAAAGCGGATAATTCACTGTCCTTTGTGAAGGACTGGGTTGAATGGGGCGCGGGTCCGCGCGCGTCCTTAAGCTTGGTCATGGCGGCCAAGGCAAGAGCGCTATTAAAAGGAAGACTCTGTGTTTCCTCCGAGGATGTGCGCGCCGTGGCGCCGTCCGTGCTGCGTCATCGTATTAAGGTTAACTTTTCAGCGGAAGCGGAAAATGTTACCAGCCTGCAGGTGATTCAAAAAATTCTTGAGGCCGTGCAAGAGCAGAAGAAAAAAGCTTAGCACTCGCCGACTTTCCGGTGGTTTTAAATGGCAGCAATTGAGCAAGCGATAAAATTTTTAGACCCTAAAACGGTCGCCCTCGTTTCGAATTACCGTCTGATGGCACGTTTGATGATTGACGGTTATTTTATGGGGCAGCACCGCGGGCCCCGTCACGCCTTTTCCCTGGAATACAGCCGTCACCGCGAATATTATCCGGGCGATCCGCTCAAGCTTGTCGATTGGAAACTCTACGGAAAAAGCGACCGCTACTTTGTCAAACAGTATGAAGAAGAAACCAATCTCGCGGCGTGGCTCGTGATGGATATCAGTAAGTCGATGGGTTATCAGGGCTCGCGCGGGGGAGTCAGCAAAATGCATTACGCCTGCTATTTAGCCGCGGCGATCAGTTATCTTCTTCTCGGGCAAAAAGACCTTGTGGGTCTTGTGACCTTCGACGAGCAGCTTCGAAAAATTATCAAACCCAGCTCAGCTTCAAGCCAACTGAACATCATTCTCAAAGAACTGCATCAATTAAAAGAGGGCGGGGTATCGCATTTTGTGGATTCCGCCAAGCTTGTTGCGAGCCGGATCAAAAAGCGCGGTCTTATCGTTTTGTTTTCTGATCTTTTAGGGCAGCCTGAAGAAATTGAACGCACTCTCAAGACTTTTTTGCATAAAGGCAGTGAACTGATCGTTTTTCACACACTTTCATTTGATGAAATGGAATTTCCTTTTAAGCGCTTCGGTTATTTTGAAGACCTCGAAACCAAGAACAGGGTTCTGCTTCAGCCGTCTTTTTTTAAAGAAGAATATATCAAACGGATCAAAGAATATTTGAAAGCAGTGAAACAAATCTGCCGCAAACTAAAAGTGACTTATCAGCTGCTTCAAACCACAACGCCCTATGACCGCGCGCTCACTGTTTTTCTCCAGGCGCGCTCAAAGATGAACTGATGAATACACTCTATTTTGCGTCCCCATGGTTTTTGGCCGGTTTTGCGACGCTGCTGATTCCTTTTCTGCTTACCCGAGCCAAATCATTCCACGTGACGAATTTCAGCTCAACGCTTTTCCTGAGGGATATTACCCAAAAAGCCTCTAATGTTATTCAGTGGAAGAAACTGCTTTTGCTCGCGGTGCGGCTGACAGCCCTTTTTCTGCTGGCCCTTGCTTTCGCGCTTCCGTTTTTTAACCGTTACCATGGTTTTTTACCTGAAGGTTCCCGGACGCATATGGTTTTCGTACTGGATAATTCTTACAGCATGGGTTACCGCGATCATGGAAAAACGCTTTTTGAAACAGCAAAGAAAAAGATCGCCGCAAAAAGCAAAGAAAAAGGCGGAGCCGTTTATTCGCTCTATGTTTTTAATCGCAAGGCTGACGCGCGGATTGTAAAATCCCGCGATGAAAGGGCCTTTTTCGCTAAGCTTAAGGAAACAAAACTCTCAAACATGGGAACAGATTTCCCCTCGGTTTTTTCTGAGCTTAAAGAAACTCTGTCTTCAAGCGCGGCGATGAAAACCAAGGTTTTTATCGTCTCTGATTTTTACAGCGGTGACGAAAAATTTCAAGCCGCTCTGGATGCCATGCTCGCTGATTTGGGAAAGACTTGCGAAATTGAGACGGTGCCGGTTCAGCCGGTAAAATATGAGAATTTGAAACTCGGAGAGTTTCTAACGCCCGCGAGATTTTATCTCCCCGAAGAAGAGGAGGAAATTAAGATTAAGTATGAGTCTTGGGGCATGGCCGGCCGCGAAGTGAAGGTTAAGCTTGAAATGGAGGGGACCCAGCTTGCCGCCGAGAAATTCAAAATTCCCGAAACGGGGAAAGGTATTTTTTCGTTTAAACACCGTTTTCCGGGACCTGGCTTTTTCCCTTTAAAAGTGACCGCGCAAGCGGACGCGCTTTCCGCGGATAATGACCGCTACTTGCTCGCGCGTGTGCATGCGCCGCTAAAAATTCTGATCGTTGAGGATCAGGAATATATTTACCCCTTTGATAATCCTAATTTTTATCTGACGCAGGTGCTTGAGAGCGTTACGGCGCAGGATTTTGAAAAACCGTGGCTGACCCTCGCAAAAAGCTCTCCGGAATCGATGGGCTCTCTTGAGCTTGGAACTTATGATTTAATCGTGACGGCTGATCTTGTGAAGTTCGACGCCAAAATGCTTACCCAGCTGAAAAGCTATGTCCGCGAGGGCGGAACGGTGCTTATGGCGCCGGGTAAAAATTTTGATTTAAAAAATTACTCGCAGCCTTATCTCGCGCAGCTTACCGGAGGAAGTTTTGGAGCGGTCGAGAAGCCGGCCCTTTCCACGGATTTTTTTTACCCTCATTTTGTGGAATACGCGCACCCTCTTTTTTCCGTATTTGATTTTGGTAAAAAAGGTGATTTGAGCGCGCTTCGGTTTAAAGCGTATGCGCCGTTTATTCCGGCGGAAAAAACCGATTACCAGGTTCTTATGTGGTTTGAATCAAAAGCCCCCGCGCTTGTGGAGGTCTTTAAGGAAAAGGGAAGGATTTTTATATGGGCCTCGTCACTGAACCTGGAGTGGAATGATTTCGCGAAAAACCCTCTCTTTGTTCCGTTTGTTTTTGAGCTTTTAAGGTATTCCTCGCTGGGGCAGGAACCCGGCGGACAAAATCTCTCGGCGGGAGACACGATCAAGTTTCATTTTTCTGACCGCGGCGTTCTTCGGCCGCTCACGGTTAAAACCCCCAAGGGAGACAAGACAAATCTTTTCTACGATGCGAAGCTCAAAGGCCAATCCCTTTTAGCAGATCAGCCGGGATTTTATGATTGGGCGAGCGAAGAAGGCGGTTTAATGGTCAGGCAATGGGCCATTGTGAATGTTGATCAAAATGAAACGGGCCCCAATTATCCTCGATTAATTGCTAATGAATCCACAAAAGCGGCATCCTCAAATGAAGCCGCGGCCGGACTTTCGAAGCGGTATTTTACTTACTTGCCATTTATTTACACGGTGCTCGGACTTTTGCTGGTGGAGGCGTGGCTTGCCAACCGCGCGTATAAGCCGCAATGGGTATAAAAAATGAAACTTAAAACCAATACCTTTGAAGATAAAATTCGGCGGAAAACACGGGGGATTGTTCTGTCCCGGGCGGGCGAAGCCTATATTTTCACGCTTTTGAGCATCGCGCTTTTATTTTACGCGTCGCTGATTCTTGCCTATTTTGTTCCGCAGATTGTGATGTTTGCTGTTCCTAAAAAAATAGTGATCGCGGTCTTTGCCGCGGCTCCCTTGGCGGTTGCCTTGCTGATTGCCCAGATTGAACGCCGCGACGCGCTGCATCTTACATTAAAACTCGAACAGCATTATCCTCAGCTGCGTGACCGTTTGCTTACTGTCGTAGAACTTGGAAAAGCGGATTGGGTGGATAAGAATCCATTCAGCCGGACCTTAGCCCGCGGTCTTGAACAGGATATGAGTGAGCTCATGGACCGTTTCGCTTTCCGGGGCGCGATTTCATTTAAAAAAATGGCGCTGCCCGCGGCTGTGTTTCTTATGCTTTCCATTGCTGGTTCAGTTCACGCGATGGTTCAGCCTGATTTTTTTAAAGTGGGTTTTGAACGGCTGACCCATCCTATTGCGGAAAACCGTTATTCCGCGCTGAGCAATTTTTTCAAGAAAACGCTTTTTGAAATTCATGTTGTTCCGGGTGATAGCGAAATCCCGCGGGGCAGCAATCTTCAGGTGAAAGCGGCAATTGACCGCTATGTGCCCAAAAAGATTGAGCTTTATTATAAAAAATCGGGAGAGCGTGCCTGGCGGATTTTCCCCATGGATAAAACGGAAGAAGGGGATTATGAAGTGCTCCTCACGCATTTGACCGAAGACGCTTCTTATTATATCCGCGCGGATCATCAAGAGTCGCGCGTTTATCAAATCAAGATTTTCGAAACGCTCCGGATTGAAAGAGCTTCGTGGAAATTGGAATTTCCCCGCTACATGAATTTGACTGAACAATTCCGCCAGGGCTGGAAAGATAAAATGACTGTTCCTGAAGGAACAAAACTGAGCCTCGAGATTTATTTAAATCAGGAACCTGATTTCGCCGAAATGAGCGAGAGCGGCGCGTCCCGAAAGTTTAAATTTAAAAAACTATCGCCAAAAACATTGGCGGTTGATTTCACGGTTTCAAAAGATATGATGCTGACACTCGATATCCGCGCGAAAAGCGGCGCGGTATTGGACGCGCCCGCGGTTTGGGTGCAGGCCCTGCCCGATCTCGCGCCCTACCTTGAAGTTTTAGAGCCGCAGCCGAGTAATTATGTTTATCCGACTCAGGAAATTCCTTTTGAGCTCAGCGTGAATGACGATTATGGTCTCCTCTCGGTCGATTTAGTCATCCGCTGTAAAGGCAAGCAGCAAAGAATTCACTGGCTTCCGCAGGGGCCTTCTCCTGAAAGCGCGGTCCTTAAGCCTGTTTTAAAACTTGAAGATTTTAATCTTGAAAGCCGGGATCTCGTGGTGGCCTATATTGAAGTGCGCGACAATTATCCTAAAAAAGACGCGCGTCACGCGGTGAGATCATCAAATTTTTCATTTCTGATCCGCGATTATATCGAGCAGTACAAAATAAATCTTCCTCATAATGAAGAAATTCCGCTCCGCCAAAGGTTTGAAGATATCCTTGTCGATCAGGAAAAAATTATGCAGGACACATGGGATTATATTTCCATGCCCCCGCTAGAAGGCCCCAAGGGCTGGGAGAATCCTTCGGATGGAGAAGAAGGGAAGCGCACATGAAGAAATTCCGCGCGGGCGCTTTCATTACAGTTTTTTTTATGATGGTGAATCAAGGCGTTTATGCCGAGACGTTTACGAAACCCGGCATGTCAGCCAAGGGACCTGTGAGCGGCAATGAATTGGAAGATTTAAAGAAAAGGCAGATGGCCCTGATTAATCAAATGCAGCAGCGCATCACTGACATCGAAGAAAAAGACCCGCATTTTGTGGAACGCAATGAGCAGGCGTTTAACCGCATGAAAGAAACTAAAAAGACGCTTGAGAAATCTCTCGGAGAACTCGAAAAAGGAAACGCGGACGGAGCCTTTGAGCAGCAGGCTGACTTTTTTTCACAAGTGGCCGGGGTATTAACTGAAGGCATTAATTTTATCCGCGATGATAAAGAGCGGCAAACCCCTCCAATCGGAACATTCTTAAATAAAGCGGGCGATCAGGTCCGGTTTCCGAAAGAAAAGAAAATGACGCTCGGCAAAAAACCCTTTTTCGAAGCTAAAAGTTTTGAAAAAACGCAGTTAATTACGCACGCGACCGATGAAAGCCAGGCAGAGCCGACAGCGGAACAGGATTCTTATCTTGAAGCATTGGAACAGAAAGTGAAAAAAAGTTTTCCCGCGAAACCAGAATCAGAAGCGGTGGAAAACGCGGGAAGTGATCCGGCCGGGGCTTTGGGCACCGGCGGCGCTAAAGATTCAGGCGCGAAAAATGAAAGCGGCGCTAAGCAAATGTCGGAAGGTTCCGCGGAAAAGATGGAAGCTCAGAAATCACAGGGTGCGGACGAAGTGCCCAGCGGTCAAGGCGGCGGCAGCGCGGGAGCCGCTTCGGGCGGGGGTGCCGCGAGTGATCAAAAAAACGAATCACAAGGTTCGGGAAGCAGCATGAAAAAACAGTCCGAGTCGCGAGCAGAAAGCAAAGAAGGCGGCGCGTCCTCAAGCCAGTCAGGTTCGGGAAACGCGGGTTCAGGCGATGGACAAGGACAAGGCGCGAGTGAAGGATCCGGATCAGGAAGCGCGCAGGGCAAATCGGCTTCATCCAATGCGGAGGCGGAAGGTCACATTAAAGTTCATGTGAAATCACCGGCAGGTTCCGGAGCTTCGGATGGAAAAGAATCCGCGCAAGACGCTTTTTCTCAAAGCGAGTCACGAGCGCAAGCAAAAACACAAAGTTCTTCCGCACAAGCGGGCTCGGGCAGCGGCGGGTTGAAAGGTTCCGGCGGAGGCGCGGGATCAGGAAGCGGTGATGGAACGGGAGATGTTAAGGATGCTTCAATTGGAAGCGGAAGTCTGAAAAGCATGAAAGGATCGGGAAGTGAAACCGCGGGATCCGGGAATCAATCTCAAAAAAATTCAGGCGCGGATGCCGGTTCATCCGGCAGTCAAGGCAGCGCGGAGGGAGTTTCAGGCGGAGGCGCTTCCAAAGTGAAAGTGGGAGCCAGCGGCAGCGG
>CAZEFF010000045.1:0-5678 GCA_964511315.1 uncultured bacterium | reverse complement strand
AGCGGCAGCGGTTCTTCGGAAGGAAATTCTAAATCCGGATCGCAAGGTGAAGGAAGCGGCGGCGCCTCGGGAAGCGCGGACGGCTCATCTTCGGGTGATCAATCATCGGGAAGTATGAAATCTTCTCAAGCCGGCGCGGGAAATGGTGAATCGGCAGGTGTTGGTGCGGGAGCAAGCTCAGGTTCAGGAGCAGACAGCGGATTCGGAGAAAGCCAGGGAGATGCCTCAGCGGGTAATTCGAGTTCAGCTTCAGCCGCGAAAAATTCAAGTGAAGGAAAATCCGGCGCGAAATCCAGAGATGGATTTTCCGGTTCTTTAAGCGGAGCATCCGCAGGAACGGCGAAAGGTTCATCCGAAAGTCCGGCAAGCGCTTCGGGCGCAAGTGGCGCGAGTCAGGCTGGATCTGGAAATATCACAGGCAATCAAGGTACGAGTAAAACTTCATCGCCTTCATTAACAGCAGGCACATCGGGTTCTTCAGGTTCCGGAGCCGGAAGCAGTGGAAATGGTTCTGGCTCAGGTGCTGGATCAGGAAATGCGGGAAATTCTGGAGCGGGTCAGGCGAAGGGAAGTTCTGCAGGGTCATCATCAACTGAGCAGGCGGGCGCTGCAGGTGCGTCAAGCGGAGCGGGTGCTGGGTCATCGCCGGCAGGTTCTTCTTCCGCGAAAGCCTCAAGCGCTGGAAATTCCGCGGGAACGTCAGCGGAATCAGGCGCGGGATCATCCGGTGCCGACAAAAGCGGCAGTTCAGGCGCTGGGAATTCAGGAAGCGCTCAGCAAGCTTCGAATGCTCAGAGCGGAAATTCTGAAAGTCAGACGTCCGCTCCGGGCGGCTTAAGCTCAACCAATCAAGCCCAGCAAAAAACAGGACCAGTTTCTGACCGTCCGGAAAAATTAAATTCTCAGAAAAAAACAGAAAAAATGCCGCTTAGTGATGATCAGAAAAATCTCGATGATACCTTTAATACAGAAGAACAGGCGAAAAAATCCACGCGCATGACGCAAAGCGAAGGGGATGAATTGTCCGAAAAACTCGATGATTCAGAAACTGAAGGTACAGATGAAAAACAGGAAACCCTGGAGCATGATGAAACGGTCAGCACGATCCGCGAATGGCTTTTGCAGGAAAAATTAATTATTCAGGAGCTCAAACGCTTTAAACCGGTTAAGCAGCCGAATAATCCGAATCCGCCCTGGGAATATTATATGCTCAGACAGCGTCAGATGATTGTTCAGCTGAAGCATCTCCGCCGGCGGATTGAATTTATCGGAAAAAAAGATGAATATTTTATTGAGCTCAATAAACTTTCTCAAATCGCGAACCGTCTGCTCGAACTCATGAACCGCGGAGAATGGACGGAGTACCGTGCCGCGGGAACATCCTACGAAGATCTTTTGAGAGAAATTGAAGCGCTGCTGCCTGAAAAAGCCCCGAAAACTAAGGAAGTGATCGCCTACCGTTCAGGAAAAAGTGAGGAGGTTCCGGAAGAGTATCAGGCCGCGATCGCGCGCTACTTTCAGAAACTTTCCGAAGAATAATGGGTTTGCCTGATATCACATTTCTCAATCCCCTCCCTTTTCCCATAGCCGTGTCCATCGCGGCGGGAGCGGCTATGTTTGTTTTCTTCAGTTTCTACCAGTTTTCTATCCCCACGCGCTTTAAATTCCGGCTTCTTCTCGCGTTCTTACGCGTTTTACTTCTCGTTCTGATATTCTTCATTGTTTTTGATCCCTACTGGAACCGGGCCAGCGAATCAGACTGGATAGGCGTTCTGATTGATTCGTCCAAAAGTATGGCGATTACGGATCTTGACGCGAAGGAGTCCCGAATTGATCAGTTAAAGCAATTTGTCCGCAATGATAATTATTGGGCGGATCTTGAAAAAAATACGGTCCGCAAGATTTTCTCATTTGACTCTAAAGTCCAGGATGTCAAAGCTATTGCGGGACTGAAGGCTGAAGGAAATTCCAGCCGGCTTCTGTCCGCAGTCAAAGAAGTCGATACGCGCTTTCGGGAAGACGCGAATTTACTCGGATGGATCGTTTTTAGCGACGGGGCGGCGACGGATTTGCCTGAGCAGCCCGCCGCGGGACTGTTTGAAAGTTTTGAAATCCCATGGATTGCCGTAAGTCTTGGGTCGGAAGAAGAAGTTCCGAATGTTTCACTCGCGGTGCCCGAACTTAAAGAAACCGTTTTTGCCGGCGAAATCATTCCGATATCCATCAAGTGGTCACTAAAGGGTAAGCTTCCCGAAAAATCAAAACTTAAAATTAAACTCGACGGAAAACTTATTATCGAAAAAGAAGTTTTTCTTAGCCGACAGAAACATGATTTTGAAATGACCGTGAAAAACGCCGGCGTTCATCATTTAGACGCGGAACTCGAAGCTCTTTCAGAAGAGGGGAGCGCGGCTGACAATCAAGTGCGCGCGGCATTTCAGGCCATCCCCAGAGAAATCCGCGTTTTCTACTCTGAATCGTATTATAAGGATGAAAATTATTTCAAAAAATCTCTCGAGGAAGACGCGGACTTCAAGGTTTCGTTTGCCGCGAGCGTTGTCGGGTTTTCACGCAAATACGGCGTCCCTTTCATTAAAGATCCTCTTTACGGATTTCCGCGTACGCGGGAAGACCTTCTTCAGTATGACGTAATTGTTTTAAGCGACGTTAAACGCGCGCTTCTTTCGGAGGAACAAATCAGTTGGATTAAGGAGCTTGTGGAAGTGCAGGGCGGCGCCTTAGTGATGGTCGGCGGAGTGGATTCATTTGGAGACGGAAAATATGTCGGAACTCCGATTGAACAAATGCTTCCGCTTGAAATCAGTGAGGAATATAAAGATAAAAATTATTTAAAAGCACGCGGCACGAGCGACAATGTTTTCCGTCCGGTTATTTCCGCGGGCGCTGAAACGCATCCTTTACTCCAGCTTTCGGATAAGTCTGATCAAAACCGTAAGCTTTGGGAAACCATGCCGCAGCTTGGCGGATATAACTACGTGGGCCGCCTCAAGCCTGCCGCGACGCTCCTGCTTCAGCACCCGGTCGATACGAGCAATTTCGGCCCGCGTGTGATTATGGCCGTACAAAGTTTTGGACGCGGTAAAGTCCTGGCCTTCACCTCCGATGTGACCCCGAACTGGGGCGAGCAGTTTCAAGGCTGGAAAGATGAAAAAGAGGGGTGGCTCTACGCGCGGTTTTGGCGGGGCGCTCTCAAATGGCTTACCGAGAACCGCATCCGCGAAAAGTCATCGCCGCTTCAAATGTCGCGCGAACCTTTGCTGGCGGAATCAGGGCGGGAGGTTGTTTTTAAAGCCGCTCTTCCAAACTGGGATTTTATTGATGGGGTTTTGCGGATGGAAGTTTTGAAAGGCAAAGACACGGTTCATTCAGAAGTTTTTAAGGATTTTCATCAAAAAGAAATCAGCTGGCAGGTTCCGGGTCTTGAAGCGGGAGATTATCTCCTCAAAGCCGTATTAAGCGCGAAGGGACAAATTCCGGTGACGGTTGAAATGCCTTTTACGGTTCATCCTTCAAGAGAAGAAAGCCGGCATTTGGAAGCGTCGCCCCAAACGCTCAAGGATTTAGCTTCTCAAACCCAGGGCGTTTATCTGCCGTTCAAGGAGATTAAAAATTTAAATACCGCCGCGGCAAAAATCCGGAAAATAAATCTCCGCCGCCGTTCAGCGCCTTATTGGAGCCAATGGTGGATTTATCTTCTGCTTATCGCGATTCTCTGTTTCGATTGGTTTCTCCGCAAACGCAAAGGCCTCGAATAAATTTGCTCACGGGCAGGAATTGCCTGCTCACCGCGGGAAGATATAGGCAGGTAAATCCGCAGAGAAATAACTATTTTGAGAGCTGAAGTTTTTTGAGGAGTGCTATGGTTGTGGGTAAATCGAGCTGTCCCGGAGCAGAGGCCTCGCCGATATGGGCGAAGGTTAGAAGCGATCCGAAACAAGGGAAAGCGACGCGCGAAACTGAGCCTTTCTCTCCCATCCCGATCACAATAATTTTCTGCCATGAATTGGCGAGTGTGAATTCCGCCAAAGTCTGAAGATCCGAAGGCTTTTTAATCAATGCGGCGATCTTAACGATGTCGGCACCCAAGGCTTTGGCTTTGTTTAGGATTCCGTACAGCGATTTCAGCGGGGGTGTTTTTTTGAAATCATGAAAAGAAAGGATCACCGTTTTTTTTGCTTTGCGCGCGGCCGAAATAACTTTCCGGTTAATTTTAGAGGAGGAAAGCTCAATATCCACGGCGTCTGCTTTAGGAATCAGTTTTTGATAGAGAGCAAGGCGCGCGGTTTCTGAGCCTTTCCATTTACCGCCTTCTTTGCGCGAGCGGATGGTCGCGAGTACCGGAACGTTTTTAAATTTATTTATTTCTTTGAGCACGATAGCGGGGGATGATGAAGAAAATAAATCAACACGAAGTTCCGCGATATCCATGCCTTCCTGCCGGGTTTTGTTAATGATCTCGGGCAGGACACCGTCTTTAAAGCTTACTGCGACATTCGGATGGCCCGGTTTCAGAAAGGTTTTACGCATGGACCGAGTTTATCGGAATTCAGCGGGGTTTTCAAGTTTTGGGCTTATGAATAAGTAATCACCAAAGAGGTCTTTTTTGACTGAGGCCGCGTTGATGAGCTGGTCATCTTTGATATAAAAACAGCGGTAGCCGGAAATTTCGAGCAGTTTTTGAGATTCGCTTCCGGAAAACATTTCTAACAGAATGTAGTCGGCGCGTTTTTCCGAAAGAATATTTGTCATTCCTTGAAGCACTTCGAGTTCGGAGCGCTCGACATCAATTTTGATGAGCCGGAAATGATTTAAATTCCGCGCTGCCGCGAAATCATCTAGAGTTGTTGTCTGAACTTGGATTTTATGATTGGGGCTGATATAAACGCCATGATTGACCAAAGAGGCTGTGCCTCCGTTATTGGGATTTGTTGAAAGATAAAAGGAAAGCGTCTCTCCGGTTTTCTTCCAGGCGACGGCGTCACTGATTTCAACAAAACTTTCAAAATGATTCAGGGCGATAGATTTTTTTAAAAGTTCAAGATAAAAAGGCTGAGGCTCAAACGCGATGACGCGCCCGTTCTTTCCTGTCTTAGAGGCCATATATAAAGTATAGAGTCCCATATTGGCTCCGACATCGGCGCACAGATCGCCTTCTCGAATGAGATCTGAAATAACGGAAGCAGTTCCTGTTTTGCCGAAGAAATAACTTTCAATTCCGGCCAGTTCAGCAATATTGACAAAGATTTGGTAGGCATCGGGTTTTGCCAGCCGGATGACGGGTTCGCGCAGGGCATAAGCGCAGCCGATCGCGACGGCTCCCAATTTTAAATATTTCCGGGCCGCAGGCTTAGAGACAAAATAGCGGAATAATTTTTCCAAAAAAGAGTGAGAGAGCATGGCTTTAGCGAGTGATTTTGCCAGACGGGTTTTAAAGCCGAGTCCCACAGGGTTTCCTGCTGTCAAAATTTTGTTCATGCGCGGAGTTTATCGGAAATCGCATGCCAAGGCAAGACTCAGGGCAGGATTGACCACGGCCCTTTCTTTCCCTATAATACGCCTCTCTCCGCCTAAGAGCATGCTCTTAGAACGGATCCCTGCAAGGTTTTAGCAGGGATAAAATCCTTTTCATTCCCCTGTAGCTCAGTTGGTAGAGCAGC
>CAZEFF010000044.1:0-18819 GCA_964511315.1 uncultured bacterium | reverse complement strand
CAACGCAAATAACAGAAGACGCGATCAAAAACGGCTCAAGGCCCATATCCATTAAGCGCGTCATCGCTCCCGCCGCGCTATTCGTATGTAATGTACTAAAAACTAGATGTCCGGTAAGAGCCGCTTTTACGGCGATATCGGCGGTTTCAGTATCACGAATTTCGCCGACAAGAATAACGTCAGGACTTTGCCGAAGTAAAGATCTTAATCCACTGGCAAAGGTCAGGCCGACTTCCGCTTGTACTTGCGTTTGCGTAATTCCTTCGATTTGATATTCGACCGGATCTTCCACCGTCATAATATTACGGCTGGGCGTATTCAACGTATTTAGGATCGTGTAAAGCGTTGTTGATTTTCCACTGCCTGTAGGCCCTGTCACTAAAATCATTCCGTACGGATGTTTAATCGCTTCCGCAAAAACCGCTGTCGGCTTTTCCGAGAATCCCAGATTCTCAAGCCCCGACCTGACTCCCCCGCGGTCGAGAACACGCAGCACCACTTTTTCGCCGTAATAAATTGGAAGCACTGAAACACGGAAGTCAATTTCCCGGCCCTGGATCTGAGCCCTAAAACGCCCATCCTGCGGCACGCGTCTTTCAGTAATATTCAAATTGGAAATAATCTTAACGCGCGCGACAAGAGAATTATAAAGTTCTCGGGAATGAGCATAAGCCTCTTTGAGCGCTCCGTCGATGCGATAACGGACACGAAAACTTTTTTCATAGGGTTCAAAATGAATGTCGGAAGCGCGGGATTTAATAGCTTCGGTTAAAATCACATTCACCATACGCACCACCGGCGCTTCATCCGCGCCCGCCTTCGCAACTTCGGCGCTTCCCTTTGCTTCCTTTTCCGGTTTATCGCCCGAAACCAGCTCCAGGGATTCGTCATCCATGCCTTCTAAAATTTGGTCAATCTGGTTTGAATCACCGTAATAGGTGTCAATCATTTGACTGATCGCTTTTGGGGTCGATAAGACCCAGGCGGAATCACATTTCGTGACTTCTTTTAAATCATCCCGCAGCAAAATATCAAAAGGATCACTTGTCGCCACCGTCAGCATGTTCCGGATACGGGCAAGAGGAAAAATCTGGTGCTTTTCCGCCATTTTTTTGGGAATAAGTTTCACAAGCTCTTTGGGAACACGCAAAGAATTCAGATTGAGCGTCGGGATATTAAGCTGTTCGCTTAAAAAATCAACCATCTCATCTTCTTTAAGAACTTCTTTTTCCATCAAAAGATGAAATACGGATTTTTTCTCACGCCTGCCAATATCAGAAAATTCTTTGATCTGATCTTTGGTCACGCGGCCATTTTGAATCAGAACATCCGTTAATTTTTCCTTAGATAGTGTGGATCTCATGCCGCTTTCTCAATCTTTCTAAGTTTTGCCGCCTTCTTTTCTTCCGCTTCATTTTTCTCTAAATCCTCAAGCCCCTGATCTTCACTTGTAACCCGGTAAACTTCTTCGAGCGATGTATCTCCAGCCAGGGCTTTTTTTACCGCGCAGCCGCGCAGCGTAATCATCCCATGAGTGAACGCGTAAGCTTTAATCTTCTCGGCAGTCTCTCCCTGCATAATCAGATTCCGAATATCCTGAGTGACTTGCAAAATTTCGGTAATAACGCTTCGCCCCGAATAACCTGTTTGACGGCATTGTCCGCATCCCTTTCCGCGGTAAAAAACCGCTTTATCCACATTTCCAAGCCCCAGTTTTTTCAAACTGGCTGGATCGGTCATTTCTTCGGGATAGCGGCACCGCTGACATAACCGCCGGACAAGTCTTTGCGCGGAAATCATCAGCACAGTGGAAGCGATTAAAAAGGGTTCAAGGCCCATATTCACCATACGCGTAATGGAGCTTGCTGCATCATTGGTGTGCAGCGTACTTAAAACTAAATGCCCGGTAAGCGCAGCTTTTACAGCAATGTCGAGAGTTTCCTGGTCGCGGATTTCACCAATCAGAATGACGTTAGGATCTTGACGCAAAATTGAACGTAAAGCGGCCGGAAATGTCAGCCCAAAGTTTTCGCGGATTTGAACTTGATTGATTCCTGATAACTGATATTCCACGGGATCTTCACAGGTCGTGATATTCACTTCCGGTCTATCCAAATATTTTAAAACAGAGTAAAGCGTGGTGGTTTTACCGCTGCCGGTAGGCCCTGTGACCAGCATCATCCCATGAGGATGGCGCGCGCTATCACGGATAATTTGCTGCTCGTCTTCGCTGAAACCAAGCTTTGAAATATCATGGCTTTGCGATTTGGTATCCAAAATACGCATACAAACTTTTTCACCGAAGGACGTCGGCAAAATAGAAACGCGCATATCGACTTCTCTGCCGTTGATTTTAATTTTAAACCTTCCGTCCTGAGGAATTCGATGCTCAGAAATATCCAGTTCGCTCATGACCTTGATACGAGAAACAATCGCCGCGCCAGCCTGTTTCGGCGGCTTAATCACTTCTTCGAGCAGTCCGTCAACGCGGGCGCGAACACGCACGTGACGCTCCCAAGGCTCAATAAAAATATCACTGGCGCGGCGGCGGATACTTTCCATTAAAATCATATTCACAAGTTTGATGATCGGAGTCTCATAAGCGACCTTCATCAAGTCTGAAGTATCCTCTTGTCCCTCCGCGCCTTTTTCGGTTTCAATCATCTTAACAAGATCATCCAGCTGCTCAACTTTCTCAGCAGGCGCTTCGGTAATCGCCGCGGGAGCTGCCTCATAATATTTCGAAACATATTTTTTTAGGATTTTAGCGTCCGCGACCGCAATCTTAATTCGAAACCCAGTGACTGCCCGAAGTTCATCTACCGCTTTAATGTTTGTGGGATTCGCGAACGCGACTGTAAGCGTTTTTTCATAGCGGGAAATTGGAAGGCACTGATACTTGCGTGCTATTTCTTTTGGGATGGCACTAATAACACTCTCATCGATAAGAAAAATTTCAGGGTTTATTGTCGGATAACCATACTTACGGCTCAGCACAAGAACGAGCTTTTGAGTATTGACTTTATCCTTTGCGATCAAAATATCGATAAGAGGTGCTCGGTTTTTTTCCTGTTCCTTAAGCGCATCGTTCAAGGCGTCAAGAGATACCACTCCCTCGTGAAGGAGAATATCGTTGAGTTCCTTGCGGATTTCTTCCCCCGCCATATTAACCTGCCTTTTTCATGGCCTTTTTGGCATTTGCGCTGAAAATGAGTTCCAGCATGTTTAGGATTTCGGTTGGGGTAGAAATAAACAACTGCAAATTCAGTCCTGATCTTTTTTCAATTTCATCCAGCACACTGTCACTTAAAGGATCCCCGACAGCCGCAAAAATTTTTTTCTCCTGCTCATCAAATACCACCACATAATTTCTCCTGCAAAAATCCTCTTCGAGTTTTTGTGCGGCATCCATATTGATGGCGTAATTCGCCAAGGGAATGTACGGAATTTCGAGCTGGCGGCTCAGCGCCGCCGCGACGTCTTCTTCAGCGACATACCCTAACCGAATAAGGATCTGCCCAATCAGCCCGCCCTCTTTCTTCTGATGAACAAGCGCCTCTTCCAGGTTTTCTGGAGTAAGCACTTCACTTTCGATCAGGATTTCCCCTAAGCGTTTTTTGGATTTATCTCTCATATCATTTAAAAGTATAGAGGCTAACAAAAGTAATTTCAAATTAGAGAATGATGTATTTTATACTTTTATTAGCTTTGGTGCTATTTATTACTATATATTGCTATAGATATTTATTTAGCGGGCAGGAACCACAGAAGACTTTCGAAGATCTGCAAAAATCTTTCGCAACGCGGACAATCTGGGCATGGTAGTCATTAAATAACTCCGTATTTTGAGGTAATGCCTCCTCAAATAGACTGCGCCAGACTTCATAATCAAGAGATGCTAATCGGTTTGGCATATTCGCTAAACGGGAAGACAAACCATGCTTTTTCAAAATAGCTTTGGGCAACGCGACCCGGTGTCTCGAAAAAATACGCTTTGTGTATGCGTCAATGACAAAAACAGGTTTATTCGCGGCATAAAGCAGGATGGAATCCGCTGTTTCACGGCCGATGCCTGAAACGCTAAGCAGTTTTTCGCGCAACACATAAGTCTCTGCAGCCAGCATGCGGGACAAGTCCCCCCCATAGCTTTCATGCACAAACGAGACAAAGCTTTTCAAGCGCTTGGCTTTGATATTAAAAAAACCAGAAGGCTGAATAAGTTTGGCGAGCTCGGCTTCGGTCATATTCTTCATCGCGCCAAGATTGAGTTTGCCGGCTTGTTTTAAATTCATGATCGCTTTTTCAACATTGCGCCACGCGGTATTCTGGGTAAGGATAGCGCCCACCATCATTTCAAACGGACTTTCTCCAGGCCACCACTTTTGATGGCCAAACCGCTTTCGCAATCGCTTATAAACTTCGTGAAGTTTTCCGGTTGGAAGGGATCTACTTCTTGGGAAATGAAATTTTTTTGAGGATTTCATATCGCGGGCCTGAACTGGATGAAACACTTTGGAAAAGACATAAATACTCGAAATATTCAGGTTGGGCTTTAAACTGCTTAAACGCCTCGAGCTCATCCCAAAGAATTGCGGCGCCTTCTTTTACTCTGCCGATTGTAGCATGCGGTTTAAAAACCCGTTCCTCGGCAGGAAAATCTTTTTGTAAAAGCTCTCTCTCTAGATCTTTCTGCAGCTTGAAGAGCCGGTCAATATCACCATTAATTCCCAACCAAATTACTCGAGGCGTCCTGTAATTCGGAAAACATGACAAATTTTCCAGTCCTAGTTCAATGCCCGAATGCCGGAAAACCGCGGATTCCGCGCATTCGATAATAATGGGGATTTGATTGCCGGAAACTTCTCCAAAAAAATGGAGCGTTAAATGAACTTGTTCTGGTTTCGCCCATCGAACGGCTGCGATTTCGCGAAGCCCCGAATTTAAATAGTTTTGGACATTCTCGCTAAACTTTTCGGCAAGCGGTATCGCTAAAAATACACGCATCACTTTTTATCGGTTAGGATTTGCCAAAGATGCTGCAGGGCTTTCTTAGCGCTTTTATTCTGGATCTGAGTCCGCTCACCCCAAAACTTCTCTTCATAAACATAATCTTTTCGGGATGTCGAAATAGCAATATACACAAGGCCCACCGGCTTTTTGCGCGATCCACTGCCAGGCCCCGCGATGCCGGTAATTCCGACTCCAATATCTGCGGATAAAATACAGCGGGCTCCTGCAGCCATTTGCCGCGCAACTTCTTTCGAAACAGCTCCTTTTATTTCTAAATCCTTAGGCAATACGCTTAAAAGCCTTGTTTTGATTTTATTCTGATAAGCAATCACCCCGCCTTTAAAATATTTGCTCGCGCCCGCAACCTTACAAATTTCGGAAGCAAGCAATCCGCCCGTACAGCTCTCCGCGCATGCGATTGTTTTCCGCTTATGAGCAAGAAGTTTTCCAATCGCCTCCCTCAAAGGAACTTCCTCGAAACTATAAATGAAGGGCAAAAGTCGTTTCTTTGCTTTGGCAAATAACATTTTCGCGAGCGAAGGTCTTTCCGCTTGAATTCTAATCGCGACCTCCGCGTAATCCGGATAAATGCCAAAGTCAAATTGGCTTTTGAAGAAATCCGTTCCAAGCCGGCGCATCACTTCGGGCTCTGAAATCCCAGCCATTTTAATGACGAATCCAGATTTTTTACTAAGTTCCGGAAAACGTTTTTTCAAAACAGGCCGGACCAAGCTTTCAAACATCCGCTCGAGCTCTCCAGGTACCCCTGGCAAACTTACTAAAATACGCCCGCGGGATTCAATATAAAATCCAAGAGCAATCCCATAATGATTCACGAGCGGAACTGAACCTTCGGGAAACTGGGCTTCGCGTTTCACGATTTCCGGCACTTTCCGCCCGCGCGTCTTATAGTAAGTCCGAATAAGCTGATACTGAGATTTTGAAAAGAGAAGTTTTTTGCCGAAATATTCCGCGATGGCGTCGCGCGTGACATCATCCGGCGTAGGCCCCAATCCCCCGCTGCAGATAATTAATTGTGAACGGGAAAAAGCAGCGCCGATAGATTTTTTAATTTCTGGAATTTCATCCGGGCAGGATGACTGATGGCGGGTTGAAAAACCGAGCTTAAGAAGCTCCTGGCCTAAAAACTTGGCGTTCGTATTTAAAACCTGCCCCTTCAAAACCTCATTTCCGATAGTGAGAACTTCGGCGGCAGGCCGATCCATGCTAGGCATGTAAGATAAATTTCAGAATAAGCCAAGTGTAAACCCCAGCACCTAAATCGTCGCAAAGAATACCCCAGTATCCGGGCAATCTTTCAAGACGGCGCAGCGGAAAAGGTTTAACGATATCAAATAAGCGGAATAGCAAAAAACCAATTAAGAGAGTGGAAATTCTTGGCTCAAACCCAATCAGCGAAATAAGCATCCCGCACGTTTCATCAACAACGACAAAACAGGGATCCTTCTCCCGGCTAAGATCAAGCTTTGAAACCGCCCACCACCCGAACCAAATAAGAGTTACGAGCACAGCGCCTTGAAGCCAGACATTCCAAAAAATCAGGAGGAATAGAACAACCCCTAAGGCACTGCCCCATGTTCCCGGCGCGTAAGGAATAAGGCCGACGCATAAAGCGCTTGAAAACCGCGCAAAATTTTCAGATTGGCAATGGATCCAGTTTTTACGGACAAAAGAGATCCCAGAGATCACGGTCAAAACCAAGGAGATGACAAGAAGCATGTACATCGCCGCGCGGGATCCGGTTTGAACAGGCTTCAAACATTCAAACTGGAAGGATAAAAAATAGAGATAGGCCGCTCCAATCGTAATCGCTTGAAAGAAAAACTTAATCTTCCCAATCTTTTCAGCCCCGACCGCTTTCCCTTCAAGCAGCCACCCAGCCCTAAAAAAAGTGGCCGTAATTTCTCGAAAGAAAATCGGGACCAGCCACCACGGAGAATAAAATTTAAAAACTGCAAAAACAATCATCGCGGACAAGATAAGAACTTTATCCATGAGCGGATCAAGAATTTTTCCAAAATCTGATTCGGATCCAAAACGGCGTGCGAAATATCCATCCCAGTAATCCGTAATGACAGCAAAGATAAATAGAATTCCAGCGGCCAAATGGATAACGCGGTTATCGCTAAAAATAAGGAGCGGGGCAATAATTCCAAGCACCCCCCGAAGAAAGCTCAGAGCGGATGGCAGCGTCTGTTTAAATGAATTAAACTTTGGCGATAAGGTCATAAGCTTCCGTATCAATCACTTTGACATCTAAAAACTCTCCCGCAGGAAGAGGTTTTTCCGACTGAATCAGGACATTACAATCAACATCCGGGGCGTCCATATAAGAACGCGCGTTCCACATATGGGGATTTTCAGAATTTTGCTCTTCGATCAGCACCCGAAGTTTTTTTCCGTGCATCTTGGCATTATTTTCCGCGGATACTTTTTGCTGAAGCCTCATGGCCTCATCAAGCCGTGTCTTCTTAATTTTTTCACTGATCTGATTTTTCATTTCTCCCGCCGGCGATCCAGCCTCCTGAGAATAGGTAAAAACACCGAGCCGCTCAAAGCGCATATCGCCCATAAACTCCAGAAGCTCTTCAAAATCTTTTTCGGTTTCTCCTGGAAAACCCACAATAAAGGTTGTACGGATCGCGAGATCAGGTACCGTTTGACGAAATTGCTTAATGAGATCGATAGTTCTGCGTTTCGTAATACCGCGCTTCATAGCGCTGAGCATATTGTCGGAAGCGTGCTGCAAAGGCATATCCAGGTAGTGACACATTTTTTTTGAGGCCGCCATGGTCTCCATTAACTCAGTGGTAACGCAGGAAGGATAAGCATATAGAAGGCGGATCCATTCAAGACCATTAACTTGATCAAGCTCGCGCAACAACTCGGGCAAAAGATAGACACCCTTACCATAATCCCGTCCAAAAAAAGTCGTGTCTTGGCCCGTTAGAATTAATTCTTTAGCACCCTGAGCGACAAGTTTTTCAGCCTCAGTGACAACATCCTGGATCGTTCGTGAGCGGTGCTTGCCCCGGTAGCTGGGAATCGTGCAAAAAGTGCAGATATGGTCGCAGCCCTCAGAAATTTTAAGATAGCGGTAATGTTTCGGAGTAAGAGCAATGCGGTTTTCTCCGGAAGTTTGGAGATACCCCGCTTTACCCACGGAAAAAACCTTTTTACCTTTAGTCACCTTCTCAACAATTTCCGGAATTTTAGCGTAATCCCCGGATCCGATAAAAGCATCCACTTCTTTCAGCTCTTTTTGCAATTCTTTGTCATAGCGCTGGACGAGGCAGCCCATGACGACAATCGCTTTAATCTGCTTTGCTTTTTTCAGCGCGATCAGTTCAAGAACGCGGTCGACCGATTCTTTTTGGGCATCTTGAATGAATGTGCAGGTATTAAGGAGCGCGACATCGCAATCAGTCGTCGACGGAACGATCGTGTATTCCTTTGGACTCAATTTGCCCAAAATGGTCTCACTATCAACGAGAGTCTTGGCGCAGCCCAAGGACATCATGCCGATACGAATACGGGAATCTTTCAGGGAACTGTTTTTTTCTGTAAGCGGTTTTGACATAAGGGTCTATCGATTGATAAAAAATAATGGCGCCCGGGACGGGACTTGGCGCCCTTCGTTTCACTACGGGTCGGCCACCCGCCCCGCAACTCGATGCTTCCATAAGGGCGCATCTGCGGGGCTCCCTTCAAGTCCCTAAGCAAAAATTAGGGCTGTCATTATTTCCTTAAATATTTTAAGAAAGATGTAAATAATGGCGCCCGGGACGGGACTTGAACCCGCAACACCTAGATCGACAATCTAGTACTCTAACCAATTGAGCTACCCGGGCTGACCATAAAAGGTAGGAATTAGAGAGCGGCCATTCTAACGGCTCACACCTAATTTCTCAAGAGAAAAATGGGCTGACAAAGACAGTCCATTTTACCTCTGAATTTACAAAAAAAAATGGGCACTATAGGACTCGAACCTATGACCCTCTGCGTGTAAAGCAGATGCTCTAACCAGCTGAGCTAAGCGCCCAAAAAGTCTTCCTAAAGATCATTCACCGCGTCAATCAAACGTTTTAAACCGGCAAAATGACGGCGGTTAAAATGAAACGCCAAACGCGTCAAATCAAAAGTATGCGGTTCATTATCTTCTTCTTCAAAAGGCTTCGTAAACTGCTCGATCTTTCCTTTTTTAAGAATGCCGGCAAATTTAGTATTGAGAAAATCTAAATCTTTCTTAGACAATTCTTTTTTGATCCTAAAAATCAGCTGGTCATGAATGTAGCGCATCGAGTGATAATTCCGATAAAACTTATTAATTACTCTCACTGCATCATGAGGATCATGTGTAAAGTGGATTAAATCCACATCATCGGGGTCAATCATATGCCGCTTACCCAGCTGAATTTTCAGGAATTTTTTCCACTCACTCCAATAAGTGCTCCGCGCGGGATCCAGACAAATGACAGGCCTCGGACTTGTCTTGCCTGTTTGAATTAAAGTCAGGGTTTCAAAACCCTCATCATGCGTTCCAAAACCGCCGGGACAAAGAACCGTTGCGTCAGACTCGCGGATAAATATCAGTTTCCGTGTAAAGAAATATTTAAAATTAATCAGCTTTGAATCATCCTTAATGGTCGGATTCGCGTCCTGCTCAAACGGAAGCCGGATATTGACCCCGAAACTATTGGACCGGCCAGCCCCTTCATTCCCCGCGCTCATAATCCCGGATGAAGCTCCTGTAATCACCATCCACCCTGACTCCACAATCGCCTTCGCAAATTCAAGCGCCTGCTTATAATCCGCGGATTCTTTAGGCGTTCTCGCGGACCCAAAAATCGCCACTTTTCGGATATGCCTGTAAGGATAAAAAACTTTGAGCGCGTAACGCAGCTCTTTAAGCGCGGTATTCATCATTTTCACGTCACCGCGGTCAATCTCATCGCCTTCAATTTTAAGCGCCGTCACCATCAGCTCTTCAACGAGATCAACATTTTCCGTACGCCCGCCGCTTGCCCGTTCAGCGAGCGAATGAATCATTTCATCAAATGCGGGATTCCCGGTCTGGTATTTTCGTTTCGGTGATTTCATTTTACGCAACCTTTAACTGGAGAATTAAATCTCCTTCATGCTGGCACGCGGCGCATATTCTTCCCTGCCGGGTCAGCTTAAGTTTTTGTCCATTCTTGGCTTTTGCGGGTATTTTAACGCTGATTGTTTTACCTTCTGGAGTGCGGAAAGTTACCTCGCCGCCCTTTTCCGCTTTTTCTTTTGATATTCGAAGGTTGACCACAACATCGGCATCCGCGGCCTGATTCTGTACGTCAGAATCAGGCTCTTCATCCGCGTAATAGCCGAAGGGACTCGATTGCTGAGAGGTATAGCCCCTATTACCGCGCCCCCCTGCACTGGCAGCTCCTCCAAAAATCCCCTCAAAAATATCTCCGAAAGAAGAATACTGAGAATTCGCCTTTGCCCGGCGCCCGCTGCCAAATTGCCGCAGCAGCTCTTCAAAATCAAAACCTTGCGCGCCCGCAAAATTTTGCGAATAGGCTCCACCGCCTCCGAATTTGCGCATCTGGTCATACTGGGCTTTGCGCTTTTCATCACTTAAAACATAATACGCGGCGGAAATATCCTTAAATTTAGATTCCGCTTCTTTATTACCGGGGTTTTTATCCGGATGATATTTGACCGCTAATTTACGGTACGCTTTCTTGATGTCATCTTGTGATGAATTTTCAGCGACCCCAAGGACCTTATAATAATCTTGATTTCTATCAGCCATAAAACGGCTCCTTTTAATTATTTCAAGGCAGAATTATACCAAAAATATAGTTTTTCAGACAGGAAAGAATCAGGTTAGCAGGATTTTGACTGCCGGCAAAAATGTTCTTGGGCGCGAAGATATTCAGGTTTTTCCATTTCGAAATCATCGAAGGAAAGTTTCTGATTGAAGATTTTCTGCATTGTGTCATTCAAAGGTTTAGCCTGCCAATCGCGGCATTGCTGACAAAAATCAGGAAGTTTTTCAAACTGCCCGCTTAGATGGTAATTCTGCCATTTCCGGTAATTTGTCTGCCAAACTTCGGCAATGGTTTGTGTTTTAATATCCCCCTGGGGAAAACGGTTGTCCCAATCGCAGATACAATACGGTACCAATCCATTCCAATATATGGGCAGACTGTCAAATTGCCATCCGCAAGGATACCGGGGATCTTCGGTATGATAATGCTCGGGAAGCGCGCCCAGCCACGTTACCTTCGGACGAATATAAATCGGCACACCAAACTTCTCCCAGTAAGCCTTAAACCCTTCAACCTCGTGTTCATTTTCTGCGTAAACCCCAAACTGAACCGTCACTTTAAGACTTGGCTTTTTATTTTTTAAAATGTAGTGGATATTATTCACCACAGTTTGATAATCACCGCGGCGTCTGATTTGAGCGTACGTTTCAGGAGTGACGGCATCAAGCCCTACATACAGCTCATCAAGTCCGGAATCCATCAGCTGATCCGCAATTTTAGGGATAAGCAAATTTCCGTTTGAATTGATAACTGTCGTTTCAATTCCCTTCTGCTTCGCCATCCCTATTCTTTTCCAGACTTGCTTAGAAATAGTCGGTTCACCAAAAAAACAAAACCATAATCGGGTTTTAGGGCTCACAGCCGCCACTTCATCCATAATTTTTACCGACAGCCATTCTTCCATTTGGCCAATTTGAAGCGTTCCTTTTTTAAGTGAATCTTCCCGAGCGCACATGGCGCAGCGCAGCTGGCACGCGCTCGTACTTTCCATAAGAACCTGGTGCGGGAAATAAGGATTAACTCTAGAATCAAATTCAAACTGCGGTTTATTAGAGGACGCCGGGCTCGTTTTCATGAATTACCGCCTGCCGCAAGTAAAGCGGAGTCAATTTTTATCAGTTGCAGCCAACGATCATGCAAAATTTTAAAATTTTTGCGGCATGCATCCGTTTTGGCTTTCGCGGCAGACTGAACCCGCGCAGCTTTCTCTTTAAGCGCGTCTCCGACTGAAACGTGATATTGTTCGCGCGCAGCCATTTCCCATTGTGAAAGGCTTTCAGCTAATTTTTGATACTCAGCTTTTACCGCCTCACGCGCCGCCGCGATGGACACGGAAACCGGCATTTTTTCTAAACCGCTCCTCACCCGCGTATTTTGGGCGGCAAGCCGTGCCTCAAGAATTTTAAAATAGGAAACGCGTTTTAAGTCCCAAGCCATCCCCAGCATTCCAAGTAAAGCGATAAACCATTTACTTGGATCCCAATGATACCAGCGGACACCATTCCGGTAATCACTTGGAAAACGGTGATGAAAATTATGATACCCTTCGCCAAAAGTAATCAGCGCGACCAGCCAATGGTCTTTAGCGGTCGCGTTAATATCGTACGTCGACGTCCCAAACATGTGACAGACGGAATTAATGCAGAATGTGGAATGATAAACGAGGGTGATGCGCGCGCAGACACTTAATAAAAAAGCCCCCAGCGCATGCCCCGTAAGGGCTCCGAGAATCACGGGAAAGATAATCCCCGCGCCAATGCTCCATAATGCATAGTATTTAAATTGATGCATCACCATGGGATCTTGCTGCAAATCCTTGACGTTCTCGTAATGAATTTTATGCTCCCAAAAAATCAGCCAGCCCATATGCGCATAAAAAAATCCTTTTTTGATACTATACGGATCCAGCTCAGTATCGACATAGCGGTGATGATCACGATGCTGTGATGCCCACATCAAAAGCGGCTGTTCAAACGCGGCGGCACCAAAGAAGAGCATGAGAAATCTGATCAGCTTATTCGCCTTGAAAGCCGCGTGGGAAAATAATCGATGATACCCCACGGTAATGCTAAGCCCTGTCATCACGACAAAAAAGAGTGCTAAGATGATCTCGCTTTGAGAAATGCCGTAACGGCTGATATAAAGAGGCAAGCCAACCACAGTACCGCCTGTGGTGATAATAAAAAAAATAATATTGATCCAGATATTTTTTCTGATAGCATTCGGCTCTGTCGCTGTTGTCATTCGGCTGTCCTCAAAGTTGCGGTCATATTTAAACAAGATCTTTTAGTATTACGGTAGTCAAGATTTCTAATTTTCTTTTTAATGTCTGTAATCCGACAGCTGCTTAATTTATCTAGGACCTGCCGTCGCGCTCGCCCCCATATGAAATGCAACGGGCAGGCATTCTCAGAACTGCACTGATCAAGCCCCATTACACAAGATTGCATCACCGGATTTTCATCAACAGCTTGAATCACCTCTCCTAACGAGATCGTTTGCGGATCTCTTTTAAATGCAAAACCACCGGAAGGCCCACGGTGCGAATCAAGCATCCCGCTCTTTGCTAAACTTTGGAAAATTTTAGCGATATAGGGACCCGGCAGTCCTGTTTCACAACTCACTTCGCCCACCATCGTGTACACACCCTGAGCTTTCGACGCAAGATACGAAAGCGCCCGAATCGCGTATTCACATGTTTTCGAGTAAATCATCATATCTGCAGCCCAATCTAAATCGGATATGCTTATCTTAAATTAAAGATCGGCAATAATCAACAAGATTTAAGGAATATCTTTCATGGTATGAATACCTACCTTATAACGGCTGCCGCGAAAAATCCTCAAACTGTGCAGACAGTCGTATCACACCGGAGGAAACTGGGAGAGAATCTTTTCCACGCCTTCCTTGATTCTCGCTTCACGTTTTTCGGGTTTTGCTTTTTCCAGAACCGTCGCCTTGCCAGTGCCTCGCCACATAAGCTCTTTGGTTTGCGGATTGATCATGTCAATTAACAGCGTTCCTTCTTCGTATTGATTGACAAAAGTTTCCGTTCCTCCGTAAGCCAATGTGGATCCATGATAATTACCTCTCATAATATCCGCGCCTGAAGGTGTTGAGTATGGAATGTCAACGGTCGTAACATCCAGCTTTCCCTGAATAGCTGCTTGATAGGCTACTAAGAAATCAGGGTTACCCGACGCCGTTTTTACAAAACCTTTTGACGCTAAAGCGCTATCTACAGCTTTCCTTATGCGCGAATCTGTCAGCGTATTATCGATGCGAGCATCGCCGGCTAAAGGCTGAGGACCCGCTACCCAATCATATGTTTTAAAACTCGCGAAATTGACCCCGTTTACATAATCTGAGGAAGTATCGACAGAGGCACAGCCTGCGAAAAAAATCAGAAATATCACAACTGGAATAACATATAAAATTTTCATTTTTTTGCTCCTTTTTTATGATTTTAAAACGTCTTTATCTTCGAAATAAGTCCCTAATCCGAGACGTCCAGGGAAATCATGATTTCTTGGCACAGAGGCGCTCACCACTAAGCGCTTGCCTTTCGTAAAATAAAAATCGTCCGATAAATTACGCGTTGGATTCTCCGGCGTACTTGGCGGAACGCCTTCCACAAAGTCATAGGTTTTAATGCGCCAGGAGTAAAATAAGTCCATCAGGACATACGTCATGGACGCGTCAAAATCAGGATCAATTTTATGCGTCATCAAATTCCACGAGCGAGTCGTCCAACGAATACCTATATCACGGCTGACGGCACCAACCCATATGGGCTTTCCTTTAAACCGGATAGGACTGAGCCACAGCCTCAAATGCATTCTTTCATGAATTGTGTCGCGGGCCTTTTGCAGCGCGAGATCATGACTGCGCCCATAAAGGTATAAAGGGCTGACTGGTGAATACAAATATTTCTTTTTTGCGGAAAAAGCACCGATCATTTTCCAAACCGTTCCAAAGGTAATGATTTCTGTTTCATCCCATTTTGCCATCGTAAAGGAAGTCAGTACTTCTTCGAGCGTTCCGATTACAATCAAATTTATCGGATCGCCGCTCCGAGGGCCGTTTCCGCCGCCCTCGCCTTTTTTATTCGTAACACAACAAGGCAGAGCTTCAAGAACATTCTTTAATTCAGCGGGATCCTGAATATTCGTGATTTTTTCAGGCGGATAAAGGGACTCGAAATTCTTCGATCTGTAATCATGCTTGATACCTGGAATATCCACAATAAACTCATAACTTTTCTTTGTTTCCCCTCCATTACGGACATCACTGCCATAAAGGTCTGCGTGAACTTCTTTAGATCCCAATTCATTGGGAACAAAAACGAAACCTTCTTTTGTTTCTCCTGGTTTGATCCAGCCTTCTGGAAAAGCGTGAGCCTTAAACTCCGCGGCAATCTTTTTATTGGCGGGATTAACAAAAAAGTAATCGAACGGGGCAAAAAACCAACCAAAGAAAGTCAGTCTAGGCGGAATTTTTCCTTGGAGCCAACGGACACCTGCTGGAATTCTAGAGATATAGGCGGCTTCGCCGTCCGCGTAATAGTTTTCTGCGACGCTGCGTTGAGCAAAGAAATAGCTGATTGAATCATTATTTTCTATACGGAACCAAAGAGGAAGAATCCCTTTCTTCGCGAGATTAACACCAAAAGCTTCTTTGCTTTCTTGGGCACTTAACCCGGCAACGCTAACCTTTACGCCCTCTTTTTCCTGAGTTACGAGCCGTTGGTAAAACCCCGCATCTTGCCTGAAGCTTGGTTTATAATTTACACAACCGCTGATCGCAATCACTGTGAGCAGAAGCAGAATTACTCGGCTTTTCACTTTTCTCTCCTTGCCGCGCTATTACGCAGCTGACCGATCCTCAAGCGCGTGAATTTCCACGCTCTCATATTTCACCCAGCTGACAACCATGGGCCAAACAGCAAACAATGTTATTGCTGCCAGACAGACAGCCCCGGCCAATCCGACGCTTAAAAAATAATATCCGCCGATAAAAGCTATTATTCCCAATCCAACCGGAATAAAAATATATTGCTCAAATTCTTTCTGCATAACTTTGATAGGATACTCCACCCAGTAATGCTTGCGGCATTGCGGGCATCGGTGTTCTCTCAGACGGACTTTATGTGCCTCGTGATGAACAGCTAAAGTGTCTGAACCGCAGCGCATTAAAAAGTACAAAAAGCTGAAATGTTCTCCGCAATTTGGACATTTTTTATTTTTTTGATTTTTGAAAGATTCAGTAGTTTCAATTGAATCGAGTTTCATGGTATTCACCGCCTTATCATGAATTGAACTAACCCCGGCTCACTGGCCTATGGACGGAGAGTATAAAAAGAGCTGAGCCGAGTCAGTGACAACAATCACAATTTTAAATGTATTGGAAAATCTAGGGAAACGTATTAGAGGCTACTAGGCTGAGTTGAAGATGCGGCAATGGCAGATTCTAACAACTTCCATTGATCGATAAGCACATCGCGCGAGAGACGGAATGATCCATCTGGGTATTTAACATAGATAAGATGTCCTCCGATGGAAACATTGCACCATTTGAGAATCCAAACCGGAACAGTCTGATTTTTATAGAAATTCATGAGAAAATATTTGGCGATACCAGCAGCAAAAGGCGCCTTGTAATAATACCCGTCGTAATAGACTTCGATATCTTGAGCTTGGAAATGTTCAATCAAGTAAAGTAATTTCGAGCGGTCGGATAAGGGGCGCCTTGTAAATTGCTGATAGGCTTTGCTTTGAAGAATGCCGGAAAGATCTTTTTCGGGAGGATTTACAGCGAAGACAGTGATTGACCCGCATAAAGTACAAAATATTAGAGATATTCCAACAACGATTCTTTTCATGACGTAAATCCCGGGCCGCTTTGCGCCTCAATATGAAGGATAAATGTCTTTGATGCGATTTGCCGTGACAAAAATCACATGACGAAACCACTTAGTAATATTCAAATTTGCATCAGTGTTAAAACTATATTGAACTAGGATTTCAATATGTTCTTTAATTATGGTCCTGGTGCAAAGTTGCTTTTGGCTTTATTAGCCTAATGATCGCGGCAATAAATCCTCCTGTAAGAAGAAGATTTAAAGCTAAACTAAGCGCCGCCACTGTTACTGGAAAACCGGCTAAGCCATAACCAATGCTGACTAAAAGCACCCCCGCTCCAACTTCGCCCCGAGGAAACATTCCAATACTCAAAGCCAGTCTTTCTCGGAAAGTCGCTTCTTTTTTGTAGCAAAAGGAGGCATAACACTTACCCAAGTTCGAAAGCACCGTCAGGGCAAGCACGTGAAGCCCAACCGCCTGCCATGAAAGTCCCCCGAAGTTTATTTTCGGCAAGGACATCCCAACTAAAAACATGAACAGATATTTGACGCTGTGATCAAGACGGGTCTCAACTTTAGAAATCTGATGATCTTCAACCGCTTCTTTGTGAGAAAAATAGATCATGCACCCAAGGGCAAATGCGGGAAGTAAAACTTCCAGATGAACATGCGTCAATCTATAAAAGAGATCACAAACACCCGCGATCAAAACACCGTAAAAAAGAATCCATCCCTTTCCTGTTGGAATCCGAAGGACATGCAGCCATTTATAAGCCGCGAAGAGAAGAAGAAAAATAATGACCACCACGAGACCCAACTCCGGCTTCAAACCCACAATCATAATTTTTAACGGAATCATAAACAGAACGGTGTCGAGATCATCAAAAATGGCAAGCACACGCGCTTTTTTATAAATCCAAGTGCTGGCCAGGCCTGCTGCCGCTAGCATTGTGAACAGCACCCCGGCAGAAGTCGGCGCGGCAAAGCGGCCAATGAGAAGCGCCTCCTTCCAATTTGCATTAAAAATCCAAACAAAATAAATTGCGCAAAAAATCCATGGGAAAGCAGCGGCAGTAGCAGCAACTAAATAATCAGTCCCGTAACTTTTCAGACGCTTCTTATCAATCGTAAATTCCAAACCTACCTCGATCATGATATAAGCAAGGCACACCATTGTAAGAAGGGTCACGGAACCTGCGATTGAGCTCAAGTTTAAAATTTGCGAACCCACCATTCCAGCAATAAGAAGCCCACTATAGATCAAAACTTGAATCATTTTGAAACCCTTCTGTGGTTACGGAGCGATTGGAAATAAATAACGAACATCGTCAAAACTGTAATAGGAACCACAAAAATAAGCATTGTCGAACTAAGCAATGGAAGCTGGTCATGATCACTGGCCTTAAAAATCAGGTAAACAACATACGCAACATAATAAAAAATGAACACACCGCCTTCCCACCGGCTAATTTTATGCCCCGTAAAAAATATCGGCAGGCATGCCGCAGCAACCGCAATCATCACAGGGATATCAAAATCAAAAATAGCCTTGGAAACTTGAATGCCGCTAGGTTCCGCAATAAGGCTGGAAATCCCCAAAATGCCGGCAATATTAAAAATATTGCTGCCGACCACATTACCGACGGCGATATCACGCTCTCCGCGAATAGATGCCATGATCGATGTCGCAACTTCAGGCATTGACGTACCAGCAGCGACTATCGTAAGAGCAATCACAAGTTCACTAATCCCAAAACTGCGCGCAATACCAATAGAAGAATCTACGAACACCCTCGCGCCGAGAACAAGAACTGCTAAACCAGCCAGAATGAGCACCGCCTGGATAAAAATCGCTTTCCCCGATTTGTCTTTAGCTTTCCTCGTCTCGCCGAATTCTTTTTCGTACTCTTGTTGAACCAGCTTGTTTTCCTTTTTGCCGATCTTAACCGCTAAAAATGTGTACGCGATAAATGTCGCGAAAAAAATAGCTCCGTCGACCTTCCCAAGCTTTCCATCCAGCGACATTAAAAGAGTCATAATCGAAACACCGATCATAATTGGGACATCGACGCGAACAAGCTGCTGAGAGACAACAAGCGGTGTAATCAGCGC
>CAZEFF010000043.1:0-18956 GCA_964511315.1 uncultured bacterium | reverse complement strand
GCGCTGAAGACCGGTAAGTTCCGCCAATTTTTCGACCATCACATTTTTTAACCGGGTCGCGCGGGTATCTTCTTCCTTAAAAGAAACTCCGTATTCTTCTTTTTCCGGATTATCGAGACGGACAATGGTGCCTTCATCAACAATCGGAACACCCTTTTGATTGTACCGGTACGTTTTAATCGTGCCTCTCCAAAAAATGCCGGGCTCCGGAAGAATATTATTAATGGGTGAAAATTCAATACGGGAAATATCTCCATATTGAATCATTTGATTTGGATGAGCTTGACGAAGGCTATCAACAATTGTTTTCACGGCCGTCGCGGTAATATTCTCGGCATCAATCATCGCAATGGGTTCATAAAGAATTGTTCCACGCTTGGTCAAGTTAAACGTATCTCCAACCATCACTGCCACAACATGTTTTGTTGTATCGCCGTTTGAACCCCACCAATAATAATAGTTGGGACGATTGTAAGTGATATCAACAAGCTGTGCTGAAGCATTGCCTAAATAAGGAACCTCAATTCCCACGCTTTCTCCGATATGCGTAATATTCTTAATTCCGATTCCAAGCCACGAGGCGATTGCTTTTACCGATTCATAGGGAAGATTCGTTTTAAACATATTATGAATCTGGTAATAAAGGTTATAGCTTTGTTCCGGATCATTATAAAAATACGTTTGATCAAGGGTGCCGACAAATTTCTGACCGCCAATGGAAGCTTCTACCGCGTAAAAAACCGAGGCCTCGTACCATCCATTATAAAGATCATATCCGGAGCCCCAAAGGTAAGGGGATTCCTTCTCTGGAAAAATATTTATCTTTAATCCCGCAATTGCATCCTCCGAATAGCCTTTTTCCTTAAAATAATTTGTCACAGCTTCGGTGATTTTAGCTTGTGTAACTTTATCAATCTCCGCCTTGTCGACTGGGCCCGGATCGACAATTTCCTCTGGAACGCCTTTAAACTCCGCCGTTCCGTCTTGCTTTTCCGCTGGCTGGTCTTCGGGCGTCGGCAGAGTTAATGGATTGACAGGAAGATTTGGGTCCTTTTCGTCACCCACGGGCGCTTCTTCTTCGGGAGGAGGTGCTGTTGGGTCATACTGCAGAGTAGGCGCATATACCTCACCGTTTTTGGTGTAATTGCTCTGCTCACCATCCGCGAAGGAGACAGGAACCGGCATAATAGAAAAACTGATCATGAATGAGGCCATTAGGACTGCGGTAGGCTTCTGCAACGTCTTTGCTATTTGATTCGTCATGGGTAAATCTCCTTTTTCACCAGAGCAATTTTTATACTTTCACAAAGCTATAAACAAAGCTACCTGCAGATTTGCGTCTTTGCAAGGCAGGCAGAGGAAATTTATGTTTTTGCTATAGCTTTTAATAGTATTAACTAGCTTTTGGAGGGTAAAAAAAAGAACGCTTTATGGGTGCTCAGAGCTACTTTTTTCAGGAGAAGGAAGGGCTTTAGGAGGGGCTATCAGGCGGTCAAGATTTTCGAATAATTGATTATGCGTATCTTTGGAAATAACAAAGGGCGGCTGCGTTCCTCTAATTATGGCGGCATAATCCATACTTTTATCCGTACCGCTAGGCAAGGTTTCCCCCGTATCAAGAATCAGAGATTTGCCGTCATGAAAATCTAATTTTATCCATTCCCGGCCAGGATTCTTAACTTTTCCTGATTCCGCCGGATCAAAAATGAGCCTTTTTACTCTAAGCATTTTTAGATCATTAAGGTAATTGACGAGCCCTTCTGATTTCTGAGCCGCAAGATCAAATGTCATTTGTTTTTGCGCAGATTTAACGGTCAACTGCTTAACCTGGGGAGGGCTGAAATCAAGAATGCCGGACGCGAAAAAAGCGCTGTCATCCTGATCAATTTTTTGGAACGCGTTTTGCGGAATTTCATAAACAATCGGTTCCGTTGAAATCTGAATGGGGTATAACTGCGTTTCCCGCTCCATGGCCCCGGCGGTATAAGTCATCTTAGCGCCGCCCTCTGTTTCAAGCGTCATCACCCAAACGGGAGATGAAAAACCAAAATCGCGTCTTTTTGAATGTTCAATTTTCCGCGCGTTAATTGTCTTAAACGATTCTAGAAAATCTGAAACTTTTTGAGAATCCGCCTTGAACAAACCGTAAGAACGCTGAAATTCCCAGTCTGAACCCGCGGGACGGATTAAACTGACCGCTTCGGTTTCACGCTGATTCGGATACCGCTTAATCGAAATCCCCCTAACCTTAGAAGCTTCAAAAACACCGATGTCCTGAGCCGCCCAATATTCTGAAGACGGATGCTCCGAATTGAGATCACCGCTGATTCCTGCAAACTGCAGCACATTCACCGGACACACATAAACGAGGTCGGAACCTTTTTTGCGGATAAAAATTGACTGAGAATCAGTGACGGTTAACCCTACCAGAAAACCGGCTAAATTCTTTCCATCCGCGTCCCTGACATTCACCTCAAAGGCTTCTCCGTCCGTGATTTTAAAATCTGAAAAAACAGATTTATCCGTTCCTCGAATTTCGCCCTTTAGTTCTAATATTTTACCGACAAATTCATCGATTTTTGACTCATCCGCCCGCGCGCTTTCGAGAGACTTTATTCTCCAAAGCGAACTTTCTTTAACAAGTTTGACCGCATAGGACTCACTTTGCGTCGCCCCCGGTTTTATCAGATCAATTTCAGAAACGCTTTCCTTCGGAAAAGAAAGACTGAAGTCAGAATAAACTTCCTGCGGCAAATGAACGGACTCGCGGCATGATTTAAGAAACGCTCCTAAGATCAGGAGGGTGAAAATCGCGGAGAGAATGATGAGCTGTTTAGCTTTCATAGCGCGCGGGTAATTTTAAAGCGACAAAGATTGAATGTAATTTACTTTCATTTGCCTCCGGAAAAAAACACGGGCAGCGCCCGCGAAGGCAATAAGAAGCGGGACTAAAAAGATAACGACAAACCGCCAGCCAAGCTTTGCGGCGTTCGGCAGCCGGTCAAGCGTGCGGTCAATCGGCTGTTTTGAGCGGATGCTGACAAGCTCATCGCCTAAAGTCAGCGCGTCCACCATATTTAAAAATAAATTCAGATGCCCGCCGCTCCTGAAGAGCGATTTTTGGAAAGGCGATGACGCGCCCATCACAATCAGCTTTCCAGGAGCCGGAACAACCGCGGGGCGTTTTGACTCATCATCCGCTTTCACTTCTTTGGTATCAGCCGGCCAATCGGGAGTCGGTTTATTTTCGTAAGCGTCCGGAAATTGCCCCTGAATTAAAACAGCCAGCGGAAACGGCCCGGTACTGCTTTGCGCGGACCTCTTTAAATGTTCCGGAATCAAACTTCCCGGGCGGAATGGTACGGTCCAAGATTCAGGCGACGATTGAAGCAATTGACTCGCTTTTAGTTTGGCCGCTTCCATTTTTTCTTTATTAATTTTCAGCGCGGTTCCCCATAAGTAAAACACAGGTGAAAGTCGCGACGTAATCGACATATCCGGATTCATTCCGCTTTGATTAATAAGGATTTGAATTGGAATTTTAACCGGCACGGAGACTTCAAACGGCCCCAGTCTTCCGCCGCTGCTCAAACTAATCACATCGCTCTGCTCATCAACAAGGATTTGATCGTCGACCTCAAGGCCCCACGTTTTCAGCAGCTCATTCACTCCAGGCTTATTTTCGGACGCGTCAATCTGAACCGTTCTTTGGTTCGTTGAGTAATGATACATATAATTTTGAACCGCGAGTAAGACGGATCCGCCGCCGCGGAGAAACCGGTTGATTTCATAGCGCTGCCGTTCATTTAAGGATTGAGGCTCCATCACAATGAATGTTTTAATATCATTTGGGATCGGTTCAGGCTGAATCAGGCGAATCCGTGAGACTTTATAACCTTCATACTCAAGAGCTCTTGGAAGCAGTTCATATTCATCTTCGCGGTAGCCTTCGGGAATTTTTCCGCCGAGCTGAGTCAAAAGAGTTTTCACCTCAGGCTCAACCTGCTTTTCCACGTAGGGCGCCCAAAGAGCAATCTTGGGCACTTGGGGCAAGGCCATACGGTAAATTTTAGAAATTAGCAAATACTCAAGTTCATTTAAATTTTCAAGCGTCACACGCGCGATAATTTCATCTGATTTTTCTTTATATCCAAGCGAAATCGCTGAATAAATAAGTCTTACGGCGACTTCGTCAGATTCAATCGCCCGTACTTGAAAAGGCTGTATGCCCTTGCTTTCTAGCTGTTCTTCCAAGGTTTCCGCTTTTTCATTTTTCCCGGCCGCGGTCACATTCGATGCTTCCATATGGAAAATTTTATATTTAAACCGGCCTTGTGAAGCGACTTTAAATTCTTCAAGCTTGGCGACAACATCCTGCTCAAGCGTTTTCATGCCGGTCGGCATTTTATCCTGAGTAGAAACATAGAATTTCGCTGTGACGGGCGCTTTGAGATCCTGTAAGATTTTTTTTGTCGCCGGCGAGATGGTATAAACTTTTCCTTCGGTCAGATCATAGCGGCCGATGGACACGCTAGAAAGAAACCAGTTGGAGATGAGAAAAATTCCCGCGCAAATAATAGCGCTGGTGATAAAAATTTTCTTCGCTCCCTTACGCATCCGCCCTTCGAGCCAAAACCCATTAAGAATCAAAAAAAGCGCGGTCCCCGCGGTGAAATAAAAGATATCCCGGTTATCAATCACCCCTTTGGCAAAAGGCTCATAGTGTCCGGCGCTTCCTAAGCTCAGCGCGATCAACGACCCTATTCCGGGCAGCCACCCATCAATAGAAGAAGCCACAAATTGCGAACCCGCCAAATAAGTCCCAAAACAAAAAATCATCGCGAGGATAAAAGCCACAATCTGATCGCGGCATAACCCGGAAATAAATATGCCCGCGGCCAAAAAGAACGCGCCGGTAATCATGCAGCCGATATATCCGCTGATAATAATGCCCATATCGGGAGTCCCAAGAATTTTAAGCATTACCGGTATCGTGAGCGTCCCAGCGAGAGACACAACATAAAAAATGAAGGCCGCAACAAATTTTCCAATCACAAGTTCATGGG
The DNA here is from genome assembly GCA_964511315.1 of uncultured bacterium. Lineage (GTDB taxonomy): Bacteria > Omnitrophota > Omnitrophia > Omnitrophales > Aquincolibacteriaceae > CAZEFF01. The sequence continues at coordinate 13,890 of CAZEFF010000043.1, read as the reverse complement.
TTCCCATCGGAAACGTCAGCAAAAGCTCCAGCGTATTGCCTCGTTTTTCTTCGGCCCAAAGGCGCATGGTAATCGCGGGCAGAAAAACCGCTAAAAAATATGGCATAAGATAAAAGAAGGGGCGCATATCCGCGCTGCCGATGACGAAAAATTGCGTCATGTAAAGGCCGCCGTTAAGCAGTGTGAAAACGATAATAAAAATATACGCGATTGCGGAGTTGAAATACGCCGCGAGCTCACGCTTGATCACTGTCATCAAATTAGAGAAAAATCTCATTTTAATTTTTGCTTTTTTCTTTATTCGTTAGTAAAGAAATAAAAACCTGTTCTAAATTTAAGTTGGTTTTGACCGCGTCTTTCGCCCGGACTTCCGCGTAGAGTTCCTCCAGCGTTCCGCTTGAGACGATCTTGCCTTCATTAATAATAACGATACGGTCAGCAATCGCTTCAACTTCTGATAATATGTGCGTCGAAAAAATAATGGTTTTATCTTTCGCGAGTTCGCGGATCAGTTTACGGATACCGATAATTTGCAGAGGGTCTAACCCTGAGGTGGGTTCATCCAAAATGAGAACTTTGGGGTCATGCACTAAGGCTTGGGCCAATCCAACCCTTTGTTTGTAGCCTTTTGACAGTTCCGAAATCGAATGCCGCCAGACTTCCCGTAAACCGCACGCGTCCTTCACCCACTGAAGTCTCTTGGCCAGCTGAGATCCGTCAAGCGCGCGGGCCTCTCCGACAAAACGGAGATATTCCGCGACTTGCATATCCGGATAAAGCGGCGCCGTTTCAGGCAGATAACCAATTCTTTTGCGGACCTCAAGGGCATTATCAAGGATATTCAAACCATCAATGGTTGCCGTCCCAGATGAAGGACAAAGGTAGGTTGTCAAAATGCGCATGGCCGTTGTTTTGCCGGCGCCGTTAGGGCCTAAAAGTCCTAGAATCTCTTTCTCTTTCGCTTGAAAGGAAACTTCCTTAAGCGCCTTGAAAGAACCATAGCTCATAGATAGGGATTGGACGTCAATCATAGCATCCTAGTTTGTCGGAAAGTTTGGCGAAAAATTTAGCGCTGATTTAACGGCGGCGCCCAAAAAGACGGAGCAGCAAGATAAACAAATTGATGAAATCAAGGTACAGCGCCAGCGCTCCCAAAATAGCCATTTGTTCCGTCGCGCCGAAACCGCTTTGATGAATTTGTTTAAGTTTTTGAGTGTCATACGCGGTCAAGCCGATAAACACGGCTAAACTGGCGTAAGTGAGAATCCAGTAAAAAACTGGGGATTGAAAAAAAATGTTCACGAGACTGCCGATGATAACTCCGATCAGCCCCATAAAGAGAAAGCTTCTAATCGAGGTGAGATCCGCTTGAGTTACCCATCCAAAAAGGCTGATGCCGGCAAAAGAGCCTGCTGTAATAAACAGCGTTGTCGCTATGGACGCGCCCGTGTAGGCCGCGAAAATAAAAGAAAGGGTTAACCCATTCAGCATCGAGTAAACAAGAAATCCCAAAACGGCCGCTTGCGCTGAAATTTTGCTTTTTACAATCGCGCTTGAAAGCCACCAGACCAGCGCGATTTCGGCAATCGCCAGCACCAAAAACCATCCGCCTGCCAGCGCGCGTAAGAGTGCAGGATTAGTCGCGACCGCGTAAGCGACAAAACCAGTTACCGATAAACCCGCGGCCATCCATTGATAAACACGCTGGATGAATTGGCGTTCTGCTGTTTGAATATGATCAAAAGAGAAAGAGTTCGGTTTCTGAGAGTCCATGGCACACCTCCGTGGGTCGCTTAAATATTATCACTTTTGAGACACAGCTTCAACTTTAGGCTCTTCTTCATCCTTACGTTTAAGCTCAACGATTGTTTGCAGCCCTTCTTTAGTCGTATCAATGGTTTTATCGATGACTTTTTTACTCACTTTGGCACCGATTTTAATCGGCCTTGAGAAGGCTTTCAGCATGCCTTCTATAGGAAGAAAATCCTTCTTTTTAGATTTCACTTTTTCAGCCGACGCCAAGGTTTCTTCGCGGGTTCCCTCTTGCGGCACCTCCACCGCAATCCGGCGGATAAACACTTCGGACGAAGATGACGAGTCATCTGAATCAACCATCATGCCGACAACTTTTAATTCTTTTTGCAGGGGTTTACCGAAAACTTTTTCATAATCGGCGAATAAATCGCGGCGCTCTGTAACCCATCCGGACGCCGGCGGCTCTCCATGGCGTGTTACAATCACTTTCACCTTAATGGTTCCCAAATTGGGACCATCCGTATAATCTCCCTCTTTGAATTCGTTATCCCAAACATATTGAATGATGTCATGCTGCATGGGAAGTTTTCCTTTGAAAATAACGTAAAGCCGCGCGCCAAAGTCATGTCCGGTTTTGTCCGCAAATTGCCGGCGGTTATTATTCCATTGCGGAAACTTCACCATACGCCAATCCCATGTCAAAAAAAGACGTTTTGATTTTGGAGCATCAATTTCTTTAAATAAAGCTGATGATGTGTTCGCGCTTGTGCATCGCAGGGCCTTTCCCCCTTCCGGAGTCGGCTGAACTTCAAAAATCGTGCGCCCTTGAAAATCACGCGCAAACCACCCTTCAAGAACAGAGGGGTCATTAAAAACAAAATCAATAATGGGAATAAATGATGTTGTTTCCATGGAAACCTTCGCGGGAGCAGGCCCCGATGAAGCCTCTTCGTCGGAAGCGATTTGCATTTGCTGCCATACATACAACCCAAGCAGCCCAACAAGCAAAAACGAAAGAAGAATGGGGCGAATGATAACTTTCATAAGATTATATTATCGACAGGCTTCAATCTTTCTCGACGCATTTCGGATTATGGTCACTATTTCATCCGTCCGGGTAAAACATGGCTGGTGCCCTGTTTTTGGAAGCATAATCAATTCGGAATTAGAAATTGATTTTTTTAAGAATACCGCGTGTCGTTCGGGAAGGGCCACAAGGTCCGAATCTCCCGTCACTAAAGTCACAGGAACTTTTATTTCTTGGTAGCGCGCCATGAGCGGCGTTAAAAATGGAATTAATTCACGGACATCACGGGCATTGTCTTTGAAGGATTCAGCCCTCAGGGCCAAAGCTGATGACATCTCTAGAAAATTTTTAGGAATCAATTCGGGATAGAAAACTCCTTCGGCAACGCTTTTCGCCGCGAAGGTCCCGATTGGGCCGAGAAATGTGTCCACAATAAATGGGCCTAGAACGGGAATGCCGGGAACTGTATAAATGGGGTCCAGAGGCAGTTCGGGCGGAACTGCGTAACCGCCTATGGACACAATGCCGCTAAGTCCTCCCGGGTATTTGACCGCATAGGCAAGCCCCAGCCCAGCTCCAAGCGAATGCCCCACAAGCAGCGGCTGCTGGAGACCGAGCTCTTCAATCAGTGCTTTAATCAGCGTTACTTGTCCTTCAAGTGAAGAATTTTTTTTTATCCTTTGGCTAAAACCAAGCCCCGGGCGGTCAAAAACCGTCACATCAAACTCGTGTGTTAGCGGCTCAAAAATAGAATGCGTAAAATCGCGCATAGAACCGTAAGCTCCGTGAATCAAAACAAGAGAAGGCCCTTTTCCTTTTCTCAAATAATGAACACGCTGACCGCCCGCGTGAATGAAGGTGCCTTGAGGTGGGAATTTTTTTTCCGCGTTTTTTGCGGCAAGAAAAGTCCAGACACGGAAACCGATTAAAACCAAAATTAAAAAATAGAGGGTGAAAATCAGCATAAGCGGTTAATGTTCGAGGAAATAAAGACCGAGATAAACCTTTGGATCGACAACAATTCCCCTGCCGCGCATTTTTTTAAACCATTTTTCACAGGATTCGAGGGGCACTTCATGAACGGTAATATTTTCGTGGGGATCACCCCCGCCGTTTGAAACTTTCTTAAGACCTTCCGCCTTATAAATTCCAACCCAGTCCGTAGTTAGTCCCGGATTGGCATAACCTTCCGCCATCAGCGTCATTTTTTTCGCGCGGTAGCCGGTTTCTTCTTCATATTCCCTGACCGCTGCTTTTGCCGGCGATTCTTTAATTTTTGTATCGTTCACAAGTCCCGCGGGAAACTCAATCGTCCGCACACCAATCGCGGTGCGGTACTGTTCCACAAAAATCACTTTTTTATCGCGCGTCATTCCGGTCATCATGACAACGCTTGTGCAGTTAACGCGTTCCACGAATTCCCAAATCCCTTCGCGCATCATCCGGATAAATTCGCCCTGATGCAGGGTTTTTCTGTGGGAGGTTTTTTTTTCATGAGGGAGCATTTTAGTAGCCAAAAGACTCTCCCTCGCCGCGCGGATCACTTGCGCCAACATACACATCCGCGGCAGAGTCGTAATACACCACTTGCGCGTTTCCAAACGGCACAATCTCAACCACTTCATGTCCGCGTTTTCGCAGCTGGTCCGTCAATTCCTGATTATCAAAAAGTAATGTCTCCATTTCAATAGGACCGTTCCGGTTAATCATACGGGGAGCGGTAATCGCTTCCTGCGGAGACATTTTAAAATCGAGAATATTAACAATAATGTTCAATACTGTGCCAATAATCGTTGAACCGCCTGGTGAACCCGCGATAAGGATCAGCTTTCCGTTTTTAAAAACAAATGTCGGGGTCATACTGCTTCGCGGACGTTTATCGCCCTCGGGCGCGTTGGGGACAAGCTTTCCCTCGTTGTCTTTTGGAACGGGATCAAAATCTGTCAGTTCATTATTTAGAAAAAAACCGCGTCCCGGAACCATCACGCAGGATCCAAAAATATCTTCGATTGTTGTCGTGAAGGCTACCGCGTTTCCCTGCTCATCAATAATGGAGATGTGAGATGTATGCGCGCCCTGCAGAGACAGCGGTCTGACAGGAACCGGCGCGGATGCTTGATCCATTAAAATAATCTCTGACCTTTCGCTGCCATATTCTTTGGATGTCAGCTTATCGACTGGAATTTTACTGAATTCCGGATCGCCCAGATACCGGTCCCGGTCTTGAAATGCCAGCTTTTGCGCTTCCGCCAAAAGATGCGCGCCATCTGCACGCCATCCGAGATAAGGAAGATCGAATTTTTCCAGAATGTGAAGCGCTTCAATTAATGTGGTCCCGCCGGAGGAAGGTGGGCTCATACTAAAAATATCGTAACCCCGGTAGCTTCCGTAAACAGCATCGCGAACCACAATTTGATATTCTGCTAAATCGCTTTTTTTCATAAATCCCGGGTGAAAAGGCGCGTTTTTAATAGCGCGGATAATATCTTCGGCGATGGCACCCTCATAAAAAGCACGGACGCCTTCTTTTTGAATTAAACGGAAAGTACCCGCCAAATCAGCCTGAGTAAGGATGTGATCTTCCGGAAGAATATTTCCCTCAAGATCAAAAAAGACTTTTTTGGATTCAGGAAACATTTGCAACCTCGTTTTTTCTTTCTCGAGAAAGTAAACCAGGCGTTTGGACATCGGAAATCCATTTTCAGCCAAGTGAATCGCCGGATCAAAAAGCTCGTTAAAGGTAAAGCGTTTGGTGCCAAAACGCTCATGCGCTTCTTTAAGCAGTTTAAGTGTTCCGGGCACTCCCACCGGCAGTCCTCCGCTTACGCGGTCAGGCTTATAAGGGTATGGCTCTCCATTTTTATCGAGAAACATTTCGGGAAATGCCTCTCCAGGCGCTTTTTCACGGCCATCCAAAGCATAAATACGTTTACTAGAAGCTTCATAATAGAGGATGAATCCGCCGCCTCCGATTCCCGATGATTGCGGTTCAACTACGTTGAGAACCCATTGAGCAGCAACCGCAGCATCAATCGCGTTGCCGCCATTCTGAAGCACTTCCAAAGCCGCCCGGGTCGCGTGAGGATCCGCGGTCGCGACCATCGCCTTGGCACCTGACGCGGCATAAGCCATGGGAAAGCTGGGAAAGAATTGGGTGAGAAGAAAAAGGAAAACTGAAAATTTAAACGAAGCGTTTTTTTTCACGGATGGATTTGAAACGGTTTCGAGAGAATTACTTGCCCAAAGCTTTTTTGACAGCTTTGACAATATGCGAAGCGGTGAGCCCATATTTTTCGAATAATTCTTCAGGCAATCCAGATTCAGCATAAGTATCCTGAATGGCGACAAATTCCATTTTGCAGGGGGCTTTGCTGGCAAGCACACGCGCCACCGCGCTGCCTAAGCCGCCCCAAATTTGATGTTCTTCCGCGACAACCACATGCCCGGTTTTCTTTGCTTCTGAAACAAGCAGTTCTTCATCCAAAGGCTTAATCGTATGAATATCGATCACGCCGGCTTCAATCCCTTCAGCCTTGAGACGTTCGGCAGCCTCTAAAGCTTCAATGACGAGAAGCCCAGTCGCAACAATAGAGACGTGTTTGCCGTCACGAAGCTTATTGCCTTTACCGATTTTGAATGTGCTGTTTTCATTATAGATGAGAGGCGCTTTAGGACGGCCCGTACGGATATAAACTGGCGCTGGATAATCCGCGGCTTGTTTCACAAGCGCACGCGCTGAAATCTCATCCGCCGGAACCATACAGACAAAACCCGGAAGTGTGGTCACAAGGGCCAAATCTTCGATGGACATTTGGGATGCCCCGTCCTCACCAATCGATATACCTCCGTGAGAACCGACAACTTTCACATTGAGCTCAGAAAACGCCACGGCCATGCGAAATTGATCAAAACCTTTGGAGATTAAAAACGTGGCGAAACTGGAGATAAAAGGAATTTTTCCGCAAGCGGCAAGACCCGAAGCAACGCCGACAAGATTGGCTTCCATAATTCCGACATTAATGAAACGTTCCGGGAAAACTTTTTGAAATTCTGCGCTTTTGGTGGACTTTGAAAGATCCGCATCAAGAACGATCACGTTCGAATGCGTTTTCCCAAGCTCAGCCAGGGCTTGTCCGTAGGCGTCACGGGTCGCTTTACCGTATTTTCTTTCCATTACGCGAGCTCCTTGAGAGCCTTGGCCAATTCTTCTTTGGTCGGAGCCACGCCATGAAAATGATTATTATTTTCCATGAAAGAAACGCCTTTTCCTTTAACCGTATGCGCGACAATCATCGCCGGCTGATCTTTAACTTTCTGGGCAACTTCAATGGCTTTCAAAATCTGGGAAAAATCGTGTCCGTCAATTTCCTGAACATGCCAGCGGAACGATTTCCATTTATCCACAACAGGTTCCAAATCACAGATATTTTTAGTGGAATCATCCAATTGAAATTTATTGTAATCAAGAATCGTGATCAAATGATCCAATTTATGATGAGCCGCCATCAGTGCGGCTTCCCAAACTTGGCCTTCATTCGTCTCACCGTCACTCATCACACAATAAGTATTGTAGGATTTATTATCGAAACGCCTGGCGAGCGCGTGGCCAATCGCGATAGATAGGCCTTGTCCCAAAGAACCCGTCGAAGCTTCGACTCCGGGAAGTTTACGGCGGTCAGGATGCCCTTGTAGGGGGCTTTCGAATTTACGGAATGTTGGAAGCATCGCCGGATCAAAATAACCTGAACGGGCGAGCACAGAATAAAGAAGCGGTGACGCGTGTCCTTTGCTGAGAATAATACGGTCACGGTCAGGCCAAACAGGATTTTTGGGATCATGCTTCATCACTGAAAAATAAAGAGCGGTAACGATTTCGGTCGCGGAAAGGGATCCTCCGGGATGTCCGGAAGCCGCCGCGGCGGTCATTTCAACGATGTCCCGGCGGACTTGTTTCGCCTGAACTTTAAGATCTTCAATCGAAGGTTTTGTCATGATTTTCTCTTGGGGCATAGAAGGAGGAGTTTAACTGCTTTCGATAAAACCGTCAATCGAATTTCAAGGAGAAAATGAGAGGGATTTCAGGCCGCTTTAAGAATGTTTTTCAGCTCGCTGCCCATCGTCAAAATGTCATAAGGCTTTGACAGAAAACCGCTTGCGCCGTCAGCAATCAGTTCTTGAGGCAATCCCTCAATGGTAAAACCGCTTGCCAGCAGAATTTTCGCGGAGGGATTAATTTTTAAAAGATACTGCAAACATTGCCGGCCGGTCAATTTCGGCATAGTCATGTCCAGCATGATGGCTTTTATATCGCCGGCATGTTCTCCATAAATTCGTACCGCTTCTTCCCCGTCCGCCGCGGTCACGACATGATAACCCAATTTTTCAAGCAGTGTTTTTCCCAAATTTCTTATCGGCTCTTCATCGTCGGCGAAAAGCACCATCTCGCCCTTCGAAATCAAATTATCCGGCACACCTTCCGTGCTTTTCATCCGCGTTTTAATAACCGCGCTGGGATTTGCTGGAAAAAAGATTTGAAATGTCGTACCGCTCCCGACTTTACTCGAAACATCAATCACCGCTTTGTGATCTTTAACAATTTTGAACACCATCGCCATCCCCAATCCCGTGCCAACCCCTTTAGCTTTTGTTGTAAAAAAGGGTTCGTAGATCCGGTTAAGATTTTCAGGCGCGATTCCGCTTCCTGTATCTGAAACGGTAAACATCACTTCGGGCTTCTCAGAGCAAATATTTTCCGCGGAGATAATTAACCGGCCGCCTTGAGGCATCGCGTCCCGGGCATTCGCGGCTAAATTGAGAAGGACAGATTGGACCTCCGTCTCATTCCCTTCGATCGGCCACAAGTTTTCATCACTGACAATCTGAACGTTGATCGTTTTAGGAAGCAGCTTTTCAAGCATATTTTTAAAATCGGTAAGTATGCGGTGTGGGAAAAGCCATTCTTTCAGCTGTGAAGACGGCCGCGCGAAATTCATCAGCCTTTTGATGGTATTCACACAGCGCACGGCAGACTCACGGATAATATTTAAGAAGTCGTAATCAGGACTCGAAGGATCCGTCGTTTGAAGCAATAAATCAACATATCCGACAATCGGCGTCAGCTGGTTGTTCAGATCATGAGCCATTCCGCCCGCGAGCGTCCCGACCGTCTCCATTTTCTGCGATTGCAGTAACTGCTGTTCAATGCTTTTCGTTTCGGTCACATCGAGCAAAATTCCGTTCCAAATAAATAACCCGGAAGGATGATCAGGGTCGGGCATTGAACTTCCCCGTATCCACTTTACCTTTCCTGATTTTGTCTTTACTCGGAACGTGTGCGTCCATGGTGTATAGGTCATCAATGAATTCTGAATCGATGCCGCGAGCGGCTGCACATCATCGGGAACCACCAAATTCCAAACCGAGTTAAAATTTTCAAGTACTTCCTCACGGGGCACTTCCATCATTTCTTCAATCCCCTTACTCACAAATGCGAACCGATGCTCTCCATTTGGTTTGTGTTCATATTGATAGACCGCTCCGGGAATCGCGTTAGTGATTGACCGGAGCTTTGCATCGCTTGCTCGGACACGTTCCTGGCTTTCGATCAGCGCCTCAAACCCTTTGATTCTTTCGCACTCTGCCTGAAGACTTGTTTTTTTAAGCATGCAGACAATTCCGCCTATCGTCATGCTGATCACAAAGACAATCCCTACCGCGGATACCGCGAGCCATAAAATGATCTGCTTTTGACGCAAAAAATCATCCGCTTTCATGTCCACCGAAAGAGCGCCGATCACATTCTGATTCTGACCGTAAATCGGTGTGCTCGCGGTAATAAATGTTCCCCATTTATCAGAGTATGGTTTTTCGGAAATATGCGCTTTTCCGGTTTCTAAGGTAAGAATCAGCGACGCGTCGGGGTCCTCATAAATATCCATAATGCTGGAGTGATCCTCTATGCCGTCTTTATCCGCGTCCCCTGAAAGGGCTGCGTCTAAAACAAAATGCACTTTGCCATTAACTAAACGGGTCGTATAAATATATTTAATGTTGGGAATTTGTTTTTGAATTTTCCGAAGCTGAATGACTGCGGATTGATAAGCACCGCCGGTTTCCTGATCAGGCGATTGAAGCGAATTATGTACTTCAGAATCAATAAACACAGAGGCAGATTGGGCGATATGCAGCAGATCCGTCTTTAGTTGAGATTCGTGAACCTTGATCACTCGCTGATAAAAATAAACAATCGTCAGGCAAGAAAGAAAAAACAAGACAACCCCGATGACAAACCCATCCCTTATGGATTTTTTAGCTAGAAACTTCCAATCGCCAGTTTTTTCGTTCATGGCCTTTGAATTCCCATAGAAAAACAGCGGCGATTTTTAGATAAAGCGCCGCCTAATTAAAGAATAACATTTCTCTGAATTTTTATTCGCAAAGTGGGCGAAATGCTTGATTTATAGAGGGAGACGGAGTTTTTAAATTTTTTTAAGATCTTGCGGATAAACCTTTTATTTAGACTTGGACGTAAATATCGTCGCCGTCTTCTTTGACGGGATAAGTGGGCAGCTTTATCGCGGGATTAAAAATGCATTTGCCGTTGGTGACATCGAACTCCCAGCCATGCCATGGGCACATAGCCATCTTACCGTCGATTCGCCCTTCATTCATAGGCCCGCCTTGGTGGGGGCAATAGGCGTAAACCGCAAAAACTTTTCCGCCTGATTTAAAGAGCGCGATGTCTTGATCATCCGCATGAACTAAATGACCCGTATCATCGGGGATTTCAGATTTTTTTGCTACTTTCACAAAGTCCGCCATAAAAAACTCTCTTTAAAACCAGATTGCTTCGCTACGCTCGCAATGACGTCATTGCGAGGACCATCGGGACGAAGCAATCTGATTTGAAATAATGATTGTACTCCGAGTAAAGATGTCTACAATTATACTCAAATCTTAAGGGGCCACAATGACCAATACAAAAAATTCCGAAAATATCCTGATGATCGCGGCAAGCGAATATGACGCGAACCTTTATTATGCCACGCGCTTTCTCGCTCCTGACGATTTCGTATTTATGCGCATCCAAGGCAAAAAACATTTACTCATGAGCGATCTTGAGGTTGACCGCGCCCGCGCAGAAGCCAGCGTTGATCAGGTGCATTCCACTTCTAAACTCGCCGCGGATTATAAGAAAAAATATGATAAGTCTCCCCGCTATCTGGATTTAATCGAAGATTTCGCTAAAAGTAAAAACGCTTTTGAATTTTTAGTCCCCGGAAATTTTCAGCTGTCTTACGCCGATGAACTGCGGAAACGCGGATTTCAAATTACGGTGGGAGCAGAACCTTTTTTTGAAGAGCGTACCCGTAAATCTAAAGAAGAAGTCGCGGCGGTTCAAAAAGCGATCCGTCTCACTGAGGACGCGATCCGGGCTGCCATTCTTGTTTTAAAAAAATCGGTGATTAAAAAAGGGCGGCTTTATTACCAGGGCAAAGCCCTCACAAGCGAAGATATTAAACGCGTGATTAACGTAAAGCTCATGGAAAATAACTGCATCGCGAGCAATTCCATTGTTTCCTGCGGCATTCAATGCGTTGATCCGCACGACCGCGGCACGGGCCCGCTTTACGCGAATGAATCCATCATCATGGATATTTTTCCGCGCGACTCGGAAAGTCGCTATCACGCCGACATCACCCGCACCGTTGTCCGCGGCAAAGCAAAACCCAAACTTAAAAAAATGTTTGATGCCGTCATTGAAGGCCAGAAAATCGGCTTTGATCATATCCGCGAAGGCGTTGACGGCTCAGTCGTGCATGGCATGATCGAGAAACGTTTTGAAGAACTTGGATTTAAAACCGGAATAATAAACGGCCGTATGCAGGGGTTTTTCCACGGCACGGGACACGGCCTTGGGCTCGATGTTCATGAAGCACCGCGCGTCGGGCGGGCGAAAGATATTTTAAAAGCCGGACAAATTGTAACCGTGGAACCCGGTCTTTATTATGAAGATGCCGGCGGCATCCGCATTGAAGATGATGTGCTGGTTACCAAAACCGGCTGCAAGCTTCTCTCGACACTCGAACGTAAACTCGAAATCTAAATAAAAAAGGGCTGGCCAGAACGGCCAACCCCTTTTCTCTCTCCTAGGACCTACACTCTGCTGTTTAACTTTTTATGCCGCCGCGGCAATACGTTTCACGGCTTGAATCATCTGACTCACGTGTTTCGCGAAATCACGAATATCAATTTTATTTTGAGATAGCCACTGCTCTAAATCCTTTACAGTGTATGTTTCCGGCATTTGCTGACGCAACAGGGCCGCCGTAATCACCACAGCAATGGTTTCATCGATATTCGATGGAGATAAAAGCCTGGCGGATCGTGTCGCGCCAACGGCATCAAGCACTTTCATTCGGGAATCCAGCATGGCGGAATTCGCAGAGGTGAATAATTTGCCCGCAGCAACTCGTTTTAATACTCCCGCGATTTCATTTTCCGCGGAACCGCTTGCGTTAAGCGAAATAGTTTCGGCGAAATTAGAATTGCCCAGCTTCAAGGCTTCTTTTTCCGCTGCTTGCGCGATTGCTTTTGCCTGAGCGTCAGAGATTCCAGGGATTACCAGCCGAAGCAAATCCCCCTGACTGAAAAGGATGCTGAGCGCGGCTAAATCCTGCGCGTTCAAATCTTTCGCGTTCACCGGCGTGGCTAAATGGACAGGTTCTTTCGTGTTCAGCATCCACGCGTAATCACCCATCGCTTCGCGCGCAGCCTGCATAGCTTTTGCGCGGACGGGATTTTGATACCCATCAGCCGTTTCAGGCGCCACCGCATCAAGAAGCGCTTCCACAATATTCTTCGGATATTCAATGGAAGCAATTTTCGCGGATGCTCTCATAACCTCCGCGACGGATTGCACTGTAACACCATACTGACTCAAATAATCTTCAAGATCCAATTCGGATTGTTCGCGTACTTCCGAACGAGCACTCAATTGATCTGCCGCGAGAAGATTCAAAAGATCATCAGGAATCAATGTTTGATCAGGCACGGTAAGATCAATGACGTCTGGCGTCAATTCATATCCTGGCAGATTAAGGTTAAATCTTAAAATCCGTTTTTCATATTTAACTAGCAATGATGTTTCTGATTCAAAATAAACCGCTTTCGGTATTTCAAGGATTTGCGGTCTGCTGTATCGGGTATCATCCAGCAAAATAGTTCTCTTACTTCCGAGAGCAGTACTCGTAATCAAAATTTCAAGTTCATGAAAACCTTGGATCACGCCCTGGTCATCCGCCACGCCGACCGAGCTTTCTCTGACTTGCGCGATCAATTTGCCGCCTGCCGATACTGTTGGAACAACAGCGTTTTTAACGGACCCATAAGCCATAGGGCCTTGTATCGTGAATTCATTTTCAATTCGAGCGACAACATTGTGATCCTGATCAAGAATATCCATCGCTGAAAATTCCAGCCCGCTCACATTAATCATTTCATTGCTTAGACGGTAAAAGTAGTTGGGGTTGTTTGTGGGCAAAATGACATTGTTGTTCGCGTTCGCTGCGGAGGGAGCCACCGTGCTTACCGCTTCGCCGCCGGATACTCCTGCCGCCGCTTGCGTGCTCACCGGTAAATTGATACTGACTTTGCGGCCGTCTTTCGCGGCAATTTCAACTTTTCCAGACAGAAACTGAACGGTACTTAACTCCGCGGGAACATCGAAATACTTCTGCCCGATAAAACGGCCCTCTAAATCATGCACCGTTAACAATATTTGATGATCAATGGCTCCTGTCGCGCGGTTGGAAAATTTAATTTCTTGGGCATATAAAGCATACTTTCCGCTTGGATCGACACCTAAACCCGCAAGCTGAGGAATATCGCCTTGCGATCCAATGACGACCGTGAATCTCTTCCCTGAAGTTTTATTGACCGCGATCACTTTATAACCCGCGATGACATTGTTCGGATTTCCGGGATCTTGATAATAGGTCACGGGAATCTCAAACGTAAAGTTAGGATTAGCGCCGGTAATGACCGCGTCTTTCGCGTAATCCGGAACGGCGGATTCAGCTTCACCCGCTGACGGAGGCGCTGGATTG
>CAZEFF010000042.1:0-19137 GCA_964511315.1 uncultured bacterium | reverse complement strand
CTTCTTAGTCGTTTTGCTAAGGTTGATGGAATAAACATTTTCAAGCGGCATCTTAAATTGAGCCGCTAACCCGAGAATTTTATTTCTAAGCGATTCATTTTTAACCGGACTATATTTATAAAATAGAGGAACAATCAAAACCGGAAAAAGCTTCCCCATCACATAACTGACCGCCGCGTAACCCGCCCAAGCCCAAATCCACCAGGTTTGGGGCTGATGCCAAATCAAAGCATATAACGATAAAATCAGTAAACACGAGAACAAAAACGAGAGTCCCGCTTTTTTGAAGAAATCAGCAAACCACGCGCCTAATGCCTGGTTTGATAATTTAAATTTATGCTCAAGCGCGAAACCGGAATAAATCGACATCGGAAAATCGATCACAAGAATCGTCAGCGAGAGAAACAGAAAATAAAGCGCAAGAGATAAATACGAATGATTTGTAAACCGCTCAGCCCAAACCCGCAGAGTGTCTGAAACAGGGAATAAAACACAAATCAGCAAAATCGCGGGAGTCATAATCAAATGGATAAGACTTAAAACCTGCTTTTCACGCTGATATTTTTTTGCTGTTATGGGATCAGGCATACTAGTTCTTCTCCGCTCCCCGCTCAAACTGCGCGAGCAGACCAAAATGGTCCGATGGCCAAATCCCTGTGTACGCGGGTTTATTCATCACGATTTTAATTTCCTTAAGACCGCCGAAGGTGAGCCCTTTCGAGCGATAAAAAACATAGTCAATCCGCCGGTCGGGCATCGGATGCGCGCAATTTCTCACATACGGATTTTCATTATTCCAAGTAAATCCATCAATATCCGGGTACGTTTTACCGAACGCGTCCGTTAACTCCCCTTTTAAAATCATTTTTTGAATTTCGGGCGCGGATGGGGGCGCGTTAAAGTCTCCGCAAATAAAAACCTCTCCGCCTTCGGACTTCGCGCGCGCGAAAGCCATAAGTTCATCGATTTGCTTTTCTCTGACCGCGCCTTCATCAAGTTTCCATGAAAGGTGCGTATTAAATAACCCCAATCTCTGTTTCCCTATTTTAATTTCCGCGAACAGAACATACCTTTGATAATTTTCCGTCGGAGATTTTGTTTTCATCGTATAACAAGCCGAGCTGTTAATATCGTGCTGACTTAAAATCATGAGCCCCGAAGGCTCCGGATGAAACACCAAATAGGGATATCCGGTTTTAGATTTGACCTGCTGCGCCCAATCCGCGTTAAAAACTTCTTGAAAACAGATGAGGTTGGGCTGATTCTCCTCGATCCATTGAAGAATGAGCTCCCACCGAAGCCTCCAGGGACCCCGTTCCTGCCAGGTATTAAGCGTTAAAATTTTCACCCCGTTAGATCTCCAAATTCGCTAGGACATTTCGCTTAGCTAGATTAGGCAAACATAAAAACAAAGCCATCACAAATCACCTCTCGGTTAGAGATCTAACGGGGTTCATAACCATTAGACTCTAGACGCGGCATCTTATTCATCGTTTACGCCGGCGCAAATCCGCGAGGTAAAGGATCATCCTTTCGCGCACGGCATCTTTCAGCTCTGTAGTTTCACCCTTTGGCGCTATAGGTTTGCCGATCGATATCCAAAACCGAGGTGAGGCCTGAAGCAGTCTTCCTTTTTTGGGAATCGCGTCTGAAGTCCCGTCGATAATTACCGGTAAGATTTCGGTATCCGTTTCCAAAGCAAGTTTAAATGCCCCCAATTTAAAATCTTTGATTTGGCCGTCAAGGCTGCGTGTCCCTTCCGGAAAAAATAAAATACTGACTCCGCGCTTTATCCACTGAATCGATTTAAGAATCGCGTTTTTTCCGCTTTCATGACTCGCTCGGTCAATTGGAATATAAGACGCGAAAAACATACTCCACCCCATGAACGGCACGCTAAAGAGTTCCTTTTTCGCCATAAATTTAAAATGGGAGGGAATCCAGGGCAAAAGGACAAAGATATCAACCATACTTTGGTGATTCGCCACAATCACATAGTTTTTGCCCTTTTTTATGTTCTCAAGACCTTCAATGGAAACATTCCACACAGGACAGGAGGCAATAATTAAATACGCCCAAACCTTGCAGACCCAATGCATCCACAAACGGGTTTTATCGAAAACAAATGAAAATGGCAGGATGGTGATTATGCTTATCCCCGACACCAAAACCGTAATCACGATAATGGCGCACCACGTCCATAAGGAAATAATCCATTGCACTGCGGCTGGGTATTGTTTTGAGTTCAAAGTTGACATAAGCGGTATATTTTATAGGGAGTTAGGTCAAATGACCAGAGGAATCAAACGTTGACCTGCCCTGCAGTTCCCTCTACAATGAGGCAAAAGGAGCACCTATGCCGACCCGAGAACAAGTTATCGAAGTAGCCAAAAAGTGTTTTGACCCAGAAATCCCTGTCAACATATGGGATCTTGGCTTGATTTACGAAATCGAAGCCACTGCGGAAAAAATAAATATCCAAATGTCGCTCACGACTGAGCACTGCCCCGCTGCAAAAGCCATCCCTGAAGATTTCAAAAAGAAGCTCGCACAGGATTTGAAGATCAGCGACATCACAATCGATGTTGTATTTGATCCTGTCTGGACCCCCGAGCGCATTAATGAAGAAGGCAAAAAGAAACTCGGAATTACCCCCGCCTAACCTGCGATGACGGACCTTTATCATGAAGCGCTTAAAGACTACCGTCAAAAAAACTCCGCTCTAGCTATAGAAAAACTGTCCAGGCTCCTAGAATCAACTCCATCGCATGAAGACGCGCGCGAAGCGCTCTCGGTCATTTACTACAACGAAAAACGTTATGATGAGGCCATTGCCTTAATTCGCAAATGGATCGCGATAAATCCCGAATCAATCATGGCCCACACCAATCTCTCCCGCTGTTATGTCGCTAAAGACATGATCATGGAAGCAGAAAATGAGCAGGCAGAGGCACGGCGCCTCGGATGGAAAGAAGAACTTAAAGCCAAGAAAATGGAAATGCCAAAGGCAGATCACGAAGCACAAATCTCACGCTTCAAGCAAGTCATCGAACTTGATCCTGCTGATGTGCTCGGATATTTCAGTTTAGGCAATGCTTATCAAGAGGCGGGGAAAAAGCGTGAAGCCCTCGAAGCCTTTCAAAAGGCAGTCGAAGTTGACCCAGGGCATTCCTCATCCTACTTTGGCTTAGGGCTCGCGTATGAAACACTCGGAGACAAAAAACGGGCACGCGATGCTTATTTAAGAGGAACAAAGGTCGCCGATCAAAAAGGCGATTTGATGACTTTGAAGAAAATGGAGTCCAGGATCCGCGCGATTGACGGCAAAATCTAGGGGACAGGCAATATTCCACTGCCTGTCCTCTGACATGTTACGCGGAAGTCGCGATTTTGTAGGCCTTTTCAAACGCGTCTGAAAGATTCTTGCTGATAGATTCAATCCCTGAACGGATAATCGTAAACACATTCTGCCCAGGCGTTTTTTGCTGAATCACCTCAGGCATTTCCTGCAAAAGCTTCGTGGAGCTTTGAGACAAACGCGCACTCACCATTGACTGAAGGTCAAGCCGCATAAGCCCTTGGTCATCTCCCATTGCTCCATAGACAACACTCCCAAAATCTTCTGAAATTTGATTATCTTGCAAAACCCGTTCTAACCCCAGCATCACAAAATTATTTTGAAGGGATTCCGCTAGAGCACGGGCATCTTTCACCGTCGTTTTATCCCCTCGGGCTTTGATCGAACCCGCGATTTGGCCTGCGAGCTTTGAAACCATTTTCTGAATTTTAAATTTCACCGCGTACGATTCTTTGAAAACAAAAACCCCGAAACGGTTTCCAATAACTTTTCCGCTCTTATCTTTTCCCTTTTGAACCGAAAGAATCAATTGTTGCTGCTCAGACGTCATCGGCTTGTCCGAACGAATGACAAACTGCACCGCCAAATCAGGATTTAATGCGACCATTCCAGCCACCGCTTTCATTTCAGCGTCTGTTGGGACTTTATCATCCAAAACCGCGACAATCCCAGGCTTCTCAAGCATCTCCTCGACATCTGGAATTATTGACGTCTCAGCCAGCACTTCATCAAACTTTGAACGGCTGCCTTGAATCACTTGATTGCGCAGCACTCCCCGGATTCCGTTAAACGTCTCGGGATCAATCGCGATCGAAAGAGTCGCGTACAATCCGACCTGCACAGATGGCGATGCGGAATCTGGGAACGCTTTGTCACTAACCCTTACTCCAAGCTTCAAATTAGCATCAACCTCGTCATTTGGTTTTACATCCTCCAACGTTTTCTGAGTGCGCGCCTCTATTCGCGCTTCGGATCTTTTTACATTCTCGTCTTCAGAAGCTTTTCCGCGGAAAATTTTTAGTTCATTGATCTTCCGCTTAATTTCTTCTAAATGCTTTCCGACGCTGGTACTGCTCGTTTTAAATCCGTTCATTAATTTTTCGACATGGTCAAAATCCGTTACGCTTCCATGCGTAAGAGCTTGAAGTAAAATATTGGAAAGCGGAATTAAAACGAGATTACGCTCTCCATCCAGCAGCTCATCTTCTCCCTGAATCGCAACCATTCTCTCGATGCCCGCTATTGCATCATTTCCGCGGGCATAAACATCGTTAAATGAACGCTGGTATTCATTCTCCTCCCCTCCTGTAATAGGGTTTTGATCCGCGCGGATATAGATCTGCGCTATCCGCGCAAGCTTTCCATCGATCGCTTTTTGCTCGCGAGTACGCACCTCTGACCTTCTCATAACTCGAATTCTCGGCTGATTAAGTTTCCGGCGGTAATCATCTTTAAAATTTGCCCAGTTACGCTGGGAAACAGAATCCGCGGCACGGCTGACAGCGAGAGGCTTAGTAAACCGCAGCTGATAATAGACTCCCGCATTCGGTTCAAACTCAAAACTCCATCCTTGCGCCAAAAGCCTAGAAGCTATTTTATCAAGCTGAGCAATAATAGAATTAAATTGATCCAACGATGAGCGGTCTGCTTCAAGACTCATAACACCGCCCGGACTGAGCCATTCGATCATTTCGTTCAGCTTACCCGGAAAAAATCCAGGCACATAGTGCCATGCATTTTTCACTCGCAATAGATCGATTTTTTTATTTCCAATATCCCTCTGTGTAATGCTCCGTAAATCCTTATGAACGAATGTGAGATTGGATTTATCAAACAAATACGCGTCTGCCTGAAATCGATAGGTCAGGTAATTCATGGCATCGATATCAGAAAAATAGTAGGTCGATCGCGGGTCAAGAGCAGGGATAAAGTCGGACCCATTCGGTCCGGTTGCCGCGTCAAAAACAACACCGCTCTCTATTTTCGGAGGTATCTTAAAAGGAGCTTCAGGATTTTTTTTGCTTAAATCATAAGTAAGCAAAGCATCACGGAAAGCAATTTTTTTGACCAGCTCTTCTGCCGCTGGATTCACCGGTGCACTTAGCAGATAGTTCAAGGCGTCACCGATATATTGAGCATATTCCGCTAATGAGCTCTGAACCAGCGCCTGATATTCAAATGGCGAGTAATAACTTTCTTCCGGCAAAATAACAACGGGAAAATCCATATACGTTTTAGCAATCGCGTGATTAAAGTTGAATGTAAAATAAAAATTAGAAATGGTACGAGCCAGAACATTTGCCGCGCCCCAGGTCTCTTGAAAAATATCTGCGGCTTCAGGATCAATCTGTTTATAAAGCTTAAAGATTTCACTGTCTAGACGGTCCAACGCCTCATTTTTCCGGTTTGTCAGCAAACTGCTTTTTTCGATACCAAAATATTCCGGCAAACCTATTTTTTTCTGAGCCCTTGATTCGGAACGGGCAAAACCGTCTTCATCATACACTTCATTAAAATCAATGCGGTACATTTTAAAGATTTCGGGCGGCAATTTTTTCTTAAGCGGCACCTTAGACGATTCACCAAAAAATTTTAAAAATACCATGGCCCGGTATAGTGATGGCTCGGCATCCGTGAGTACCTTTAGCACTGTCAATCCGTTCGCTGGATCGATTTCGCTGATATTAAGATTCTTTGCCGCATAGGTCATAGCCGCCCAAAAAATCTCTGGTGATTTTTTATAAAAAACCCGGAGGCCATCTTTCGAAACAGTAAAAAAGTCAGACATCCAGACGATTATCGCCTTCATATCTTGATCGGGCAAATCGAGATCGATCTCGTTTTCCCAAATCGTATAATTGATTTTTAGAGCGCTCTTTTCGACCTGAAGCATTTTCATAAACGCGGCAAGCTCCGCATCGCGCTGAGCCGGTCCGGTAAGATCATTCAACGGAGCGTCAGGAAAATCGCGCCTGATCTCAATGGGATTAACCTCCGCCGTCAAGCTGGTAAAAATAGCCGCGACTTTGCCCGGCTGCGTACGCATCCACTCACGAAGCCCTTCCCAATTAAAAAAACCCGCGACATTTAATTCATCAATTCGTTCAGACAACCGTTCAGGATTGTTGTCAAAGAGCTCAATAATTCGCAGAAACTCACGCGTATCTGAATTAAAGCTGTCAATGATGGCCTTTTCTCCAAAAACATTAACCGCGAGGGGCAAGGCTTCGATAAGGGCTTGCGCTTTCACTCGATACCGCGCGGCTGAAAATTTTGCGTCTTGAGGAATATCTCCGTCAATTTCAGGGTCAGGAATATACAGAAGGTCTCCCATAAAATCGGTTACTCTAAAGTACCTTACAACCGCTTTGTACATATTTGACCGGATATCCTCTAATGAATTAGCGCGAATTTCAGCTCGCGCGTCAAATCTCGGTTTCATTCGAGATTTTAATTCGGCGTTAATCCGCGGGACCAGGATCGCGTCAAAAATTCTTGATGCTTCTTTATGGATCGGGACTTCGTCTGGATAAAAGAACGACGCAATGATGAGAGTTGCCACATCAATTGGCGCGTTTCGAGCGATTTCTTCCAAGGCCGCGGCAATTGACCGCACACCTCCGTTTTGCCCATTTGAATCGTAAACAATTCGAATCAATTCATCGATATCCCCCATTTTTCCGAATGATCGGATCGCCTGCAGCTGCAGTAAAAGTTGGCGCGATAAATTTGGGGCTCTCACAAGTTTTCGCAAACTGTCAACATCCTGTCTTTTTTCGAAATGCCCAATGATCGCCAGCAGCAGAAGAGGAGCTGTATCCGGATCAGAAGCCATTTTTTTCAAATAATCATAGGCAATGTCACTCTGTCCCTTTGGAATATTCAACAATGCCCGAAGGGCCGAGTAGCGAACCTTGACATTAGGATTGATCAGCGCAAGCACCATAACTCTCACCAAAGTATCGTGCAGACGAAGTCGTCTGCCTTCCGCCCCCTCACTCCCCAACCGATCGAGCAAGCGCATTAAATCGGTTTGAATCTGAGGCGGCTCTCCCTCATCAAGAACCTCTTGCAAGGATTTATTTGGCAGCTCCTCTTTCAGGCGCTCTGGGATAAATGCCGTATATACATTGA
The DNA here is from genome assembly GCA_964511315.1 of uncultured bacterium. Taxonomy (GTDB): domain Bacteria; phylum Omnitrophota; class Omnitrophia; order Omnitrophales; family Aquincolibacteriaceae; genus CAZEFF01. The sequence goes on along the minus strand of CAZEFF010000042.1, from coordinate 11,645 downwards.
TTCCATCAAGCACGCCTTGCACAACATCCGTTGTCTGAGCAAGAAGCCGGTTTAATTTTCTAATTCGCCGCCGCAAACTCTTGACTTCCATCTCGTCAAAATTAAATTGCCCGATCTGACGCACAAGCTCGGCAATCTGTTTCTCCCGGACCTTCTGGACACGCGTTTCGGAGCGGGCCGACGAGGTTCGCGCCTTAAACGCCGAGGCCGCGGCGGCTTTAACCGGAGAACTCTTCTTCGAGACATCGTTCAAGAACCGGGTAATCTGCTCATCTAAATATTTATTCTCGTTCTCGGCAATTACCTTTACAAGAGCGACATGATCATAGGTCGGAGCGGTTTTTATCGTTTCCAGAATTTGAGCGAATACTTCTTCGGCTTTTCCAAAAACATTATCCCGGCGCTTAAAATAATCGCTGTCGTACCCACTGAGGTAATCAATCAAACCGCCGGTTAACGTTTCAGCCGGATGAATTTCATCGGGTTCCATGATTTCAAATAAATACCGGATATCGGATGGACTCAGCTTCCAAGAAAAAATCGATTTAGGCTCAATCCTTGAACGGATATCCTCGAGCATCATATCCGCGAATGCCGCGCGCCCCATCCCCCAAACAATTCCTAAAAGGCGCCACGTAAGATAGGTCATCACCACGCCAAACACGTAATGAATAAAATCACGATTTTGAAGAATATCTGCAAGGACCGCGCGCAGATCGGACCTTGCCGCCGGCTTCTCAGCGATAACCGGCAATTCCAGTTTTACAGGCAGATTGCGCTCGATCATTCCGCGGTCCGGGCTCTTGCTCATAATTCCGCGGAGGAGCAAATAATTGAGAGACTCCGCGACCAAAGCATTATTCATAAGAATAATTTTATTATTTTTAAAATTCGGCCCCCCCGTAAAAGGAGAGACTGAGTCAATCGGTCCCCAGCCGGCGTGATATGAGCCGGAAATCTTCATATCTTCAAAAAGCCGCAATACACTTTCAATCGCTTTGGGTTCTTCACTCAGCAATGAAAGTGCCGGCCCTGCAACCACTGTCACGTCGGACTTATTTAATCCAAATTGACCATATTCGCCAGGTGTTTTACCCGTGCCCGGAGCATTTCCAAAGTACTTATGGCTTTTGGAGTCGGCAAGAATTTCGAGAGCATTGAAATACGCGAGATTGCTCTTTTTAAGTGATCCGTCAGCACGCATAAACTGCATCCCGTAATATTCAGTAAATGCGGAAAGCGAAGCGTCACCCCGCAACACCTCGACTTGTTTATCTCCGACTTGAACCTTAACCCACTGTTCATCCAGCTTTTTAAAAACACGCTCGCCCTTTTCAATACGAGATGCTTGGTTTTCTCCAACTCCTCCGAAAAGATCCAAGATCCAAACAAAACCACGGGCTTCTGTATGGCGATTGTCAACGATCGCGGAGCTTAAGAAAATTTTCTGTGAAATAGGTTCGAAAAAGACTTGATTATGAACTTTGTTATTTGAATCAACAAAAGGCTGAAGGGTTGTGCGGGCAAGAATTTCATTCGCAAGCCGGACAACTTCTTCACTTTCCAAACCCTCCACTCTTCCGCCGCTGAAAACATCCCGAACAATTTTAAGGCGCTGGAGAGTCAGCATACTGTCATAGGAAGCATAAGCGATTCCGCTCTTCCCTTTTTGACCGGGAATCGCGTGCGTTTCACTGCGGAAAAAATCATCCTCGTGGGCAAGAAACTCCGGCAAAATCCCAGTGCCCTTGCCGTCAACTTTGAGTTCGAAAGCATCCAGAATCCGCTGATACATTCTGAGCGAACTCAAAATACGTTCCGTAACTTTCTCAGGACTTGATTGATCGCCTAGCGGGTGCTCATTATGCCGCGCGGCCATCAAAATATCAGCGGTCCACATAAAACCAATATCCGCAGATTTCATCCACCCCGATTCGGGGACAAAAGGCCCCAGCGTTTGGTTATAAGGCATACCATTCTTCGGGTTTCTGAGTTTGAGCAGTCCCTCAAGTGTATCCGCGGAAGCCTGCTGAATAGTTTCATAACTCATCGGATCAATTAATCTCTGAGCTTCAACCTCCGAAACCTTTTCTGCCGCTGGAGCTTCGGCTTTAATCTCAGGCGCAGGCAGGCTTTCTTCGGCAGGTCGTACTGGCTGAGCCGGCGAGACAGGTATTTGTGCAGGTATCGGCGTTTCAACTGCTTTCTGTTTTTCAATCGGGACAGTCGGCACGATCGATTCAGGCGCAGAAACGGTTGGGGTATTTATGATTTCAGGCCGCGATTCTCTCTGTCCGGTAAGCATTGCGACAACGATCGAAAATAACGCAAATATCCCAACAGCCATCGCCGCTGCCGTCATCACGGCAGCTTGATTAACCGGTCTTGCTTTCACCATAGATGAAGAATCTTTGTCCGTAAATATTCCAGCAAGCACACTGACTTTAAACGATATGACAGCATTATTCTGAGCACCGATTTTCACTTCAACGCTCAGCTGCGCGATGTTCGGATTTGCCGCTAAAAAACTCTTCGGATCTTTGCGCAAGTTAGCCGCCTGCCCAGACTCAACCAAACCCTCCGAAAGAAGCAGCTGGACAACCGCTTCCCAATCGCCAAGACCTTCGAGCTTAAGATTTTTTTGTACACGCTGCTCTGAGGCAGCCCTAACAGCCGGAGCGTTTTCCATTGAAGCAGGGGGCGCTGGTGGTACTGCAGATTGGCGCGTCAATGATTTTTCCGCGCTTCGCAATTGACTCTTCGTTACCTGAAGCCGGGATACCCGGATCTTAAAAACGTTCTTTTCTGGAACAATTTTAAAACCCACATATTCATTCGACTTCCGTGAAAGCAAATAACCTTCTGAATCAACATCATAAACGCCGCCCGCCCGGACTTCCGTGGCCAACGCAGCGCTAATTTTAATCACGATGGACTCCCTGCCAACTCTCAGAAGAGAAACTTTGTGAGTCTGCGAAAAACTCGACCGATTAATCAAATCCAGACTTTCATCGATTGATTGGAATTTTCCCTTTTCGGCATAACCATCGTACAGAGTCTGCACCCTCTTCCAATTACTGCCTCCCATTTTTTGATAGGTCGCGGGACTGTGCAAAAGACTGTTAATTTCAATTGTCGCGAGATCAAACATTGTAGAACCATTTTCCATCATTGCTTCGCTGTAATGATTTTCCGCGTCAGAAATTTTTCCCGAAATCCTGGGAAGAAGGACGCCGTAGTTAATCTCGTGCTCACGGAATACATCCATGAGTCCTTCCGTGTGAAACCCGCCGGTAACAAGCACGGCTTTTTCAGATTTACTTGCTTTCATCTCGTGATCGATCGCTTCAAAGAACGCGTTCTCCCGGGAACGCGCAAAATCATAAAACTCAAGCGCGGTATTAAAATAAGGAGAAAACTGCCCGGGCTGCTCGACCGTTTGTCCGGCCCCCTGGCTGTCCTGGTCATTTATAGGAGAAGCTTCCATATCCCGGAGGCGGCGTTCCATGGTTTCAGGCTTGATCCATTCTTTCCGGTAGGACGCGCGCTTCCACTCTTTGCGGGTAAGTTCGAGGCGCATCAATTTTTTTAGAAGCTCCTGATCCTTAAAGAGCTCAAGAAGATTTTTTTCTTTTTCTGAAGGCGTCTGCTCAGCGAGGATCTTTTCAAACAAAAGATTAATTTCTTCATAAAGCGCTTGGCTCTGCAATTCGCTTTGAAGGATCAAATAGCCCGCGTAAAGACTGAACGCGGGATAATCATGAAAGTAAAAACCTTTGGGACCCGCTTCGGCCACTAAACGTTCAAGAAGATAGCGCGGAAGATTCTCAAGCCGGTTTTCTTTTCCGCTCGAATCAAGACGGCTCATGGAGATTCGGCGTTCCCCCAGCTTCTTAACCGCGGCGATAATTTCCTGGTCAACACCGACTTCGCCAAGGAACTGAACCAGCCGAAGCCGCTCATCGTCCGCGGCTTTTTTATTTAGATCCGATTCCATCGATTGAATCACCAAAAGCCGCGTCATCTGCGGCCACTCCACCTGCGCGAATAAACTTTCGAGATCCAATCCCAAAGTTTTCTTGGCTTCTTGCGCGAGGCGTTTCGCGTAAGGCAGGAAATCCCGGTGACCTGATTCGAACTTTCTCCACTCAGAGATCATGTTCCGGGCATCGCCCGAAAAAAAACGCGTCGACAGCGAATCAATCTTCGAATCATAATCCGCGAGTTTTTTGTCAATCTCGGCCTTAAAACTATATACTTTTCGGAACGCTTCAAGGTTTTTCCGGTAAAGATCAGCCTGTTCAATACCGACGGCCTCGACATCTTTAGGGCCGTCAACCAAATAAAATTCCGGGCCAGTCAGCTGACCTTTCTGAGTCAGGTAATCCGCGAGCTCGCTGTTTTGTTTGGCATCAGAGAAGAGACGAAGATAATCCGCGTTTAGTTTTTCCGCGGCGCCTTCAACAAAAATAAGTTTAAAAGCATAGGTCTTGTAAAGATAGTCGAGGAGCTTTTTAATTTGAGCCTGCGCTTCATAATTTCCGTGCAGGTTCTGAATATGAAGGATCAGAGACGGATCTGCTTTCGCGGGCGCTTCGTAAATATCTTCAATGCTGGCAAGATTTTGAGGAATTTCGATCTGAAGAAAAGTGGGCGTTTCGCGGGCAATCAGACCCGAAACATTAACATCGGGCACGGCCCAAGAAGTCCCAGTCGTCAAAAAGCAGATGAGCGTTACCGCGCTCACCGCTCTTAGGAGAGTTTTGCGCATCCAGCCACCTAGGTAATACTTTTTTAAAGAGTTTAGTATTACCTAAAGGATACCTGTCTATAGAGGGATTTTCAAACTTCCGGGGTGGTATTTTTAAGGTAAATTCCGAGTGGGCAACAGCTTATAATATGCTGTAAGGCATTCTAATCAAACAAGATACGTCGCTTTTTCTCTTCATCGTCAAAATCAATCTCAATATCGTCGTGCACTGAGGGGTCATCAATATCATCATCGTCGGAAGCCATCGCATAGCCTCGAAAAGCGGTATCAAATAAGTCCGACGGTATTTCCGTTAAAAACCGGGAGGGCAAATTATGCTGACTCGCCCCGTAAAGACGGCGCTCACGGGTATAAGTCATATGCAGTTTTTCCTTGGCTCGGGTAATTCCGACGTAGCAAAGGCGGCGCTCTTCTTCCAAATCATCAGAGTCTTCCGACATTGAACGGCTGTTTGGAAAAATCCCTTCTTCCATACCGACCATATAAACCACTGGAAATTCGAGGCCTTTGGCCGTGTGCAAAGTCATAAGTGTTAGAACATCCATACCCGCTTCCCAGGAATCAAGATCCGTGACAAGAATAATCGATTCAAGAAAGGATTCGAGCTGACTGAGCGGAGTTTCATTGGCTGGGAAGGATGAAGAATAGTTTTCCTCAAAATCTTCGATCACACTAAAAAACTCCTGAATATTTTCAATGCGCGCGGAAGCTTCAACCGTTTTCTCCGCCTCTAAAGTCTCAACATATTTTGTGCGCTGAAGGATCCGTTCCAAAAGATCATAAACCGGCATATTGTCCTTTTCACTGCGGAGTGAGCTCATCATTTGATAAAACTCGGCCACGGATTTTCTTGCTTTCGGGGGCAGAGATTCGCTTTTCCACGCGTTTTTGAGCGCTTCATCAAAACCGCCGGGAAGTTCTTTGGCCATTCCTTCCAAAACTTCGACCGCTTTTTTGCCAATTCCCCGGGCAGGTACATTGATAATACGCTTCAAACTAACTTCGTCGTGAGGAAACGCGATCGCTTTCAGATAAGCCATTACATCTTTAATTTCCATTCGGTCGTAAAAGCGCACCCCGCCGACAATCTTATAAGGCACCTTGGCTCGGCGAAGAAAATCTTCGATCACCCGTGACTGAGCGTGAACGCGGTAGAATACCACCTGGTCCGCGAGAGTTTTTCCCTGTTCACGGTTTTTGAGAATTCGCTGCACAACATAAGCCGCTTCTTCTTTTTCGTCTCGGCCTTCAAAGAGGGTGATTTTTTCCCCACCCTCTTTTTCAGTCCAAAGTTCTTTGGGCTTGCGCATTCTATTCCGTTTAATCAGCTGATTGGCAGCGTCCAAAACCACTTTCGTCGAGCGGTAGTTTTGTTCCATGCGAATGATTCCGCATTCAGGATAATCTTTTTCAAAATTAAGAATATTGCGGATATCCGCTCCGCGCCACGCGTAAATCGATTGGTCGGGATCTCCTACTACGGTCACCTGGCGGCGGGCGTCAGCTAAAAGTTTGACCAGACGGTACTGAGCGTGGTTCGTATCTTGGTACTCATCAATGAGAATATGCTGAAACCGGTCCTGCCACGCGCGCAAGACTTCAGGGTTACGGTCAAAAAGCCCAACTGTTTTCATGATAAGGTCGCCAAAATCAAGCGCCTTGAGACGGTCCACTTTTTCCTGGTAAAGCTTATAAACCTTCGCGACAGTCTCTTCAAAAAGATCGGGCGATTTTTCAGCGTATTGAAACGGGGTCATCAACACATCTTTAGCGCGCTGAATCCGTTCACGGACCGCTTTTGGATGAACTTTTTTTTCGTCAATCTGAAGATCACGCAGAGACTCTTTAATCAGAACGAGCTGGTCCTGTTCATCATAAATCGTAAAATTGCGGTCGAGACCAATCGCCGGGCCGTCTGTACGGAGAATACGGAGGCAAGTGGAATGAAACGTGCTGATCCAAACATCCTGCTGAACAAGGCGGTCCACGCGTTTTTTCATTTCCTGGGCGGCTTTATTGGTGAAAGTCACACCCAGAATATTAAATGCGGGAACACCTTGTGACGCGAGCCAGGCAATTCGGTGAGTTAAAATGCGGGTTTTACCGCTGCCCGCGCCGGCAACAATTAAAAGCGGTGTTTTCGCGGGCCAGCTGACAGCTTCTTTTTGTGCGGGGTTGAGCTTCTCAAGCAGGCTCATGCGTCTTTAATTTTATATCCTTTGTCGAACGCGGTCTTAAAATCATAAATATTTTTAAAATCTTCGAGTTTATCTTCAGGCTGTTTTCGGAGAATCCCAACTTCCACAAGCGAAAAAACAATCTTTCCAAAATCGAGCGTTTCCTTAACACCCCAGTAAGCCAGCACGGTGCGGGTCAAAGGGCCGAATTGCTCGAGCGCGTATTCGCGGATGCCTTCAAGAAGTTCTTTGCCGGTAATATGCCTTGGTTTTTTGAGTTTCGATACGACGTGGTGAAGCGCGGCCATGACAAAACTATAGGCCTCAAATTTATAATGGCCGTTGCCGTCCATGACTCGTTCAATTTTTTCGAGGAAAGTCTCAAGCTCTTTCATTCATCGTCCTTTTGGTTCAAATTTTTCTTTCGCCAGTAATTCCGCGGAAGCTAGTGTTTCGGGAGAAATCGGCGCCGGCTTTAGCGTCATCTCAAATCTTTTCTGAAACCCGTCCTTCAGTGCGGCGATTAACGGAATGCCCAATTTATTTCCAGGGGAATAAATTGACTCTTCGTGAAGAAAAGTGCCTCGTGACCGCTTTTGTGAACCGCCGGCCACTTTATCGCTTCCAATCGCGAGGTCTGTCGCGATTGGATACCTGAAACATTCCGGCCCTTTGGGCAATTTTTCATCCACGCGGTAAAACCGGGGCTTTTCTCCTAAAATTTCAAAAGCTAGTTTCACCGCTTCATGAATTTTTAAATAGCTCATTCGAACAGAATCAAAGGAGCTATCCGCGTCTTTTTTCGCGATGAGAGAAAAAATAATGTCCTTGCCGTGCAAAACTTGTCCCCCGCCCGTTAATCGCCGGCAAACAGGAATTCCATTTTTTAACGGCTCCCGCACGGGATCAGAATAACCCGTCGTCATCCACGGTTCGGAAGAATAAAAAAATCGAAAGATCGGTGAATCGCCAGGCTTCGCGTTGGCCTCGTAGTCCCGGAACAAAATCTCATCGAGCGCCATTTGAAATGGCATCGGCGCGCTAATGGTTGGGTAAAGAAGCCAGGACTTCACAAAATGCCGTTTAAGGATTCGGCGGAAGACCTTCGGCCTGCAGCACCTTTTCTCTCAGCTGGTCGCGGTAAGACAAAATGGGCTTTCGCGCCGCGAGCACTTCGTCAGGCCGGCGGATCGGAAGCGTGTGCGGAGCATTCTTGATCTTTTGAGGATCATTCTGCATTTCCTCGGCAATTTGTTCCATCGCCATCACAAACCGGTCAAGCTGTTCGCGAGATTCGGTTTCGGTCGGTTCAATCATCAACGCCTCTTCGACCACGAGCGGAAAGTGAACGGTCGGCGCGTGAAACCCAAAATCAAGAAGGCGCTTTCCAATATCTCCCGCGTGAACATCCACAGATTTACCGTTTTTTAGCGAAAGCACAAACTCGTGCATGCAAGGTTCATCCACGGCCACAGGGAAAAGATGTTTGAGCTTTTCTTTGAGATAATTAGCGTTGAGAATCGCGTCTTCACTCACTTTTTTGATTCCCGTCAAACCCAGCGTGCGGATATAAACATACGCTCGCAAAAGCATTCCGGTATTTCCAAAAAAGGATTTCACGCGTCCAATGGATTGTTCGCGGTGATAAAGCATCGTGTATTTATTGCCCTCCTTTTCAATTAAAGGAACGGGCAAAAACGGAACAAGGCGGTTTTTTACTCCGACCGGACCTGAACCAGGACCGCCGCCGCCGTGAGGCGTTGAAAAGGTTTTATGAAGATTAATATGAACAACGTCAAAGCCCATGTCACCCGGCCGCGCGACACCCAAAAGCGCGTTCAGATTAGCGCCGTCATAATAAAGAAGCGCGCCTTTTTCATGAACTCGTTTCGTTACTTCAAGAATATCTTCCTCGAAAAGTCCAAGCGTATTGGGATTCGTAAGCATCAGACACGCGGTTTCTTCATCTAAATGTTCTTCGAGCGTCTTAATATCGACGCGGCCGCGGGCATTTGATTTCAGCTCAACAACATGATAGCCGAAAAGAGCCGCGCTCGCGGGATTCGTTCCGTGGCTGGAATCAGGAACTAAAACCTTGCGGCGTTTTAAATCTCCGTGTGCCGTGTGATACGCGCGGATAAGCATCATACCGGCTAATTCGCCGTGCGCGCCCGCCGCGGGCTGAAGTGTAAAGCGGTCCATACCACTCATTGTTTTCAAATATTGTTCGAGCTCATAAAATACCTGGAGCATGCCTTGGGTCGTGGTTTCCGGCTGCATTGGATGAACACCCGCAAATTGAGGAAGCGCCGCGGCCCATTCATTAATCTTGGGATTATATTTCATCGTGCAGCTCCCAAGCGGATAAAAATGCGTATCGATCGAAAAGTTTTTCTTCGAAAGATTCACGAAGTGCCTGACAATTTCAGGCTCGGTGAGCTCCGGAAAAATCAGCGGCCGCTTGCGGCGCAATTCTTCAGGAATGTTCTCAAGCGCTTTTTGCGCGTGGCAGCGGTCGGCCGGAAGCTGAGCACCCCGACGCCCGGAACGGCTTTTTTCAAAACTGAGTCGGGAATCATTCTGGATTAACATTGAGATAACGCCTCCACAAACCGGTCAAGATTCGCCCGAGTTTTAGTCTCCGTCGCGCACACGAGAAACGCGCCGTTCATTTCCGGATAAAATTGATGCAGATCAATCCCTGGGATAATTTTCTGCGCAAGGAGTTTTTCCTGAATCTGCGCGAAAGGCTTATTGCAGTGGACCACGAACTCATTAAAAATCGGCGTCTTGGTATTGACACGGAAACCTTGAAGCTTTGAAATTTTTTCGCGCAGATAATAAGCACGGTCAAGATTGAGCTCGCCAATTTCGCGCATTCCCTCTTTGCCCATTAAGGTCATATAAACGCAAGCGGCAAGAGCGCAAAGCGCTTGATTCGTACAGATATTAGAAGCCGCGCGTTCACGGCGGATATGCTGTTCGCGAGCCTGCAAAGTTAAGCAAAAAGAACGTTTCCCTTCAGAATCAAGAGTCATACCCGCTAAACGTCCCGGCACTCGGCGCATTAATGATCTAGAAACAGCAAAGTAACCGAGGTACGGTCCGCCGAATGAAAGCGGAATCCCAAGCGGCTGACCTTCTCCAACAGCCATGTCCGCGCCCCACTCGCCTGGTGATTTCAAAACGGCCATCGACAATGGATGCGAAACCATGATCATGAGCGCGCCGGCCTGATGAAGCTGCTCGGCAACACCGTGAAGATTTTCAACCACACCAAAGAAATTCGGGCTTTGAAAAATGGCTCCGGCAATATCATTCGTAACAAGCGCGTTGAACTTTGTCGTATCAAACGTTTCGTCCGGCGTAAAATCAAATTCTTCCATTGAGTACGGCGTACCTTCAAGGTAAGTTTTTAGAACACGGCGGTAATGCGGATGCACGGAACGTGAAACCAAAATTTTAGTGCGGTCCGTTTGACGCAGAGCTAAAAGCGCGGCCTCAGCCATACTCGTTGATCCGTCATAATGAGAAGCATTCGAAACATCTAAGCCTGTAAGCTCAACGATCAGGCTTTGATATTCATAAATACTTTGAAGCGTTCCTTGCGAAGCTTCCGGCTGGTAGGGCGTGTAAGCAGTATAAAACTCGTTTCGTCCAATCAGCTGTGCAACCGCCGCCGGAATAAAATGTTCGTACGCTCCCCCGCCGAGAAATGAAAGATTATCGTGGACCGAAGAATTTTTTGAGCCCAGCTCTTTAAGCAAATTCTGGATTTCCAGTTCGCTTAAAGCCTGGGGAATTTCGAGTTTTGGATTTCTTAAAGCGGCGGGAATACCGCGGAGGAGCTCTTCAAATGAAGAAACGCCGATTTCCTGAAGCATCTCCCTTTTATCATCGGATGTAATGGGATGGTAGTGCATATAACCTCGGTTTAATGTGCGCCTTGTTTAAGATGGTCCGCGTACGTTTCACTTGTCATCAAAGAATCCCACTCGGCAGGGTTCGACATTTCCACTTCAAAAAACCAGCCTTTGCCGTAGCAATCCCCGTTTACAAGACCGGGGTTCTGTTCAAGTTCATTATTGGTTTTGGAAACTTTTCCGGACACCGGCGCGTAAATATCAAAAGCCGCTTTCACAGATTCTACAACGGCAACCGCTTTCCCTTGAGCCGCGGCCGCGTTTATTTTAGGAACTTCAACGAAAACAACGTCTGAAATTTCCTTTTGGGCGTATTCGGTAATGCCAACCGTCACAACGTTACCGTTTTTTCGGGCCCATTCGTGAGACTTAGTGTAACGCAGTTCTTTCGGGAAATTCATAAATCCTCCAGCTTAAAAAGTACAGCGAACCGCGTTCGTCGTACCGCGATTTTCATCGCTGTACGCTGTACGCCCTACGCAGTACGGGTTCTCTTGTAAAATGGCAGTTTAACAATTCTTGCTTTTAACGATTTGTCGCGGATAACAATTTCAATTTCACGGCCGACCTCTGCCGCTTCAGCCGGAACATATCCCATTCCGATATTTTTTCCGAGCGTTGGAGAAAAACTTCCGCTAGTAACTTCTCCAACATTTTTACCGGTCATAGCAATCGGATGGCCTTGACGCGGGATACCGCGGTCAACCATTTCAAACCCAACAAGTTTCTTTGTGACTCCCGCCTCTTTTTGCCGCCACAAAACTTCGCGCGCGG
>CAZEFF010000041.1:0-19505 GCA_964511315.1 uncultured bacterium | reverse complement strand
AACAATTCCTCGTTGAAATTCTCGCGGAAAATAATTTTGAAGTGAGCGCGTTTTCCTTTTCGCAAAGCGAGCAAGTGATTGAAAAGGTGATCTCAGCAACTTATGTGAGCATTGGCTCAGACAGTATCGCGGATGGAAGCCGCAGACCTCATCCCCGGGCGTATGGGACCTTTCCCCTCGCGGTTAAAAAGTTTGTCCGAGAAAATAACGATGTCGCACTCGGTGAGATGATCCGCAAAATGACTTCGCAGGTCGCGGATCAATTTAGACTAAAGGAGCGCGGTGAAATTAAGGAAGGGTACTACGCGGATATCGTTCTTTTTGATGCCGGAGAAATCGCGGATAAGGCTGATTACGATCATCCCGCTGTCCTCAGCCAGGGTGTCCAATGGGTTTTTGTGAATGGCATCCCCGCGGTGAAAAAGGGGAAACCCACCGCCCAGCTCGCCGGGAAGGCCCTTTGAGAAGGCTGGTTCTTTTGCTATACTGTGGGTCCTTTTAACCCCTTATTAACTGGAGGAAATTATGTCCGAAATTGAAAGAAAAACCGCCGTCACTTTTAAAAATAACGCGATTACCCTTGTCGGGCCTGAAATCAAAGTCGGCGAAAAAGCCCCTGATTTCAAGGTGCTCGGAAATGATTTGAGTGAAGTCACACTTGCCTCGTTTGCCGGAAAAACAAAAGTCATCAGCGTGGTGCCCTCATTGGATACGCCTGTTTGTGATTTGCAGACCAAGCGTTTTAACGAAGAAGCGGGAAAAATGCCCGCGAACGTAGCTGTTCTTACGATCAGCACGGATCTTCCTTTCGCGCAGCGCCGCTGGTGCGGGGCTTCCAACGCGGATAAAGTGAAAACGCTTTCCGATCACCGGGACACCTCTTTTGGAAAAGCCTATGGCGTTTTGATCAAAGAGCTCCGTCTTCTTGCCCGCGCGGTATTTATTATCGGCGAAGATGACAAAGTGAAATATGCGGAATACGTGAAAGAAGTCACGGCGCATCCGGATTATGAAAAGGCTTTGGCTGTTTTAAAAGCCGGGGTGAAATAGTTTTAATCGGGGGCATGTACTTTTCTAATAAGAAGTACATGTCCCCAGAATTAAATTTAAAATGAAAAAATACCTTACGGCTTGTTTATCCGCGGTTCTTACCCTCCATTCAGCCGTCCCTCTTTTTGCCAACGATGTTCAGGACCGCATAGACGCGCTGAACCGCGTTCAGCAGGCGCAGGCAAATAACGCTGCGATCGAAAATATTCAAAACTTTCAAAGAACAAAGCAAGCGATCGATAATATAGAAAATTTAAAACGCATGAATTCGACGCTTGGGCATGAAGCCTATCAGAAAGCAATGGCGGCCCGAGAAAAAGGTGATTTGGCGGAAGCGGAAAAACAGCTTCAGAAGGCGATCGAGTACGATTCGAAAGCGGAATATCATTTCGAATTGGCCAATATTTACGCGCTTTATTTTGATAAATTTCAAGATATTAAAACGAACGCATCCACGGATACCATGCTGAGCCAGGCGCGTCGCCAACTTGAACTTGCGGTCATGCAGGATCCTTCCATGATTCCTGCCCGGTATAATCTGGGGGTTGTTTATAAGCGCCAAGGGCAATTTGAAAAAGCTCGGGAAGAATTCCGAAAAGTACTTGAGCAGGATCCCAATCAAGTCGGCGCGAAAGTTCAGATTGGCGCGGTGTATGAAGCTCAGGGTTTTTATGATGACGCGGAAGTTGCCTACAAAGAAGCCGCGGACATGGATCCATACAATCCTGAAACAAAATCAATCATTCAGGATCTCAACCGGCACCGCGAAGCGGACCGTCTGCGAAGGAAGGCTGCGGATTATCCTCGCGGACCTATGGGCAGCAACTTTGGAAGTTCCGCGTTTTCTTATGCGCCCGGAAGTCACGCGGGTGATCTTGCCAATCAGCCCGGCGGCGGTTCAACCGGCGGTCTTTTAGCTCAAGCCGCGCCTCTCGCGGGTTCCTGGCTGCTTCAGGAATTTATGAAGCGCCGTTCAAACCGAACTCAAAACGAATAAATGCTCTCCTCCTTTAAAGCTGTTTTTTTTGACGCGGGCGGTACGCTTCTTCACCCTTATCCTTCGGTTGGTGCAATTTATGAACAAATTTCCGGCAAACATGGTTCGAAAAGAAAAGCGGATGTTCTTGAAATGAATTTTCGTTCCGCATGGCTTAAACGCGATGGGCTTTCATCTTTGCAAAGTCATTCCAGTGAAAAGATTGAACGGGAATGGTGGAAGAGTTTGGTGTTTGAAGTTTTTGGCACGGATAAGGATATTCATGATTTCGAAAAGTTTTTTGACGAGCTTTATGATTATTTCGCGAAGCCGGAATGCTGGCAGCTTTATCCTGGAACCAAGGATGTGCTGAAGGCCCTTAAACATAAAGGGAAAAAGCTCGGGGTGATTTCAAATTGGGATTCCCGGCTTTTTAAAATTTTGGATGGGCTTGGATTAACCGGAGAATTTGAATTTATTTTAGCCTCTGCTGTTTTTGGCGCGTCCAAGCCCAGTCCTAAGATCTTTCAGGAAGCGCTTAAAAAAAGCGGTGTTCATCCGCACGAAGCCGTTCATATCGGAGATAGTGTGGAAGATGATATTCATGGAGCCATGCGTCTTGGGATTCACGCAATCCTGGTTGACCGTCACAAGGGTCATCGCGATGGACCGGTTCAAGATATTCCTGTGATCCACAGCCTCTCCGAACTCCTTTAGAAAAACTTGCTCAGCCTTCAGCTCCCCGAACAATTAATTTCACAGGGCCTGTCGAGAGGTTTCCGCAGAAATTCCTCGAAATGTTTTCCATGAACCCATCTGAATTTAAATCAGAGTTTATTCGACGGGTGAATTTGTCTGTTGCGCGGTTAACGCCTTGGCCTTTGGAAAAATCATTTCTCCTCATTTCTTTACGGAACCTCCTCGCCACCCGTGAAATTAATCCACGGCAGCTGCGGGTGACGCGGGGGATTCTCCTAAGGACTGAGGAAGAAATTTTTGACAATGCCCCGCACTGCTATGGTAAGTCATCCTTAAACCCGTGGAAGTGAAAATCTTAGGTGGTGATAGACTGATTCATGTCAAAAGTTGATGAGGAAGGCCTGGGGAATCCCTCGCGGCAGGCCCTGCAGGCACGTTGCTCTTGACAGGGGGCGAGGGCTTGGGATAACCTAATTAATCACTCCGAACTCATTAATTTCAAATAGGAAGGCTCATATGCAGGAGACAAAACCCATGACTGAACCCGCGCAATTCACATCCAATTTACTGAAGGGCAAAAAGGCGCTTGTAACAGGAGTTGCCAATAAACGCAGTATTGCCTGGGGTATCGCCCGCTCGCTGGCGAATCAAGGCGCCGAGATCGCGTTTACCTATCAGGGTGACCGCTTGAAAGAGGGCGTTGAAGAGCTTGCCGCGACCCTTCCCGGAAAATCTCCGATTTATCCCTGCGATGTGACGAATGACGCGGATGTGAAAAATCTTTTTGACGGACTTGCCAAGGATTTCGGCGCGCTTCATATGATGGTTCATTGCATCGCGTTCGCGAAAAAAGAAGAGCTTGCCGGGCGTTTGGTGGATTCTTCACGTGAAGGTTTTAAAATTGCTCACGACATCAGCTCTTATTCTTTGATCTCGCTCGCTAAAGCGGCCGAACCTCTTCTTGAAAAAGAGGGCGGCAGTATCGTGGCACTGACTTATCTCGGATCTGAAAAAGTGGTTCCCAATTACAATGTGATGGGGCTTGCGAAAGCGAGTCTTGAATCCGCTGTGCGCTATTTGGCCGCCGATTTGGGGCCCAAAAATATCCGCGTGAACGCGATTTCTGCCGGTCCGGTGAATACGCTCGCGGCTCGCGGCATTGCTGGGTTTACCACGATGCTCGACAGCCACCGCAACCGCGCCGCCCTTAAGCGCAATGTCGAAGTGGAAGAAGTCGGCAATGCGGGTATGTTCCTCCTCAGCCCTCTCTCAAGCGGTATCACCGGCGAAGTGATTTATGTCGACTGCGGCTACCGGATTATGGGAGCCTAAAATTCAATTAAAAAGTAAAAAGGAAAAATTTAAAAGTAAAACCTAAAACTGAAAAGCCCCGCGTTCTTTTTACCTTTTTACTTTTACATTTTTAATTTATGAACAAGAACGTTCTGGTTATGGACATCGAAACCCAGCGGTCTTTTAAAGACGTTGGGAAGGCCAATCTCGAAAAACTAAAAATTTCTGTCTGCGGTGTTTATGATTACCAGACGGATAAAGCCTACGCATACGAAGAAAAAGAGCTGATGCAGCTCGATAAGCGTCTCGCTGATGTTGATCTTGTCATTGGTTTTAATATTATCCGTTTTGATTTTCCGGTGCTTCAGCCTTACCTCCTTCGCCCCGTTCAAAATATTCCCGTTCTTGATCTTCTTGATGATATCGAAAAAGCCCGCGGCCACCGCGCAAGCCTTGACAGCATTGCGGGCCCGACCCTGAAGCAGCACAAAACGGGGAGCGGTTTGGACGCACTTGTCCTTTTTAGAGAGCAAAAGTGGGATGAATTAAAAAAATATTGTCTTGAAGATGTGCGGCTCACAAAAGAAATTTACGAGTACGGATGCCGCGAAGGAAAAGTTCTTTTTACCTCCAACTGGGACTATAAAACCTACGAAATTCCGGTCCGCTGGAAAGAGACCACAGCCGAGATTTTTGCCAAAAAAGAGACCAAGCCCGCAAGCTTTCCATCCAGCCTGTTTTAGCCCCTTAGCACGATCTAGCATTTCCCTCCAATTCTTAGCAATAGAAAGGCCAATTTTCACAAGATTTGCCTTTCCTGCCTTCGGTAGGCATACTTTCACAACTCTTTATTTCATAAAGAGATAATCTTAATGAGAAACCTTTTAAAAAGTCCCCGATTCTACCCATTTTTTTCATTCATCACCGCGGTGCTAATCGCATCCATGCTGATGGATCCCATCGCGTTTGCCAGCCAAGCGCCCGAAGTGAAGGTGTTTCCTTCCACAATTAGAATTCCAAACAGCCTGGGAACGGTTGAAGAAAGCTGGGATGGAGCGTCGAACAAAACCATGATTTATATTCAGGACGCGCACGACTCTCTGGAAGCCCAGGAAAACATTGCCCGTTTGATTCACCGCGCGGTCGCGAAGTATGGCGTTAAAACCGTGTATGAAGAAGGGTATGAAGGGCCGGTACCGACGGATTCTTTTTTTGGATTTATCGAAAATTCCAAGCTCAGGCGGATGGTTTCTTATTTCTTTCTCGATAAGCTCAGAATTGGCGGAGCGGAATACGCGCATATTAACCGCAAACAGCCCTTCAATCTGATCGGGGCGGATAATATTAAACTGCATCTGCATAACATTGAGCAATACCGGGAGGCGGCAAAAAGCCGTGCCGAAATTCAAAGTGACCTTGGAGAAATTACTCAAACTCTTTCCGTTCTCATCAACCAGACTTTCCCCAAAGAACTGAAAGAGTGGATCAAGTTGAAAGAGCGCTACGAGTCCAATCAGCTGCCGCTTTTGGATTATCTAAAACGAAGTATGGAATTGGCAGAGTCCACCGCCGTGTCATTCCCGCATGCTTTAGGTGGGAATCCAAAATTAGATCCCCGACAAAAGATTTCGGGGATGACAGAAAAGGATGGTTTATTCCCATTTATCAGTCTTCTTCTAGCTGCTGAAAAAACAAAAAATAAGCTCTTTATCGAACAGGTGAAGGCTCAGGATATCCGGGCGCTTTACGATGAAATCCAGTCTCTCGAAAACGCAATTGGAGGCCAGTTTATTTCTAGCGCTGTTGACCGCAAGGCCTTTGACTATTACAAAACCGTCCTGCTTCTAAAGCGCCTTGGAGAAATCGAAATTACTTCCGCGGAATTTGAAGCCATCCGCGCGTCTCTTAAAACTTTCAGCACGAACGACTTCGCCCTATTTATGGCTAAAGAAATGCATAAGCCCGTGCTTCTTTCTAAGCGCTGGGAGCATTACATCCGCCGGGCAATTAAGTTTTATGAAATCGCGGAAGCGAGAAATTCAGCGGTCGCTAAGAGCCTCGGCGAATTTTCTAAACAGCCGGATGAGAAAATTGCGGTACTTGTTTACGGCGGATTCCATAAGAAAAATATCCGCGAACTTTTAAAACAGAAGAATATTTCCTATGTCATTGTTTCGCCGCGCATTTCAAGTCTGTCCAGCCGCCATCAGGCATATTACAAACAGCTTATGACCGCCGGGCGTCTTGATTTCGAAATTCCTTTTGCCGCTCATGCCGCCGCAAGGCCTCAGCCCTTGGTGTCCATGGGGAATATTGGGCGCTTGGAAATCCGTTCTGGCTACGCAGCCGTTTTAAATTTGCGGGGGCCATCCCATGATTGGCTTGCGCAAGTGGAGAAAAATATCCGCCCGGTGACTAAAAACGCTCAAAAGGCCAGGGCTGAAGTGAGAACTGAAAATATCGAGCCCGATAATGAGGAATCTGACGTCTACCATCTCCATAAAACTTTAGCGTATATACCCAAAGAGGACCTTCCGCGGGTTTTTCAGCCGAATTATATGAAAGCGGCAAAAAAGCGTATGGAAGATTTTATTAAAAATCCGCTGCCCGTAGATTTGATAAGAGCGCTTGGATCTCCTGGAGGTCTGGATTGGGGAGAAGATTTGAACTGGGAAACATTTTCCGCTCTTTTTTATAAATTAAACTTAGGAATAACTGCGGTGCATAATCGGTTCTGGTTTAATTCCGTGCTCCTGTCTTTAGGCTATCCGGAGAAATCGGTGAGAAATAAAAAAGATTTAATTCAAATTATTGTGATTAACGCACTTAGAACAGCCCTTTGGAAAAAGGCCGGTTTGGATCTGAGAGAGGAGGCGGGTAAGGAATTAGCCGCCCTTTTGACGAATGGCCCGACAGAGTTTCCGATAAAAACTAAACAAGCTGAGCCGGATTTAGAAGAGAGAAATGAAATTTTAGAAAGAATTGCGGCGCGGCCTGAGCTGAAAAAAAAATTCGCCAAACTTATGCGCCGTATGGTTGAGAATTATTGGGATTACACCCGTTTTATAAAAAACTACCCGGAAGAGATTGATATGAAAGTACCCGAGACGTTATTTTTTCCCGAGCTTATATTCTGGGATAAAGAGCTCGTAGCTGCGGGCATCTTTACTAAGGAGGAATTTGAACAGCTTCAGCGGAAGTATCATGAAGCCAAGACCTTAGAGATTTTTGAAAAAATAGCTCCCGGATACTTGACTTTTATCGTCTCCTCTAACCGTCACTATCGGGAGTTTGATGTTTTGCCCAAACATCTTTTGGAAGCCGCCAGCCGGGAGACATGGAAAGTGATTTTCGATATTCTCTCCTACTCGGATCTAAAGGTGTCGGAGTCTATTTGGGATGACGCTTATGAACTTTATGATAAGAATCAGCGGCGCATTGCCGCGAAAAAAGAGTTTCTTAAGAGAATCAACGACATCGCTGACAAAGTAGCTGAGTATAAAAACCCCGTCCATGCGTTAAAACATATTGATGAAGCTAAAGTTCAACTTTGGAATAAGCATGCGATCAGCTTTTGGGGTTCGGAGAATCCAGATTTGGTGTCAGCGTTTGAAGAGGCGCAGAGTAAAGTGCTGTCCTACATTGAGGACTCGCTTATCCGTGACGTGCAGGCGCTGGATCCTAAGCTTGTGCTGCGTTCAGAGAATGATCTGATGAGTATGAGTATTGCGCAGCTTAATGATTTGAAAACTAAAATGGAGTCTGAACGGACGAATCTCGAAAAAAAGTACGGAGAAAGTCTCCGTGGCCCGGCATTGGGTCAATTTTTATTAATGAGAACTAAGATATTTTACGCGGTAGACCGCGAGCTTGCAAGAAGAGCGGAGCTCGAGCGGAATCAGCTATTGGCCCGCGCGCAAACTCTGGAAGAAAATCTGCGTTTCTCTAACCGCTACAAAACCGCGAAAGAATTTAATGCCTTAGAGCGGGATTATTTCCAGCGCCATTTTCCCGGTTATACGAATCTTGACGACCTCGGCAGCATCATCGTGAGAATAAGAACAAGGCTGGCAGCGATGGATCGGTATGACGATAAGGGCATTGTTTGGACAGAAGGTGAGGCTGAAGTCAAAGTCCCGGACCGTTTATATCAGGAAAAAGTCCGCCAGTTTATCGGATTTTTTGTGGATATTCCGGCTGGCGAAGACATCCGAATTTTGGTACAGGGGAAAAATGGATCGAAAAAATTATTTCTCGGGCAGTTTAATGGGGTCTATTTTTCACCTGATCACCGGCTTTTTGTCAGGTTTACAAACGGGATTTCAATGGTTTGGCCCATAAGTTCGATTGTTTCGATTGAAAAGGGTACTCAAAGTGATTACATGCTTTATTCCAGCGCTATTAATATTTCAGGGATGGCGAATAATATTCCTCTGACAGAGGAAGGGAAGAGGATCGTAAAAGGGGCTGGCGGCATGATGAGATATCTGATACTCCCGAGTAAGCAAACAACCGAGCGCTACGGTTACTGGTTCCAAATGCCTGCGGAGGACCAAGAGACTTTAAGGGAGTTAGGGTTTATTTTGGCGGCTGAAAGTAGCGCATGGAAAAGCCTATCCCCAAGTGAAAGGGAATCCGCGGAAAACATAAATCCGGGGGGCTTGATGTCGCTATCTCAGGTATTAATAAACCTTTCGGAAAAAAATAGTCCCCGAAGTCTCCCGCTTAGCTGGGCACCCATTATTCGAAAAGCCTTTATTCATGAAGACTTTCAATTTAGATACGCAATTGATTGGATGTCTCCGGATTACGCGAATTACCCTCAAAAAATATACCAGTTAGATAAATCTCTCATCAGTCCGCCCGCGGAATTTATGCGGTTTTTATCCCCGAAAGACCGCGATGCCTTTTTAGATATGCCGATTACCTCGCTGAACATTTCCTATCCTTTGGAGAAAGAACTGTATGAATATTTCCACGTAGTGACGCTTAGGGACCTGTATTCAATCGACAAAGAGATGTTTGACGATTCTAAATTTTTATTCGGCGCGAAACTGGCGCTGTTTAACGCGGCCGTCCTCGAATTTCACACTAAATTAGAGGCCTATGCGGCTGCCATGAAACTTAAGGGCGGAGCGCTTGGCAAAAAGAAAAAAGATAAGAAGAAAAAAGATAATGCCGCTCCAACAAAAGAGAAGATGGATGCGAAAATTCTGAATATGGATTTAAGCCGGCCGATCCGCGTTCAGTTGATGATGAACGGCATCAAAGACGCGAGTGATATTAGCCGGCTGAACCTCGAGGATTTAGAGCAGATAGGGCTGGGGCACACCTTCGCGAGGCAGGAAATTGAAGCAGCGATGGCGAAACTGAACAGGAAATTTAATCCCTCCCAAAAACGTGAGGTTGACCAGGCTGCTCGAGTGAAAAAGGAGCCTGTATCACCAGCAGTTCCTGAAAACAGGCTTTCGCTGAAGACAATCAATGAACAAGGCGCGGCGCTGTCAAAACTTTCGATCGAACAGCTTTTTAAGAAATATTTGGAAGCTCCTTCTGAGTCTGGGCGAAAATTAATCGCGGAAACAATTCTTGCGAGACAAAAACAAGCCCGTCTGGCCTATTATAAAAACCTTCAAAATCATTTACTTTTTTTTATGGAACGTATCGCGGGAATCCGCTTTAAACCCTTTGAATTTTCGCCCGAGGCATTGGATGCCTTATTCGAACCTATTCTGTATAACGCATTGCTGACGAGAATGGATATGGAGCCGGCTTATCTCAAGTGGATGCTTTATTATCGGAATTTTATCCGTAAAGAATACAGCGCGCTGCTCGCTCAAGAAATCGGATTGGCACCGTCATTTTTGAACCATCTTATCGAAGAATTAGAATCTATTTTCCGTGCGCGTTCGGAACAGTTGAGCTCCGGACTTATGGCTGATCCTAAACTTATTTGGCGCCATCTGCAAATACGGGCCGGGGCTTCAAAAATCAGAGAAACTTTGCTTATGCTTAGAAATTCTTTGCGGGCGCATTCTGTTAGCAGCGCGAAATCTCTCGATAATTATAAGAAATTGACACGCCGGGAAAAGATGGCTGATTTTGTATCAAGATTATCGGAGGTATTGCCGGCTGTCGAAGTCTTGGCGCTAAAAATGGTGTCGGGCAGTTATGGGATTTCAATGAGCTATGCAGAAGCCGGAAATATTCTCGGAATAAATTCTCAAAAACTGAAAGCAATTGTTGATGAGGAACTGCGTAAACACTTCCGAAGCAAAAAACCCCAGCAGCTTCTTCAGGATTATTTCGCGGGGTCAGAGATTGATATCGATATTCGGCCTGCCTCTAAGAAGGAAGCAGGCTCTGAAAAGGGGGAAGCCCCAAAAGTTGCGGACCCCGGAGTTCAAGACCTCTGGGAAATGAGAAAAGGCGCTGAGTTGACCGAGGAAAGCATAGATAAATTAGAGGCGGCGATTTCAAAAATGCTGGGGACTACAGTAAACAGAATCATTTTTTCACGGGTTCTCAGAGGGCATTCTTACGAAGAGATTCGAAAAGAAATGGTTAATAAGGTTGTTTTTGACCGTGAGTTTAAGAAAATTGCCGCCTGGCTTGACCGGACCCTCAACCGTGAAGCTTACATTGAGTATGGGGCATCGCCCAACGCGATTTACCGTTATTTGCGTGAAACAGTGCAGGCGGATGACCGTCTTTTAATTCTAGACCGGCAGGAATTTTTGAATCTTTACAAGGCGTCCGGAGGCGACCAGGAATTGATCAGTGAAATTTTGCTTCAGCTCTATCCCGAACTGTCTCCGCGTGTCGCGCGGCGGTCTTTAGCGGTAAAATTTACAGAATGGGAAAGTCAGGGCAATAAATCCTTAAAAGGAAGGGCTCCGCCAGCAGTTTCGCTTGATGAAGTCGGCAAAGCCATTGCTGACATTACGGGACTTTTAGAAAATGCCTCTCCGCTTCACCGGGAAAGATTGGCGCACCGCTTATTCCGAGAACTTTATTACGCGAAAATCCGCGAACTGTGGAAAGACGGTTCGCCGGAAGCTATTAAAGTATTGAAAGATTATTTGTTGAAAGTTCTCCCTCCGCAGAATCGATTGCTGCAAGATTCGTTTAATTATGTCCAATTGTTTTACCAATCAGCAGCCTCATTTAAGCCGAATCTGTTCCGTGAAGTGACCCCGGATGGAACCCGTCAGCCGCTCCGGCTCGATCAGATTTTAAGCGCCTGGGAGCAGAAACAGTTTCTAGAAAATGAACCTCACGGTGTGCTGAACGCGGGGCAGGCCCGGACCGGCAAGACCATTGCCAGCACGCTTGCTTTGCTGAATGTTCAGGATGCTTCAGGAAATTATCTCGTCCAAAAAATTCTTTATACAACTTCTAAATCAGCGCTTTATGAAGTAGAGGGTGAGCTGGAGCAGAGGCTTGATCCGAGCGTCCGCATTTTTGTCCTTGATGCTCCAAAATCTTCCGAGTGGAAAAAAGTGATTGATGAAGCTAAGGCGGCAGCGGCTAAGGGACAAAAAGTTGTGCTTATCAGCTCTTATCACCGCACGGCCCGGTTTTATGAAGAGCTAAAAGATTTCGCGCCTCAAGGGCACATTATCGATGAAGTCGAAACTTTGCGCGGCGGGTATAGAAATCAGAAAGCTCCGCGCATTTTTGGGATTCCCGCGGATTACCGCGTGGCGATCAGTGCCCGGTTTGTGGTTAACCGCTTAAGTGAATTAGCTACCACGCTCAGCTGGGTTTATGGAAAGCTTCAGAATGAAACCTCAAAAGAAAGTTTTTTTAGGGAACAGTCTGTATACAAGGCGCTGAAAGATGATGATATTTACCGATTGCTTGATCCGGTCGCTGTCCGCTGGCGCCGCAAAACCGTGCTTCCGGAATTGCCGAAGCCTGAAGAACATAAAATCATGGTTCCTTACAGCAAGCTTCAAGAAAAAACAATTCAAGCAATGCGCCGGGGTTTTGTGGATTGGCAGAAAGCGAATAAAAAATCTTCGCTCAATGAGTATGCGCCGAATCTCTTTAATCGTGTGCGCGCTGAAAGATTTGTCGGAATGGATCTTCGGCTGGTTCTTCCCGAAGCTGAACTGAAAGACAAACCTCTCGACCAAACGGCTCCAAAAATTCCGGCGCTTGAGAAAATTATTGATCAGGAAAGAAAACAGAGCGGAAAAGTCCTTATCCTTTCAGATATTGTTGAAGGCAGTCACGAGGTCATCGCGGAACACCTGAATCAGCGGTATGGAAAGGGCTCGGCCGTGATTGTCAGCAGCGAAGATACTTTAAAAAATCGCGCGGAAAAGATTCGTGATTTCCGGTCTGGTCCCAAACCTCTCTTTTTAATCGGAAGTCATGAGCTTTTAGGATCTTCTCTTAATCTTTTTCAAGTTCCTGGAGCGGATTTTCATATTGCGGCCGTTGTCAGTATGAGCGACTCCTGGATTCCCTATGATGACGGCGACCGTTTAGTGGGTCCGGGGCAGACTCATCCGGTTAATGTTTACCGCTTAATAAGCAGCAGTGAGAAATTTGAGTCCGTCGAGATTCGCCTCAGCAAACTTGTCAAAGGAAAGAAAGGCGTGCTGACTACCGCGGCGGATGGAAAACCCGAATTAAAGCGCACCGCCGCCAAAACTTTTGAAGAAGTCCTGAAGCAGGGGATTGATCTGGAATCGGAGGCCCGCTCTGAAATCAGAAAAGGTGTTTCCATTGATGATTTAGCAAAGAAGATCCGGGATCAGTTTCATCAAGAACGGATTCGTGCGGCCGCGGGAATGCTTCAAAGTTACTTTAAGCAGAAAAAGAAGGAGGGGTGGGAAAATATTCCTGACTATGACGGCGGAAAGAGTGTTTTAAAAGAGCTCTCTTCTTACCGGATTGATTTAGACGGAGAAATTGTTTTCGCGCTTGAGGTTTTATCAAGGGCTTTGAATGAAGAGCTAAAAATCCATTCGTTTGATCCTAAGCTTATGGAGGAAAACTTCTCTTTGGATTCAAATTTGGATTATTGGCAGAAAGCTGTAATTCTTGAATCGCGCGGTGAGGAGGCGAAATACAGCCATCCTATCGTTGGGATTCTTTTAGCCGGAATTATTCTTTTGTTTGGGATTGGTGCAGGGTATTTGCTCTTATCCGCGGGTTTTTCGCTTCCCTATCTCAATCTTATTTGGGCATTGCCATTGATCATTTACCTTTCGGTTTATGGTCATGAATGGGGACATCATTTCGCGCATCAAATGATTGATAAGATGGGCCGGGCCCAAGGGATTCCCAAATACCGGACTTCATATATACGGATGATGTCTGACGATTGGCGTTACGGGGCTTATACAGTAGGGATTGAAGCCGCTCCGTTCGCGCTGACTCCGGATGAGATGGCCTGGACCTTTAGTTCCGGGCCTTCAGCCACGCTCATGATTGGTCTCGCCTCACTGATTCCGCTCGCGTTCATGCCAGGTTCGCTCTTTGTTTTAATTCTTTTCGGATTTAACGCGGCCTTTAATCTCATGATTTGGGCCTACATGTATAAACTTCAAACTTATTTCCCCATTAACCAGTATTCAGACGGGGCAGTTGTTCACAGAATCCGTTTTGTGGAACGGCTCATGCGGTTTTTGGAAAATATATTCGGCGCGGCCCGCTTGCTTGGCGGTTTAGATAAAGCCCGAGAAATCGTGAATATTGTTGAAAATAAATATGATGTGGGGCCTTTCTCCACATTCGATCTTCAAAGAAATGAAGCGCCTTTTTTAAGATCCGGAAACCGGATTTTTTGGGTAGTGCCGGAAATGGAATGGGATAATGACCGACGGAATCCGCCGGCAATTTGGCCGCATGTCATGTATTACGGCGTGAGTGAAGGGGAAGAAATGGTTCCTTACCATGTTTCGGGCGAGCTCGTTCCGATGCCGAATGGAGAAAACGCGTTCAAATATCGATTTCAAAAATACGCGCTTTATGAACTTACGAATTTTCCCTCTGAGATTTTAGGCCCGGAACCGGTCTCCTCTGAAACCCGCCCTGCCTCGCCGCCGGCAGGCGGGCGCTCGGCCTCTGGTCCTACGGAGCCAAAGGCCCGTGGGGAAGCGCGGACAAGTTTGGAAGCGGAAACGGTTAAAGTATTCCAAAATATTTCCCGCGAAGAATTTTTCCGCTATTCAGCCACGCCTTATCAAATTTCAGAGAAAGAACGTCAGGTGATTTTGGGCCTTATCCCAAAAGCCCTTCTTGCCAGCCAGGGCTTCAGCGAAGATAAAATTGTTTGGGAAACGGATAAAGATCTGCGTCATCCCTCAGAAGCCGGAGACCGGTTGGTTTTACGGGTACTTAAGGGGACTGATCACTTGAGCCTGCAGCTTTATCAAAATGGCCGGCCAAACACGGACGGAACGGTATCGGATAAAAAGGTGCTGGCCTTCATGCCTTTCCTTGCGGAAAAAGAAACGTTATGGATTAGCGGCGGCAGATCTCTGGAAAAATTTCCCGCGGCGAATAACAAGTATTCTGAATATCAAAGCCCAAAATTTGCCTACTGGGTCAAAGAAATTGTCATTCCATTTTATAAAGCATTCGGGTTTAAACGGCTCATGATGGTGCGCGGCCCCACTCATGAAAGCGATTTAAGAAAACTGGGATTTCATTACGCTCTTGGCGAGCAAGAGCATTGGTATCACGGCGAACCTCCTGTAAAACGTTCCGAGGTGCGGGGGGGAGCCAGGGGGTTTAAAAGTGTGTTTAATATTACGCTCAGTCCGCAGGAAAATTTTACGCTCATGACGGTTGCCGGCCGGCAATACCGCGTTTATGATTCAAAAATTGAGAGGCAGGATGAAAAACTGCAATGGGTAACTTATCTGCCCGGCAGCGATGCTTTTATTTTTTGGTCGGCCTTTACAAGACTTATCGAAAAAGCAATAGGAACAGACCGGGGGAATATAAAAATTGCCGTTCAATATACTCACCACGGAGCTTCGGTTTCTGTGGATAACCAGGATTTTTCGATCGATTATGACGGCGAGCAGGCGTGGCAGGGGCCGGGACCGCGCCGCTTTTTAGATATGGATATTATTTCGTTCGCGTATTTGCCGGCCGTTTGGAATGAGGATCTGCAGGCGCAAGCGGTTACTGGTTTTAGAACTTATGTTTATGATTTATCCGATCCTCAGTATTCCATGAAAATTTTGAGACGTCTGTACTACGCCCATCTTAATGAGTTCCCGACGATCGAAATTAATGACGTGAAAGATGCTGATCACGGCAAGATGGAAATTCAAATGGGTGATCAAACGGTCAAGATTGAAAACTATGATCAGCTGATTCAAATTCTTACGGAAAATGGATTTAAGGCGAAAAGAACTGATGTTACGGTCCTTGAGGTGAAATTACAGGATCGGTCCGTGACGCTTGATTTCAGAGATGACAGTCCGATTGATGGTGTTTCTGCGAAGCTCCGTAATCTCCAGAGATCAGAAATGCGCGGAGCGGAAAATAAAACGGGAGATATCGGTAATCATTCGACAGCTTCTGAAGTGCGTAACCGCCTTTGGCAAATTCAAAGTGAGAGACTTGAGAATTTCTCTGTCAGCGTGGCCCAAGATTGGGATAAAGAACAGCATCAGATAGAGTCGATGATAGGGTTCCCTCCGATTTTAATCCCGTTCGTGCTTGCCGCTGTTCTTATCGGGTTTATTGTTTTATTACCTCTCTACGCGCTGATTTCAGTTTTAGTCAGCATCTTTAGATGGTTAACAGGTTATCGCGGCGAAGATGAGTTTTTAGATGATGAGGAGGAGCAGAAACTTTATGACATTATTTTTTCTTGGTGGATCCCGGCAGTTTCTTCGGCGGTATTAAGCGGGGAGCAAGTCCGCCGAATCAAAGAATTGCTTCCAAATTATGAGGAGCAGAGAAATTTTTTCCTCGAGAATTGGAAGGATTTCCTTCAAAAAGAAAATCTTAACGTGACTGCGCCTGAGTTTGACAAAGCTTCAAAGAGCGCGGCTGATTTGCTGATAAGCGCCGCTGCGCGTTTAGAGGTTCAAGGTTTTGATAAATCCCGGGTCCGCCAGGTGCTTAGCTTTGAAGACCCCCAGCTTGACGTAGCGTATCAAATGTTTTTTAACGTGCGTGATTCAAGCGGTCATGGCAAACCGGATAATCGCGGGACTTCGCAGGGCGAACCTGATGTTCGCCGCTCGGAAGTGAGAACCCCGGGAATTGAAAGCTACTTTGACAGTTTGTCCAGCGCGGATAAGCGAAAGGTTGCCTCAGAACTTTTTCTGGAAGTGCGGATGCTGCTTCTTGATCTTGGCAAGATGCCCGCCCGATTAAACTATAAGTTTAATTGGTGGCATGTCGCGGTTACGGCGCAAGTGTTTTGGGGCGAGTTATTTAATAAATTTTACAAAGATCCGGATGAAAGCATTTCCTCGATTGTTCGCTTTGGACTTAGAAAAGACGGGCCTGTCGGAATGGCCTACCGCGGCGCTTATCACGGAATGCTCGAGTTAGACTATGAAGAGAGTTTGCCTTTTGAAATCCTGCCCGTGTTTTGGAATTTCTGGATGACCCATACCCCCGAAACTGAAGCTGATGTGGTTGAGGCGTTGAAAAGATTTTTAAAAAATTACCATCCCATTCCCGTTAAAGTCGTGAAAGCGGACGGAAAATTGATTGTGACCCTTGGAAATAGTGCCCCGATTTTTGCAGAAAATGCCCTTGAGCTCGTTCAGATTCTCAAGGGAATGAATGAGTATAAAATGTTTGCTCCATTTATTACTTCTCAATTTAACAAAAACGATGATGAAAAAACGATGGCTGAAAAAATCAGTATCGCGGTCCGGCCGGCCTACTCCGAGATGCGGACTGGAGCCGGTGAAGATATTCAGGGTTGGAAAGACAAAATTCTTCTTCAGGGGTTTTTAAACAAAATCTCATCCATGTTCTATTACCGTTCTGACCCAATGATTAAGCATGCGGATCTTAAGGATTTGCCCGCCTCGGGGTATAAGAAAATAGAAACCAAGACCTCTCATATTTTAATTCCTGAAGATCCGTCGGATGTTTCCGGAGAATTTTATAAAACCTGGGCGAAGGGGCAGTCTTTGAGTGAATGGGGTCAATATTTACGTTCCGAAAGATGGGGCGCGGATGTTCTTAGAAATTACCGCCTTTTTAATGAATTTGAAATTTTAGCGAATACCGGAGCTTCAAAATTGGCAGAACAAGGTTTGATCCCGAAAGTTCTTTCTTTTGGTCTCGATACGGTTCGGGCGGATGGTGGAAAAAAGGAGCCTGCTCTCCGGTTTTATTTGAAATTAAAGGGCTTGCCGGGGGCCGTGAGTTTGCACGAAGCCGCGAAGACTTTGCCGCTTAAGGAAAAAGCAGATGTTTTAATTAAAACCGCTGAAATTCTCGAAAAATTGCACGAAAAGAGGGTTTTATTTAACGATATGAAACCCGGCAATATTCTTGTAAAAAAAGATCCGGCGACGGGTGAAATCAAGGTCATGCTGATTGATTTTGGTTTGAGTTTGGAGCTTCCTCATCACTCAGATTTTATCGATGTTGAGACGGAAGAGGAGCGAGAACTGAGCGGAATTTTCGCGAACCCCGGGGATTTTATTTATGGGACAAAAGATTTTGCTCCGCGCGGAACCATCCGTTCCCGGGGAACGGATATCTATAGCTTTATTCAAACGATTCTGGCGGTTGTGACGCCTGAAGAGCGGGCGCCGTGGGGTAAAGAGTTTATCGAATTGATTCGGCCCACGGTGTATATCCGTTATGGCCGTGTCCTTGAGCATGAAGATGAAATGCCGAAGCTGTCGGCGGTTATTCAAACACTGAATAAAATCCGTTCCGAGGCGCGGCAAGTTGATGCGCAAACTTTTGAGAAGATGAAAGAGAAGGTTCTCAATCCATCAGAAAAGATTGTAGAAGAGGAATGGGCAAGGCTCCAAAAAGATTTTGCGGTTTATCAATTAGCTATGATTGGTTCTGCTCTCCAGATAAAGATGACAACGGAATCAGGTGAAATTACGCCCGGGAAGAAAATTTTTGAAGAAAGAAAAAATAGGATTACGGAAGCTATCCGAACCCGTAATTTGAACCGTTCAGAAGTTAGGGCTGCGGCTTCGGAAAATCTCGCGTTCGCGGAAGCGGTACGGAATATCGATTGGGCCAAACCGGAAGGTTATCAGGTGCTTCACGCGATTCGTGACGCGTTTATCTATTTTTCCGGAAAAGGGCTTCCTTCATTTATGCAAAACATGAAAGCTCTTGATGTTTCAGGGGAGCTTGAAACCGCGGCAAAAATCAGAATGCAGCGGGATTGGAAGAAATGGGCGGATCAAATGGAGGCCCGGTTAGGCGATGCTCAGGATATCGAAGTTCATGGCGGTGAATTGCCCAGTGATCCGATTGAAGCGGGCGCGATCGAAGCGCGGGAACAGATGGAGATTATGAATCCCGCGATTCTTCAGGAAGTCGCGGAGATGAAGGATGACGAAACGCTGAAACGGTATTTGCAGAATTTGATGGAAGATCTGGACGCGGATCATCTGAATAACGAATGGTTCGTGAAGCTTCTTCGCGATGAATTAATGAAGCGCCGAAAAATTGTAGATTTTAAAATGAATCAGCTTCAGACCGCTTCTGAGTACCGGGAATTTGTTTTTAATGAAATGCAGAAAGCGGCAGCTCTCATTAAAGATGAAACCGATTTTCTTGCGATCGATGATGCCAACCGCATTTTGATAGATCTTGTGGAGCGCGGATATGCGGACATTGTGACCGGGTTTATTCAACGGCAATCCAAGGGTATTGAAGGGCTTATCGGCCAAAATGAAATCGAAAACATTCAGCGCTCAGCCGGGCGTTCCGAGCTGCGGTCCGCCCCTAACGCCGCAAACTTGAAACTTGATGAATTAGCTCAAGCGGTTATCCGTGAGGGGGTCAGGACACGCGAAGAAATTGGACCGGTTACGGATGATGAACTCATTTCGCAATTCTTTGATTCTTTTAAACGGATACCGTCTCAAGACCAAGATGATCTC
This sequence comes from uncultured bacterium, assembly GCA_964511315.1. Lineage (GTDB taxonomy): Bacteria > Omnitrophota > Omnitrophia > Omnitrophales > Aquincolibacteriaceae > CAZEFF01. The sequence continues at coordinate 401 of CAZEFF010000041.1, read as the reverse complement.
TTCCTAGCTCTTCGTGAGGGGTATGGGCAGGCTAATTTGAATCAGCAGCCCTATTTGCGGGATCCTAAAAAGCGGCTCTTAGCGATGAGCGCTCAAAAAATGAGTCTTTTCATTAAAACCTCTGGCACTCGACCGCCGCGGTGGGTGCTTTCACGGCGTACTTTGCTGCAGGCGGGCACTGCCGCGGCTGTAGGGTTCGCGTCTGGGGGTGCTGGAGTTTCTGCCGCGCCTGCTGCGGTGCAAGCCGTTTCAAATCATGCGGCTCAGAATGCCTTAGAAATTGTCAAAATGATGATGCCGAAAATTTTATCCAGTTTGGATGCGGAAGTCATGCATATGGCCGTCAATTTTGCGCAAAGCGCTGATCCTAATGCTTATTACCTTTATGGGAGTATTGACAC
>CAZEFF010000040.1:8070-19846 GCA_964511315.1 uncultured bacterium | reverse complement strand
CGGCTTCAATTTCTTTCAACGAAAACTCTGCCGTCCATCGGTAGTTTTTGGATTGACGGCAAAAAGTGCATTTAACGCCTTTAAGCGAGGGGTGTTCTTCAACGCTCCAATTGTATTCAGCATGCGTCGTTGTTCCGCCGCATGTGGAATGAAAATATCCCGGGAAAATTTTACCTTTATGAGTGAGGACTTGTCCGCGCGTAAGATTCACCGCCCGGTTAGTAAGCGCATGCTCAGAACCCTTGCCGCCGTACACTTGACTAAGAACGCTCTTAGACAGCGCGAATCTCGCATCCTTATTTTCAATCGCTTTGAAAAGCGCGAAAGTTCTGGATGCCACAGCCTGGGCTTTCAGTGCTTCCATTCCCCAGTTTGGATTTACCTCATGAGGCAGGACGCCTTGAATATAATCTTCGATTTTAATTTCATTAATAATTGAAAGTGTGCCGTTTTTTTCATTCCAGATTTCGAGCGCGTTACGGTAAGTCGATTTTCCAATCTTTAACCCACCTTCGCTTTCCACGGTAATCGGAGTCCGTCTAAAAACCTGGGGGCCAAACTGAATTCCATCCGGAAGCGCCTTCAAAGCGGTAAGTTTAAGCCGCGGGCCATGAAATAAATCATGCCCTTCGCCGTCCTTTACGCGAAAAACTCCATCGGTTGAAATTTTAATTTCGGAAACTCGGTCAAGTACGGAAATGCGGATAAGCGGCAAATCTTTTTCTTCTTTGGGAAAATCCAGCGCGGTTTTTTTAATGACAGCATTATTCGTCACCTGGCCGTCAAACGCGCCGAAAAAAAGCGGGAAAATCAGGAACAAACACGATAAGGCTCGAAACATGGGGGCTATTTTATCAGCAAAGGAGGGAAGGTTGAAGCACGAAGATGAAGACTATGATTTAAAGGTGCCCGACCAGCACATCATCATGGCAATCAATCACCATGCGCGTCTCTTTGAGCGAGCAATCCAGTATGGGATACGCGCAAAGCCCAATCACCGGCATCGACTTAACAAAGAGATCAATATTCTTTTCATAAGCTTCAAGCGAACCCCAGTCTTCGCGGGGGATAACACCTGCGTCACCCGCTCCACGCAAACGTTTGAATCCCTGATTCTGGATAAACTTCACATAGCGCTGAGCATTTTGAGTCGCGTGCTCTTCGCTAAAACGGCCATTAATCAGATACCAGTCTTCCGCGGAAGTAATTTGAAATTGCGGTGACTTCACAAGCATCGAGAATTCCGGATATTTTTCCCGGAATAAATTTTCTATTTTTTCGATTCCGATTTTTTCGGAAGCAAGCCATAAACAAGCATCTCCCTTTTCAAGTCCTGCCGCGAAAAATGGCATCAATATCTGCAGATAATCATCGTGCGTTTTATAAAACTGGTATAAATGACGGCCAGGAAAAACATTATGCATTGAATCAAAATTATTGTGCATGGATTTACCTCCTTTCAAAACATTCAATAGATCGATCAACAAGATATTTTAATACCTTGGAGTCTATTAAAGTATAGCATACGCCACTATTTTCAGCCACGCTACGGCAATATTTAGACAAAAAAAAGGCCACTGATTTTTCACAGTGGCCTTTTATAAAGCTTTTTTAGAGTAACGCAGAATTACTTACCAGCTCCAAGGTAGGTCTGAAGCTTGGTCCAGGTCGTACGGCCGCAAACGCCGTCCGCATCTAAGCCATTATCACGCTGGAAGGCCTTAATGGCGTCTTTGGTTCCGCCGCCGATTTTGCCGTCAATCGTTCCCTGATAATACCCGGCATTTTTCAAAGCACGCTGGATGTCCGCCGAAGGAAGCTCAAACCCTGAAGGGGTACGGTAAACAGAACCTGAAGTGGATACTCCGCTCGCGTAACGGGCAGAAGCAGCTCCACCGGGCTGAACAGCTGCGCGGGTTTCCTGCAAATCTTGATCCACGCGTTCAAGCTCTGAGGTCAAAACATTGACTTGTGATTCAAGCGCTGAAATTGAACGGTTCGTTTTTTTCTTGGAAGCGCAGCCTGTAAAAACAAGCATAACGCCTAAGAAGCTTAACATACCTAAACGGGCGATTTTATTCATGGATATTTCTCCTTTAAATGAGGTGACGGTCAGAACTTTTTTGAGGTTAGCGGTGAGCGTTTCCTCGAGATGGTGAGAGATTATCAAATCCCGCATGAGAAATCAACGCCTTTTCGTGAAAAAACACCGTAAAATGGTGTTTTTTTAACTTTCTGCTTTCACACCAAAAACCATAAATTCAGTGTGCGAAACCATCCTCTGAACCGGCCGCGTTTTTCCTTCGCGCGCTAAAATGGGACGTTCCAAAAGCTCCAAAGCTTGGACTCTCAAAAAACCAGCACGGCGCATTGCCTCAGCGGATTTCTCAATTTGGTTAAAAGTGGGGTTTAAACTAACAATTCTACCACCCTCTTTGAGAGCTTCTTTTACAACTTCGATTTCCTCCCAAGGCGTTGGGATATCTAAAATGGCAGCATCAAATCCCTTTTCGGGGATAGGTTCACCGGCAACACGCTGTTCAAACGAAACAAACTCCTGAAGCCCCGCGCGGTTAATGTTTCTTACCGCATTCTTTGGCAGGTCGGTCCGGCGGTCATAGGTAAAGACGCGTCCGTTAGGAGCAACCGTTTGGGCAAGCGCCATCGTCAGAGAACCGGAACCCGTGCCAATTTCAAGAACTTTGGCGCCGCAGTGAATTCCCGCCCATAAGAGCAGATACCCGGCATCTTTGGGATAGATGATTCCACTTTCGCGGGAAGCCTTCATCATAAGGTCTTCCATACTGGGACGCAGTAAATGCCCATGACCATGATCGCAAATGACCTTGGATCCGAAAGGCCGACCAATCCATTCATCCATCAAAAGCGGTTTGCCGCAGTGAATCGCCTGCTTCTTGCCCTTTTGAACCTCGACTAAATAGCTTGTCTCCTCTTCAAACCAGAGAAGTACCAGGTCATTTTCCTGAATAAGCGGGTTATAGCCGATAACGGTTTGAATCGTATCCATAAATATCACCAGTTCTTTTCTTTGATGTATTCCAGCAATTGAGGGAAGCCTTGAAACACTCCCGCCGGGGATGCGGATTTTAACTCATTTTCGCTTCCGAATCCATGAGTAAGAACAACGATCTCAATCCCCGCGTTCCGCGCGGTTTCAATATCCACAAGACTGTCTCCGATAAAAAGAGCCTCTTCAGCCGAAACTTTCTCACGTTTCATGATATGAAGGGCCGCAGCGGGATCAGGTTTTTTAGAAAATTCTGAATCACCCGCCACAATATCCGAAAAATAATCGGCCACTTTAAGCGCGGATAAAATATCCTTCGAAAAGGGATTGGGTTTATTTGTAATGACCGCCTGTTTCCGTTTTTTAAAGTAATTTAAAATTTCAAGCGCTCCAGGATAGAGCCTCGTATGATCCATCATATGCGCCGCGTAATGCTCGCGGTAAATTTTAATTCCCTTTTCAACCGTTTTGGGGTTATCTGTCCGCATCGAGTTTTGAATCAAATGATGCACGCCCCTGCCGACATACCGCTCAATTAAAGCCCCGTCAACTACCGGAAGTTCCATCACCTTTAGCATATGCTGGACGCCGGCAATGATGTCCTGGCGGGTATCCGCCAAGGTTCCGTCAAGATCGTAAATAATTAGTTTCTTCATTTTCGAGTTCCAGTTTTAGTGCTAAAATACATCCATGTCGCATAAACTTATTTATGATGGTCATTGTCCCTTCTGCACTGCTCAAGCCGCGAATATCAAACGTCTTGCCGGAGAGAGCATTACCCTTGAGTCGTTTCAGGATCCGGCTGTTCTTGCCAAATATCCCGAACTTACGCGGGAAGACTGTATGAAAGAGATCAAATTAAAAACCAAAGACGGCCGCTTGATGGGCGGCGCTGAAGCTATCTTCTTCGCGCTGAGTCTTTATCCTCTGTACCGGCCGCTCCGATGGATCTATCCCATCCCTGGATTGAAACAGATTTTTGACTGGGGTTATGCCTGGGTGGCTAAAAACCGCTATAAGATTCAAAGCAAGGATTGTCCGAACGGGACTTGCGCCTGGCGGCCTGAAGTTTCAGAAAAATAATCAGCTGGCTTCTTCAACCAGCTTGACGAGCTGCTTTTCCAGATAATCTAGACTGAATGGTTTTACGATATAGTCGTACGCGCCAAGTTTCTTCGCCTTTTCCATCCGCGTTTCATCTTTCAAGGCTGTCAGCATAATCACGCTGATTTTGGGATACTTCTCTTTGAGCTTTTGCAGGCATTCCATTCCGTCAATGCCCGGCATCATGACATCCAAGAGAACAACATCAGGATGAAAGACAGCCGCTTTTCTTAGAGCCTCGTCGCCATTGGAGGCTGTCTCGACAAGCAAATCTCTCTCGCTTAAAAAGTCCTCAAGAAACATGCGGACATCATCTTCATCATCAACCACTAAAATTTTCCTGCCGCCAGACATGACTAACTCCGGTTCTTCTGGCTTTGATGACGGGACGCGGGCCTTTGGCCGCGCCCATACATCTGCACGTGCCAGTCGTATTCAACCTGCTCATTGGTATAAGAACATTTATCGCAGCGGACAAGGTGGTGCCCGTTGATAATCACATCTTCCGAACCTTCTTGAGTATCAAAATTCTTACCGCAAAAATTACAGTACATTTGTTCCTCCTAAATCTCTACCGAAATCATACCATCTTGTTTAAATTCTCACAAGAGCGGCGAATCATTTCATCCTGGAGCCGGCGCACTTCACGCTGGCAGTCATTAACCACTTTGGCGCCCAGCGGAACTTCATGCATCAGCTGATTTTTAAAAAAATACAAAACTCCGGAGCCCGGCAGAGCATTGAGAATCACAGAAACAGCAAGGGCATAGATTTGAATTTGAAGGTCATACCCTTCACGCTTAACCTTTTCGGCGGAGCCCTCACCTGTTTTATAATCCAAAATAATCCAATCGCCTTTCGCGTTCTGGAACAAAAGGTCAATCACCCCCTGGATCTTTCCATGCCTTTCATTGAGGATAAAGGGAAGCTCCCTGTAAACCTGCCGCGCGTTTTGAATCTCGCGGAAGGTTTTGCTTTGAATGAATTTCTGAGACATTTCTCGGGCCTGCTCCACCCGGTGCGGCTCCATGCCCCGGAAAGCCTGAAGAAGTTCCGTCTCAAAATTTTTTGAAGGATTTTTAAAATCAAGATTTTCTAAAAACGCGTGAACCGCTGTTCCAAAATCTGCGGGCGTGGTATCTTCCCAAGGGTCAGCTTTCTGAATTTCCTTGGGATTAAAATCGATCTCTTGGCCGGCAAGCTCGAGGGCGTAACCTCCCGGATACCCAAATTGATAAACCCTCTGCCATTCAAGGGGATCTTTTTGAAATAGCGCGTACGCGGAAACAGGGAGATCAAGTGTCTTCGGCCCTGTGAGCCCAATCGCTTGAGTTTGAAGAATAATTTGAGCAGCTCGAGGGTCGAGGGTGGAAGGTCGAAGAGTAACAGATTCTCTTTTTCCTTCAACCTTCGAGCTTCCGCCTTCGAGCTTTAAAATTTCCTGAAAATCTTTTGTCTCAAAAGGCACGAGACGCGGACGGCCTGATACCGCGGCATGTTTGGTATTTTCCCTGACCTCAAGCCCCGGGATTTCTTCTTTAAGCGTCATCACCCATTCCATCCAAGTGCCCATTTCTGAAAATTTTTCTTTGGCTTCTTTTTTGGGTTTATACGTACCGCTTAAAATAAGGCGCGACTTGGCCCGTGTCATCGCCACATAAAAAAGTCTTTTCCATTCTTCAGCTTCACGCGCTTCAATTTTTTCAGAAATTTTTGACCAAGAAAGAGTTGCCTCGGGTTCTTCACCTTCCTCAAAATCCCGGACCTTAAAAGAGTACCCCGAGCCGGACTCTGCCATAAAGGTCTTGGATTCTCGGGATTGCGACCGGTGCGAAAGGTCCGCCAAGGCCACAACCGAGAATTCAAGCCCCTTGGCTTTATGAACCGTCATAAGCCGGACAGCCCTTCCGCCCTGCTCAGTCTCTGTTTGCGCCTCTGCCTCACGGATTTCGCGTGTTTCAAGCCCTTTAATGGTCGCAATGAAACTTCCAAGCGGAACAATCTGACGAGCTTCATATTCCCGCGCGAGCTCCAGGAGTTTTTTTAAGTTCGCGTAACGCCGGGCACCTTCAGCATCAGCCAGTACGCAAAGCTCATAAGACGTTTCTTCAAGAATTCTGTCAAGCAATTCCGCGAGGCGGAGCCGGTCCTTTTCGGCGCGTAAGTTTTCAAACATCGAAATAAAAAAACGGAGTTTCTCTTTTTGGGCATCCGAAATTTGAGGAATCGTTTCAAGCGCTTTCAGACCATGATAAAGAGGCGCGTATTCATCATTTTCCTTAGCTGTTTTCGCGAGCCAAAAAAGCGTGTCATTGGACACCTGAAACAGCGGTGAACGCAAACTCGCGGCCAGATCAATATCCGACATCGGATTTTCCAGACACCCTAAGAAACTCATCATATCGCGGATTTCAGGCTGATGATAAAAACCCCGGCCGGAAACCACATAATAAGGAATGCCCGCTTTTTTAAACGCCTGTTCATAAATGGGTGTCGCGGTGGTGGCTTCAAAAAGAACCGCCATGTCGCCCCAAGACTGATTCTGCGTTTCATGAATTTCCAACAGACGCGCGGCCAGCATTGAAGCTTCCCGCATGCGGGCGTGATCGAGCGACTCCTCCTCTTCAATGGAGGTCAGCAAAAGCTCAACCCCGGGCTCTTCATGTTTTTCGGTAGTGCCAGTTTTAAGTTTCTCAAACTCAAAACCGTCTTCTTCCCAAACTGCCTCAAAAAATGTATTCACAAATTGAAGAACATTGTCATGAGACCTGAAATTCTCATCCAGCGCGATCAAAGTTCCGGCCTCAGCCTGCCGGTAAGTGATCTCCTTTTCGAGAAATGCTTTTGGAGAAGTGCCGCGAAATCCATAAATCGATTGTTTGTAATCTCCCACATAAAACAAATTTGCCGTTTGCGAAAGGGCTTCTAAAAGACGGATTTGCAGAGGGTTGGTATCCTGAAATTCATCAACCATAATAAATTTGAAATGTTTACGGTAGCGGGCCGCGATTTTCTGATTCGCGGGATGGTTTTTGGTAAATAGCCCAAGGGCCTTTATTTCGAGATCATCAAAATCAAGACTCGTTTCGGATTTTTTTAAACTCTCATAAAACGTTTCGTAGACTATAGCCGTTTTTTCAAATACCGGGCGGTAAGCAGCCGCTTTCTGCTCGCGCAAAATCGCGAGATGAGTTTTGCAGGATTCACTCAATTCTTTCCAAAGAGGCTTTGTTTCCTTGCCGCCTTTTCTTGAAAAAGGCTTAAACCACTCCGCGAAATCTTGCCGCGATGGGTCATCCCACGCGCATTTTAGAAACTTTTTCCAGTCTGAAGATAAATCAGATTCTTGAAGCTCGGCGAGCAATTCCCCGATTCTTGTTTGATTTTTCCGGTCATAACTCCCTCCGGGCATAAACTGTTCGGCCCAAGCGCGCGCATCCGTAAAAAACTGTTCGATACTTTTTCCTTCAACCCGGGCCGCGCGGTGAACTTTTAAAATTCCATCTCGGATTTCTTTTTCGCTATATTGCCTCAAAAGTTCAAAGGTTCCATCCCCCGCAATGCATCCCGCCTCAATAACCTGATCAAGGGCCTGATGCTTGAGCAGCTCGGCCTCTTCTTCTTCCATGACTCCAAAATCAGGGTCTACGCCTGCCTCAAGCGGATGTTCTTTTAAAACACGGGAAGCGAAAGAGTGAATGGTGGAAATATAGGCCGACTCAAGATCCCTGCGCGCTTTTTCCATGCCAAGCGCCTTAAATCCGTCCAAGATGCGTTTCTTCATTTCCGCCGCGGCTTTATCCGTGAAAGTCAGCGTGAGAATTTCTGTCACAAGCGATTTTTGGTTTGTCACAAGATTAATAAACCGCTCCACCAACACCCGTGTTTTTCCCGTCCCGGCGCCGGCCGACACTAATAGATTTTGCTCCAGCTCCTGAACCGCTTTTTTTTGATTTTTATTCAGCTTCACTTAGACGCCTCTTCGGGCTTCAAATCTTTAAGCCATTTCTGGTCAGCTTCTTTGATTTCTTCAAGCATCATCGGAAGTTTCCATTTTTGAATACGGCAAACAGGCGCGAACGAGCAAAACCGCAGACATTCGCGGGGTTTCACTTCGATATTCATCTCACTCATTTCATCCACAAACCGCTTAATGAAATGCATACTTCGGTCCACCGTTTCACGGAATTCTTTCTCCGATAATTTATTGTCTGACCGGCGCTTCAGAATACCTTCTGAGTTTTGCTCGTGATAAAACCCGCCTAGCTTCCGGGCTTTAATCGAATACAGTTCGCCGCCCACAGGTTTAAGTTTTAAATATTTTTCCATCACTTCCAGATAAACAGGAAGCTGTAAAGCGGTTCCCAAATCCAATTTATCCGCTTTGAATACCGCGGAACTTTTATAATCCATCACCAGACCGTATTGATTTTCAGAGTCAGCATCAATCCGGTCAATCAGCCCCGTTACCGCGAGCTCACGGCCCTTCCACTTCAAAACCAGCGCCGGAGCATCCGAGGCTTCCTTCCCCCGGCTGACCCCAAACGAGTATTCAAAATAGCGCGGCTTCAAAACCGATGTTTTAAGTCTCTCAATTTCTTTCTTTAAAAAAAAGAGCAGGGAATCGCGCGTATCCATCACTTCTAAATCGTATTGATACTTTTTCTCCCATTCGAGCGGAAACTCCGCCAGCGCCTTATCAAATTCTTTTTGTGCGAATTTCTCTGCTTTTGAAAATTCCAAGAGCGCAGGATTTTTTAGCGCGGCTTTAAAAAATTCTTCCAGCACTTGATGCCGGATAATTCCTTTTTGTTTCTCATTAATATTTTCTCTTGGGTCTTTAAGTTTCATGACCTTATCCGCGAAGTACCTGTAATGGCATTGCGCGTAGGTTTCAAGACGGGTTGGGCTTGTCTGACGCGTATGGAAGAAATCTCCAGCCGCAATTTGCTGATCGCTTAAACGGTCTTCAATTTTGGTGACCGCCTTTTCAAACTTCTTCAAAAACTTCGGTTCACGCAGCTGGCGGACCGCAAGATCAAATAATAAACCGCTATCTTCGGTTTGCGCGTTCCAAAGTTCGCCCACAAGCGCCGTTTCAAGCTCTCTAGGCATCGAGGCTTCTTCAAATTTTGGATAAGGGTGGGATAAATCCTGTTTCCGGATGACAACTTTATCGCTGAAAAGAGAGCGGACTTCATCCACATAAAATGACGGAAGCCATTCTTTCCCTTCCCGGTCCACGCGCGGGTACGTCAGGAAAAGGCGTTCGCGGGCGCGCGTTATGGCGACATAAAAAAGATAACGCTCTAAATTTTGCCGCGGCAAGCGTTCTTGTAAAACCGGTTTTTCAGAATTAAAAAGCGCTCTTTCCCAGTCACTTAGAACGGGGTCTTCCTTTATTTGAACGGGAAAATGTTTTTCAAGGAGCCCCGCGACAAAAACAACTTTGTATTCTTTTTGCCGCGCCAAAGAAATATCGTAAACCTGCACCCGGTTTTTATCTTCATAATGAACAGGGTAAAGATCCAAATCCACGAGCCGGAAAAACTCATCCGCGAAATCATCAAAGGACAAAGCGTTCCGGCCGTTCCGGAAGGCGTGTACACGGATTTCCTCTAAAACCGCCTCAAGCCGGCGCGCGCTCGCGGCGTCTCTTTTCACCGAATCCGATAAAACATCGCTTACCTGCAAAATCCCAAAGTCCTTGTACAGCATATCCATAAAACGTTTTTTAAGTTTTGCGAAAGACTGCTGCACCCGTAAATCATCCTCAAGACCGGCAAACACCTGAAAAATTTTAAGTTTCGCGTCATCAAATTCTGATTTATCCTTCCCCCATGGTTTGAGCCAGTTTTCGCGGCCTTCCGAAACACCCGCTTTATAGGCCCGGTGTTCAAACTCTCCGATCCATTCATAAACCTTATCGCAAGGCCCCACTCGTTGGACGTATGAGGAACGTAAAAAATGAATAATGTCGGCGCGTTTCCAGCCTTCCCGAAAAATTTTCAGAAGAAGCACAATCGCGTTAATCATGCCGGAAAGTTTCAATCTTTCGCGCTCATGCATCTCGAGAGGAATTCCATATTTGAAGAAGAGCGAGCGGATTACCGCTTCATACCCGCCAATTTGCCTAAGAAGAATCACAAAGTCACTGAACCGATACTCTCCCGACGCGTAGAGCTGCCGGATCTGCCTTAAAATCATTTCCACTTCGCCTTGCACACCGACCGCCTCAAAAATAGTCACCGCCGTTTCTGGGTCGGGCTGCTTTAACTTCGGCTGATCCTCGTTAAAAACATTCTTTTCAAGATATGTGAGGGCCAGAGACACTGTGCGGAAATTGCGGGCATTCATAGGTGAAACTTTGAATCCAAGTTCTTTTAGGATATCTTCGGTTGGCTGAACACCTTCAAAAAGCGCGGCGCGGGAAGCCGAGGAATCTTTGGTCAACGTAATGGTAACTTCTTCTGTTAAGGCGCAGACTTCTTTTAAAGCTTCGATTTGAAACGGCGTAAAATCAAAGAACCCGTCGATCCAGATCTTTTTGTAGCGGACATGAGAAGATCCGGAAGACTCCTTTTTTAGGCGGTAAATTCCAATACTGTCTTGACGGTCAATCAGTCCGTCCAAACCGAGCCGCTGATGGTAAGCTTCATAAATTCCGGCGAGCTCCTCATATTTTAAGGCCAAATCCGGTTCCAGACGTTTCAAATGATTCATCCGCGCGCGAAAAATTTCGGGCGTCACGCAGCCTTCTTTAAGCTCTGAAATAAAATGGAGCATCAGATCAGAAAAGCCGGGGCTTTGCTTCGCTTCAGCGAAGTAACCCTCGGGATTTTGATTCAAAATATCGCGGAGAATGAGATAGCGGGTGCTTGTGGAAGCAAGATTCTCTTGGCCCGTTCCTAAAATTTCGGCAGTAAGCCTCGAAAAAGTGGTCACACGGTGATGGAAAAACCCCGTCAAAGACGCTTCCTCTCGTGTCGCGCTAAAAAAAAGCTGGGAAACGATGCGTTCAACGTGTTCCGCGGAAGGAACAATAAAAAGAAAATCCCGGCTGAGCGGATCTGAAATGGAGGCAAGAGATGATTTAAACTCGCCAAGAACTTGGTGCGTTTTACCGCTTCCCGCTGGCCCAATAAGTAAGCGTCTCATGAGTTGGCAGGTCGAAGGTCGAAGGTTGAGGGTAGAAGAAAAAAACTTCCTTCCACCGTCCACCTTTCAGCTTCGCGCTTCATTTTATTCGTGATAGATCGCGGCACTCGTAGGAGTCTCCCAAAGGGTCACGCGGGAGACGGGAAGCCTCAGATGTCTAGCCTGTTCAAAAATATATCGCGCAATCGCTTCCGCGGTGGGATTTTCTTTCATCAAAATAACTGGCTCACCTTCTTTTTCTAAAATGGGCGCTAAGGGATCGCTTTCACTCAAAATCATTTTATGATCCAGCACCTCATCAATCCAGCTGCCCAAAGCTTTTTTAATTTCAAAGAAGTCCATCACCATGCCCTGATGCGTAAGACGCTCACTTGAAAGCTCGATCTGTACCCGGGCATTGTGACCATGCAAATGGGCACACTTACCTTCATAATTAATAAGGCGGTGCCCGTAACTGAATTGAATTTCTTTAATCACTCGAAACAT
>CAZEFF010000040.1:0-7970 GCA_964511315.1 uncultured bacterium | reverse complement strand
TTCTAGTAAATACTTGCTCCGCCGTCAACCGGAAGAAAAGCGCCTGTAATAAAATCCGTGTCTTCAATAAAAAATCTGACCGCGGCCGCGATATCCTTAGGATCTCCAAAACGTTTGAGAAGTGTTTTCTCAACAACCGCTTTTTGATCTTTTCTGCTGACCTTAAGCGCGGGAAGAATCGGCCCCGGAGCAATGCTCAGAACTTGTACTTTTGGTGCAAGCGCCCGGGCCAGCCCGATCGTCGCGGCAGAAAGCCCTGCCTTTGAAATCGCGTACGGAAGATAATTTGGATGAGGGCGTAAAGCCGTCCAATCCGTAAGGTTCACAATTTTACCGGCACCTGATTTTACCATCCTTAAACCCATTTCCTGAGAAAGAAAAAACGGCGCTTTTAAATTTACCGTCAAAAAACTATCCCAATCTTTTTCGCTAATTTTTCCTATCGGAGTGGGATAAAAAATTGCGGCATTATTGATTAAAATATCTACCTTAGGAGAAAGGCGGTACAAGTTTTTAATCAGTGTCTTAACTTGCGTTTCAAAGGGCTTGGAACCGGGAGAAAAATCCTGCTCAATAAGAAGGGCTTCTCCGGCTTCCTCGAGAATTTCTTTTTGAAGCGCCAACGCTTCGTTGCGGGATTTACTGTAATGAATAATGACGGTGGCGCCTCGGCGCGCGAGCGTTTTAGCGATTTCCCGGCCAATCCGCTGGGCGGCCCCGGTGATTAAAGCAGTTTTTCCCTTAAGAAGCATGAGCCGATGATATCGGCTTCCGGCGACCCGGTCAAGGGAGGAGAGCTAATCGATCAGCGGAGCCCGTTTTGTGCCTTTAGGAGGGTCCTGATTGTCGCTCGGGGTATCCGCGGAATAAGAATAATTCGGGGCCTCGGCAGGTTCAGAGCGGTTCGTTAAATGCATGCTGTTCTGAGAAAGCACAGGCAGAACCTCCTCTTCTTTGGCCGTTTCACCTGTTTGAACAGGAATCGGCGAAGACTCCTTTTTTGAGCATCCCGCGAAACTAATTCCCAAGACAAGGAATACGATTAATCCAAAACGCATTCTTTTCTCCTATTCTTCCCGAATGGTTCGAAGCGACGGCTGCACCGGAATTCCGGGCGGCCGGTAATATTTTAAATTTTTGTCGTATCCGTAAACACGGTCCGGATAAACACTCAGATTCGATGAACCTTTGATAATCCGGTTTCCATAAAGCCTCAGCTGATCTTTTGTGCCGGGTGAATACTGACCTGCCGTATTATACTCTCCGTCAAATGCCGCCGAAGCTCCCGCAGAATTTTCCGCGCTCAAAATTCCGCTCACCGTAATATCATTCGCTCTGAAGAAAAGCTGCTTTTTTGCCATAAACGCCGTGGAATGATTCGCGTCCGCATGGGTCTGAGCGCTCGCGTATGTCACATCTCCATCAAAATAGATATGGTTAGAAGTCACCACACTCACGCGGCCGCCAATTTCGCCTTTAACATAAGCGCTTCCATTAACGTAAACAATGGCATTCGAAGGTAAGTCGTAAGTGGTGAATGTCCCGGTAAAGGCTGAGCTGGCATAAGAGCGTATTTGCGTTGTCGTCCCGCCATTAGTCGCTACGAATTGTAAATACCGATTGGCCGCGGTTGTCCCCCCGAAAGCGGAGACATTGTTATTATTTTTATAAAAATTAGTGTCAATCGCGGTAATCGTTTCTGTTTTATGCGAATCTCCCCCGCCTGTGCTGGTCAAATCATGATAATCCGGATAATCCGCGGCGGTCACAGATCCATTGCCGTTACGGTCGCTATCATCGGAGAATCCATCCCCGATCACAAGTCCTCCCGTTACCCCCGAATTCGTGACCGCGCCCGCGCCGTTTAAAGTAAAAGCCCCAGAATAAGAATCCCCGTGGACTTGCGAGCTATTATTCCCGCTAATTTGGGTCTGCGCGTTCACATCACCATACACTTGAACGTTTGAACCTGAAGCATCCCAAGTTCCGGTAAAATACAAACTCGCGCGGTCTGCTTCATTTTCGGGCACATACTGTGGATAATCCGGTGTACCATCACCATAGGTATCCGTTAAATCAGGTTCACCGTATTGCGCGTTTGTCCCTGAACTAAACGTTGTCGCGTTCGAATAAACAAGGTATTTCGATAAATTAGAATCAAGAAAAATCCGGGCCTCAAGATTTTTAGTATCCCCATCTACCGTCGCTGACGAATGAACAATTACCCAGTCTGCCTGATCGGGATAACTGATTGTGGCTGAATAACTCCCGACAGCGCTGCCGCTTGTGGATTGAAAATTGCTTACCGAAAGACTCGAAGTATTAATAAATCCTGTATACGCATTCACACTAATTTGCGCCATCGCGTTTTGCACTCCGGCTTCCGCGGCGGCCAAAGATCGAACGCGGGCAATTTCACGATCAACCGCGCGTGACTCTGATAATGACTTAGTAAAAGTAACAGTAGAAACCGTCGAAATAAGAGCGACCGCCATATAAACGCTAATCAGAGCAAAACCTTTTTGATTTCTCATATCGGTTAAATTCATAACACACCTTCCTTTCCGGCTCAATTAACCGCGTTTCTTAGCAATGTGCTGGTCGTAAATGTTGACTGGATATTTCTCGTATTCGCACCTTTTTTCCCGATAGTATCCGATTTTTGTAAAACCAATGTCATCGTAATTGTTTTTTGCGACTGCGTAACAGTAAAAGATTGCACATTATTGGCCACAACTCTCTGCAAATCTGTAATCGGAGTCTGAGCACTATCTAAAACCTCCCGGATCAATTGATTATTTACCACTGAATAGCGGGCCCATCCGCCCAAGCGCCCGTCCTGAAATTCAAACCCTTGATCATAAATCCCCCATTCGGCTTGAGGATTTAATCCTCCCGTATCCGCGTCGCCGTCATTATCCCAGTCGACTGGAATTTGAAACCGGACAATGCTGTTACCGCCCGAATTAGTAATCGATAAGTGTGTAGGCGTCGTGTTCGGACTAGTCTGTCCAATCTCTCGGTTAATAAAACGCAACGTTTGCATCGCACCGCCATTTAATTGCGAATAAATATCGTTTGTCCGAAATACTTGATTTGAGGCGCTCAAAACCATGTACATGGAAAGGAAAATTGCCGGGAAAATTGCCACGCAAACCATCAGCTCCGGCAGCGTAAATCCTTTTTGGTCAAATCCTGTCATATTTTTCATGTCAAAACGCACTCCTCATCGTAGAAATCTGTAGAGTTCTCGCTCGATTTCGGGTTCCTGTCCAATTGACCGTCACGGTGACGGTGGCGACACTGACCCCTGAAACATTCGCTGGATTTGTCGCAATGGTCACCGCGCAATTCTTTAAGTCTGCAGGAACGAAAGAAGTTGTATTAATACTGCTTACGCTTGTCAGCGAAGTATTTTTTATGGTTTCAAGTGTTGTGCGTGCAGCATGAAGAGCAAGAAGCCGATCTCTTGAGTCTTTCGACAGTTCATGAGCCGTATGGATCAAATACATCGAGAATCCAAGCACAGTCGTCAAAACCACCATGCTGATCATCATCTCAATCAGCGTTAAACCTTTTTGTGAATTGGCTCGTCTCATCAGCTTCATCTTCTTCACCTAATCTAAGCGTAGATGAGAGCGCTTCCTCCCGCAATGAGCATCCCCTAGTAATTTGTAACATTTGTATGTTTTGTTAGTTTTAAATGTATGAATAAAAAATTTTGTAACTTGTTTATCTGTATTGATTTAGAGTTATTTAAAAGGAAGGGATAAGTTAAGCGCTGGCTTGCGAGTGTGCCGCATACTCTTGAATAGTGCGCAAATAGGCTTCCATCTTGGGGCGCGCGGTAAAACTTACGATCACCATGAGAGCTAAGACAGCCCCCAAAGCGCTTTCAAAGCAAAAAAGGCCGGCGCCAAACGCCCCGGAAGAAAAAAAGACCGGCCATTTCAAGACAAGGCGGAATGCCTGAATTACGGCAAACACAAATGAAAACCCGGTAACAAACCAAAGGCTGAGCCGATTAAAAGAATAAAATCCCATGCATCCGGCAAACCAAATCAATGCCAGCATGAGCTGAATAATTCCCATAATACTGAAAAAATTGGCCCACGGCATATGCCACAGCCATTCCTTTCCAAAATCCGTAGCTTCAAAAATTCCAAATCCTTCATAGAGGATTCCGCGCCCTAAAAGGGTGAAGAAAACAAAAAGGCCCGCTATCAATACTTGGCAGCGCTCAGAAAAAAATGAGGTCTTAGACAGAATAAAACGGGATATTGTTAATGCGGTTTTTTCCTCCAAGTCCTGAAATTCTAACCCCATACGATAGCGGAACGGCTTAGGCAAATCTGATTTTTCAAAACAATTCATAACGCGAACCTTCGAATGAATTTTTTTCCAAACCCCCGGAAGGCCAAATTCCAAAATACATTCAGAGTCTTTTTCGAGAGGGGTTTGCGAAAGCATCCCGAGTCCCTTCGCGCTAATATCAAGCGAAAGCCCGCGGGATTTTTCATTTGAACCGTGAAGACAATATGAGACGGGAATTTTTAAAGCGAGCCTGAAGTAAACACGGTTCTGCCTTTCAGTCACCAAAGCTCCTTGAGATAGCGGGCATTTACATTTTTAGTCACATGTTTAACTTCATGGGTATTAAGGACCATGCTTCCGCTATTCATCGTCAAATAATACTGGTTGTCGCGGATATCACTCACATGCCCCATAATCGTATCGCCGTTTTTAAGCTCCACTCTATCCTGATCTAAAAACATTCCGCCCTTGGCTGCCATATAACTCTTAAGGTAAATATGGCCCGTTCCAAATAAAAGCATCGCGCCCAGTAAAATGCCCGCTAAAAAAATCAGCCCTTTTAGCAGCATCTCCTTGATGTTGGGTTTTGAATTTTCCATAGAATGAATTAGTAGGCAGCGGCTTTGTTCGTTTCCTGCCAAGACAAAACCTGAGTGGCAGCCCCAGTGGATCCGCTATTCGTGGTCAAGGCTTGATCAAAATGAACGTTTCCATTACCGCTTTGCTGATACGTATTAGCAACTACGGCCCCATACAGCTGGCCATTCCCAGTATTTGAAACTGAGGAATTCGGCGCAAATATACCGCCATAGAAATTTCCATTCCCGGAAAGACTTACAGAACTCGATCCTGTAGCATAAATAATCATATTTGTCGGTTTATTATTGACCGTAGCGATCCCATTCCCCGCGATATTAACAGTCCCAGACACATAAATATTCACAACCCCAAGCGGAGTTAACCGCCCATTTCCGGTAATACTTAAACTTGAAAAGTTGTAAGTTCCCGCGGGAAGCGTGTAATTCGTATTTCCTGAAATGCTCAAAGCGCCGGAAGAGGCTACTGAGGTGGATGGCGTCGCGAGATTTAAATTGGTGGTCTGAGTTGATTTCGTTCCATTGACCACGGCATTCCCGGATGTTGTGATCACAGTGTTCGCATTCCCTCCTGAACCCACTTTAGTATTGCCATTAATGGTCACATTCCCCGACATCGTCCAGGTTCCTGCGCCCGTGCTATTTGTCGCCGCAACATCCGATGACGTAATAACATTTGAACCGCCGTAATTTCCGGTATTGGAGTTATAGGCATCAACTTGCGCGTTTCCGCTCATTTGAATACTCTGTCTAGCAAAAACTCCGTAGCTAAACCCTGTTGTCGTCGCATTTGACCATGAGACATAACTATTCACCCCCCGTGATTCTAAAATTTCACTCGTTGAGGATTGAGCCGGTGAATAACCGGTGACCGCAATTTGATAGATATTATTACCTACGCTGGTAATCGCCGTACTATAACCGCCTTTCATATTTCCGGAATCTAAGGACACATAACCGCTCGACCAGGGGAATGTTGATATTTGGCTATTTTTGAGCTGATAGAATGCGGAGTCAAACCCGGCCTCCGCCGCGTTAAAAGCAATGATTTTTTTGATATTCCGCTCTGAGCTTTTAACATACACACTTCCCCGCACAAAGAGGGCGATAGAAAAAAGCATGAGCACGGACGCCAGCATATACGTCGTCATTAAAATAAACCCGCGCTCATTCCTCATTGTTTTTTGAGTCCTCATTCATTACCCCGTATTCCGAATTCGCGCCTGCCCTGCCAATTGAAGCGGCGAAGCGGGAACCGATCTGCCATTTTTTAAGCTTCTCTGCACATTAATAACGGCAGTTATCGTGCTCGGGCTACCGCTGCTTGTGCAGGTAAATGGACTCGTTGTATCCGTTGTAAACATCACGGATGTCACATCATTAGCGATCACACTTGTTTGGCTTGTTGTAGAGTTAGTCCGGATAAGCTGAGTCCCGGAAAGCGCGTATTGGATTTGATGCCCTGGCCAACTCACGGCGTAAGTTGAATTGTTTACCGGGCTGCTGGGATTAGGCACATTAAAAGTAATTGAATTGCAGCTGCCTCCAAAGGTCACTCTCGAAGGAGAGGTCATTCTTAACTCCTGGACGACTTTGTATAGCGCTTCTCGGGATGAATCCTGGATTGTCATCCGGACATCGGCAATCTCAGATTGCAGTCCCCCCGTCCGCATCACATGAAACATCGCGAAGGCAATCATGCTTGAAATAGCCATAGTGACTGTCATTTCAAGAACCGTAAACCCCATATTTTTTCTAACCCGATTGATCATGCTATGACCTCTGAGTAATATAAGTTCTGAGCGTTGTACTCACACTGCGGGCACCATTTCGAAGCCAACTGACTGTCACCGTTGTATTTAATGGATTTGCCGACGCGCTCGCGTAACTCACCGTAATCGTTTCGTTCGTTAAATTGCTGAATCCGCTGACTGTGCCTCCGTTAGGATAAGACGCTATAACATTCGCCGGAAACGATCCGCTAGCGGCGGCATTGCGCATCAGCTCAATCACTTGATTCGCGTCCTGAAGCGCCACTGATTTTTCGAACATGGATTCACTGGTTTGCCGAAGATTTCCATTTGCCCCCACAAAACCGACGAGCACCATCACAGCAACCACCATGGCAATCATCACTTCAATGAGCGTAAAACCTTTGCCGTTCAATTTCGAACAAAGAACCGGTACGGGCTGGGAAGCGTTATAAATATTATATGAACACATATTTGCTTTTCTCATAGATTTTGTCTCTAATAAAAAATACAGGAAGGGCTATGCGATAACAATGCGCAAAAGCTAGCAACAATCTTCTTTAAAGGCCTTAAAGAAGAGGCTATTAGGGAAGGTAAAATGCCTAGTAAAAGGCAGTAAAAACTAGCGGGAAATCGGCAGTCCGCTTGGACTATACCGAGATTTTGAACCGAGCCGAAGAAAGACCAGTAGGCAAAGAATAAAGACAGGCTGTATAGGAAGATACTGCTTAAACATCATCCCCGCTGTCCCAAGAACCCAAAATAAAAGCCATGCCCAAAGATCGGCTTTATTTTGAGAATTCATGAAATAAGCGGCCGACAGAAGGATGATTCCAACATCATAAAAAAGGGCGTGCGGCGACATCAGAAGAACCGCGGGGCCGGCGAGCGCGAACAGGAAAAAAAGCCGGCTATTCTTCTCGCGTTCATTGAGGGTTCTTGTTTCCCAAAACTTGCCGGCCAGCCGAAAAAAAAGAAAGGCTGAGAAAAAAACAGCCGCAGCACTGAAAATTTTCACTAACCCGTCACTGCCTCCGCACAACTTCGCGATAGCATAGCTCACCCCATGAAAAGAAATCATTTGATACGCGTTAAACTGAAGATCCATCACGGCATGATGGCTCGCAGCTTCAAACCATATCCGCGGCCAATCCCAGCCTGAAACAAACCCTCCCAATCCATACTGCAGCACCATTACTCCGATCGCGCAAATGGCCGCGGAATAAAGCCCCGATAAACAAAAAAATATGAGGAAAAAACCCGCGAATTGAATTTTAAATGACCACATTCCAACCGCGGTGCCTGCAAT
>CAZEFF010000039.1:17607-20318 GCA_964511315.1 uncultured bacterium | reverse complement strand
AAGAAGCCGGCTTAAAGTGACCGGGACTTTAGGACTTACAAGAACGACGATATCTCCGGCTGCTTCATGGGTCGTAATAAACTTCTGAAACCGTTCCGGCACTTTAGCAATTTCCGCGAGCTTGACAATTTCGCCATATTTACCGAAGGCCCCGCTTTTAGGAAGCTCCGTACCTGTCACAACAGCCGCAGCGGCAGGAACAGGCGTTTTGGCCTCGGGCGCAGAAGCTGTTGGCTGGGTTTTGGCAATTTCATAGGCCTCGTTCATCTCCGGCCCGTAATTGTGTTCCGGATCAAGCGCTTTAGAAGCTAAAAGAATTTGGATAAGTTTAAACGAACTCGCATTAGCAGACGGATCAATATCCGCGTGATAGGACTTGCTCAAAAGCGGATGATCTTCCGCTAATCCGGATTTGTTACCGGGCAAAACCACAAAACGGTATTTGTCATTATGAAGATTAATTCTTACAGCGACTTTTTCAGTTTTTAGATCATCCCGCGAAGGTACGCCCGTAGTAAAAGCTCTTCCTTCTCCGTATAAAGCTCTTTTGATTAATCCCAGCACAA
Source organism: uncultured bacterium (assembly GCA_964511315.1). Lineage (GTDB taxonomy): Bacteria > Omnitrophota > Omnitrophia > Omnitrophales > Aquincolibacteriaceae > CAZEFF01. The sequence goes on along the minus strand of CAZEFF010000039.1, from coordinate 19,752 downwards.
TTCTGACGGACTCAATAACGGCAGCTTCGTTTCCTTCAACTGCTTGAATTTTCGCGGCTTGACCAGCCCGTTCATTTTCTTTAATCGACGCTTCAAGCTTGAGAATGCCGCTTCGAATAGCGATCAGCGCGTGCTGCGCGGGCGTGCTCTGAACCTTTAATTTCATAATAATTTCTTGGATGCCTAAAAGCTCCCGTCTAGCTTCGTCAAGTTTTTCATCCCCGACCCATTGGAAAAATTTTGTAAATTTCGCCATGACGCCGTTCCAATCTTTACCTAGACTAACTTTTTTCACCTGACTATAAATCTCGTTAGCCTCATTCGTTCCGAAAGTGCGGACTTCAGAGCGCTTCGCGATTTCTTCAGCAAACACTTTTTGAAGCTGGACCTCAAGCCCGATGAATGCCGTTGGAGGTATGCGGCGGTTCCCGTGAAGTGAAACATGCCGGCGAAGATACGTCACAAAAGCATCCGCGTTAAAACGCGCGGCCCTTGGATCATTCAGCGGAATATAAAAGCGGTACCAAAACGCTGTCTTGTCTTTATCGAGCTGCACATCCGAAAAACCGTCTCTTTCCAAACGCAGCATTTCCTGGGCATCAAGGGCCGTATCCCCTTCGGATAAAATAAGCACCTGATGCCATATCTTATCTTCGGGAACATGCGTCTGATCCAAACGGCGGTTAATCAGCTCGGTCATTTTTTCAGAAAATGTCAGGCCCTCTAAATCAGGCTGCTCATTCCGCGCTTCAGAGCGGGATAAAATATTTGTCCAAAAGGATATGAGCGAATTCCCCTTCTCAATATGCACAGCGTTTGGAACATCCGAAATAGCTTCACGATCAGAAGAATTTCCTGAATGCAAAAGAATAGGTACCTGGTAACCAGCCGCTCGAAGCTCGCGGATCATTTCAATGCCTTTTTTGACCGGCATATTCTGATCCGTAATAACAAAAACATTTTTTCCCTGGCCAGCAAGTTCGGTGACTTTGTCATAGCCTTTTTGGCCATCGTCCGCGATTTCGATATCGATTTTTCGGCCTGACGCAAATTTACGCGCGTAAGCTGCAAGCAAAAGTTTGGCGATTTGCGCCGAACCCTCATCGGCGTAATCATCATCAATGGCCACGATTGTATCGATAGGCTTATCAAACGTTAATTGATTGGCACGTACTTCAGCTTCTTTATCCGAAACGGTTCGGACCTCAGAGCGTGACGGGTAGACAGAAAGGCTCTGCTCCTGATCAACAACGGTCTCCCAGGTTACTCCCGGCGCTCCAGGAGGGGGAGCGGCATATTCATACCCTTCCATTCCAGCAACTGGTTCTTCATGCGATATTCTGGGCGTAAAAACAACGTAGAAGTCCCGGCCCTCGGCATGCATTTTTTTGATATCTGAATAAACATTCTCCGGGACAGCATTCCAATCAACTTGATATTCTGAGATGCCTTGTTCATTGAGCTTTCTGCGCAAAAGCATCTCTTCCACAATGGCAGTAATGCCGCCGTAAGCGCGATCACCGCGTTCATGAACAATCTTAATAGGAGCGGCTTCATCCAGCGTTTGGCCGATTCTTACACTTTTGATGCCGTACTTAAGCACGGCGTCATAAATCTCATTCGAAATCTTGTCCCACTGAATTTCGATTTCGCGGACAGTGAGCTGTTCCCCTAATTGTTTCGCGATCGCATTAACCGCGTCTTCATATTCAGGCTTGGCTTCATTCCGCTTAGCCGCGCTTTGCCAGATTTTCTCTTTCATCCGCGCTTTTAGTTCGGCACGCTCACGTTCGCGTTCTTTATTCAGTCTGCTAATTTTAATATCAGAAATCCAGTTATTGATTATTTCTCGGGCGTAAAAAATAAGCAGAACAACTCCGCCGACAACCAAAGCCGTCCAAAGAGGATTTGCCTGTACCCACTGAACAACATTTGCCGCATCAATACCCGCAAGCAGCGGCAATCGAAGCTCTGAACGGCTCGGAGTTTTTCCTTTCGGCAAATATTGAAAATCTTCTACAGATATAGCGACATAATAGGACGCTTCCCAAGGATCGCCGTCATGACTCTTGTATTGATCCAAAATAGCTTGATGCTCGCGGCTGCCTTCAACGGGCCACGCGTCACCTCCACGGAGTCTGCCGC
>CAZEFF010000039.1:0-17597 GCA_964511315.1 uncultured bacterium | reverse complement strand
CACCCAGCCTAAATCCATGTCGACAGGATCAGAAATAACAGCCCCGTCATGCGACTTAATCTGCGAAACGGTGCCTTGCGCTCTTAGGCGTATCCATCTAACCTGCTCCATCTGCGTTTTCCACGCATCGGGCATAACCTTAACAGTCTCTTCAGATAACCATTCGCCCATTCCCGGATAAACTGTTTTTAAAATCGCGTCTGTTTTTTCTTCCGGAAGCGTTGTTTTTTGGAGCGCCGCTTCAATTTTTTCTACCGTCAGCGACCGGAACGCTTCTTCATTGGTGATAATCAGCCGGCCGGCTAATTCGTAAGACGCGATAGCGCCCCCGGGCAATTCAGAAACAATGGCCTGATCAATATTTCTTGGAAAAATATAGATTTTATCTTCAATCAAATGGAGATTAAAAGGAATTGCTTCCGGCGTTTGAGATTGCAAATAGTTAATGAGTTTATAAACCACATCAGCCTGATTTGCCTCACTGCCTCCTTCAAAAACAAAACCGCGTGCTGGATATTGCTCTAAAGAACTTATCCGCACTCCCTCAGCTTCAAACAAGAGTTTCTTCGGTGCTAATTCCATCGCGTAAGGATTCTGCGCGTTCCGGTAAACTCCTTGAAAATGGATATGATTGACGGAAGCTCCGGCAAACGGCGCATTATAAAATAGTAGAAGGTTCTTGCTATTGCGCGAAATATGAATCACATCGAGAAGATCGCGGCTCAAGAGTTTCTGGATACGGATTTCATCCTGATGATCTTTATCAAAATGCGGGACGATAATGACATGCCCTTCACGTTCAAACACTGAAACATTATGAAAAGCGTCCCATTTGCGGCCGTTCGCTTCAACTTGAAGGAAAGGCGTTCTGGATAAGAGACTTGCCGGCATGTCAGGATTTTTACAGCCGAACGCGCATTTATCGGGGTGCAAAGGAAGCTCCGGCTGACGTCCAAGCGGCAGCGGCTTTACCCCAGGGCGAAGCGATCTAAAAATATTGAACTGAGCGCGGTAATTGGAGCCTTCGATTTGGCTTTCTTCCACACGGTAAGGCATCGGCTGATTCGCGTCATAATCAAATCCCATGAAATCAAAACCGCCGCCCGGTAAAGCCTGAATGCCATATCCGATTTTATGTTCAAAAGTATCACCGGGACGCGGATCTGTTGACTTAATCCAAATTTGATTTGATTCCACCAGCGCACGCCACTGCTGACTTAAATCAGCCCCCATAATCACCCACGGTGCAACAGAAACAGTGCGCGTTTCAGAACGGGCATCTTGATCTCTTTCGAGTTCGCGGGCTTCGCGAATTTGCCGGCCGCGGGCAATGTCCCGCTGGCTTGCTGCCGCTGCTCCGTCACTATTGTATTGATAACGGTCTTGGGCTTTTGTGACCACCCAATAAATAACGCCAAGCCCCGTCAAAAGACCGACAGAAAGAAAGCCCCACTTCATATAAAGATTAAGCTCTTTAACCGTTTTAAACCGGCCCTGACTGATCATGGCCGCAACCGCGTCCAAATCTTCTTTTACGGGATTACCATTCGCATCTAAGCGGAATTTTTCTTCGAGTGGTTCCTGAATAATTTCATTTTCGCGGGGCACAAGAGAAATGAGCACCGCCGGCTGCCCATCTTTCACTGACCGCTCAAGACGGATTTTTTCAATCTGATGCCGCCGGATCATCCCCGCGTATTGCGCGCCGTTACTGATCGTAATCTTGATATGAGAGTTTTCTAAAATTCCGGTTTTATCTTCAATCGGGATACTTCCCACTGTGAATTGGCCGTCTTCATGGTGAATTTGGAATTTATCCCCGGAATTTCTTAAATAGGGTGCCATCGCTTCAATATCTTTATGGATTTCATTTGCCACGTACAAAAGCCCGCCGATTCCAAAAGCCGTGATCAAAAACCAGCGTGAAATTAAAACCCCGCCAACTGCCCGCCATGGAAATTTCCAAGACTCCCGCGTTTCGGTTTCAAGAATTTCATGGCGTCTTTTCGGAGCATTAGGACTCCAGTCACCCGGCGTATAATCTTCATCATTGGAAGATACCCGGGATTCGGAACGGGAAATGACAGCTAAAATTTCGCGCGCTTTTCTCAAGGCTTGAATCCCATGTTTATAACGGACATCACTCGCGGTAAAAGCAGGCGCCGCGGCGAGAATTGATTCAATTTGAAGGTTATTCATCTGATTAAAGATTATTTTGGCCGCGGGTATAGTATTAATCTGTGAAATCTCAAGTGTCCACTTCCCCATTCTTGAGAGCATCTCCTCATAAGAACTTATGTTAAGCGCTTTTTCGAGCTTCGAAATCCCTCTATTCGCTTCCACCGCGGCATTAAAATTTTCTTTACCCTTCATCATCACCAACCCAGCATTATGTAAAACCCCCACGGCTTCTTCAACCGACTTACTAAACGTTTCTGCCTTCAGCGACATAGGGAAAGTAAAACCGACCAAGTTGGTGACAGCCAAAATGTGCCGCACGCTCTGATAATAGGTGTCGCTGGATCTGAAATCATTTATTCCGATAAAAATCCGGTCTTCAGCACTAAAGGTCTGATCCGTGCCTTTCTTCAGAAAAACATCCAGCGTCACACGCCCGCTATCAGCCGGATCATAAAAGACTTGAATTTTTACGGTCCGCGGCTTTCCGTCTAACTGAATATTCCCTGAAAGCTCCCTGTAATTCTTCTTAATGATTTTTATTTTCGGAAGCGCTTCCATGAGCTTCTCATAATTCGTACGAAATTCGTCCGCTCGGGATTCGGAACGGGCAGCGGTATCCTCCGAGGAAGCTTGCGGCGCAGCGAGCTTCGCGACTTCTTCCGCGGCTGTCTGAGCGGGGCCCGCAACCTTGCCCTTTTCCAAAAGTTCATTGAGACGGGCAATTGCTTGAGGCAAATCTTTAAGGCTCTGAAGTTCTTTTAGAAGGGCGAGGATTTCTTTCAGAACATTAAGCAGCTCTTCATCCTTTTTGCGCGCGGCTTCTTCAGCTTTGGCCTTTGCTTCTTCTTTCGACTTAAGCTGATAGGCTTGGTAATCCTCTACCGCCTTAAGAACCTCCCGCATTCGCGCCGGCAAATTCTTGATCTCGTCAATAGTCCATGCCTTTTTACCATTTAAATACTCATTTAAAACGATAGCTGAATCATAAATAGCTTTGTAAGCACTCGCCAAATCCGAAGGAAGATCCAAATTCGCGTCAGGATGAGTTGTTCTCGCAATAGCCCTTACCATACTTTCTAAAATTTTCGCGTCAGTCTTTCCTGTAAACATCAGATTAAGAACGCGCTCAATTTCCTGCTGGTCAGACATTTCTTCCGATTCAACCGCTTCGCTAATCCGTAAAGCTGCGAGCGATACCCGTGTTAAAAAATCTTCGAATTTTTGTCCTTTCGGAAAATCCGCCTGATCCCAAGGTTCCGCACTCTTTTTAGTTTCTACCGCGGCCGCGGGTGTTTGCGGTTCCGCTTTCTTTTCGGTCTTACCCCAGGGGAACCAGGCCGATGCAGGCGTTTCAACTTTAGCTTCTTCAGCGGGCGGCTCAGCATCTGCCTTAGGGGCCTTTTCCAGCGATTTCTTTTTTAATTCTTTTTTCTCTTTGTATTTCACCTCAACAAAATTCAGAAACGCTGATATATAAGGAAAGAGAATGTATCCCCTTTCTGCGCCCATCCGGTTTAAAACTTTCGCGAGATCGCCAATACGGCTCGAGATCTGTTTCTCATCTGCGGCAGCTTTGGCAAGAGACGCAAACAGAATCATCGAAATAAAAATAATGGGGCGGAGCTCCTGGTTTGAAATTCTTTCGGTCTTTTTGCCGATGACTTTGCGCATTCCGGCCAGTTCATCGCTGCTGAAAGTTCCAAGCTGTTCGCCAAACTTTTTCCATCTGACAGCAAGCTCAGGCTCGGCTTTTTTCTCACTGTGCAAATAAAGATGGAGAGAGAACAAAAGCCATTCTTCAAGGTCTTCAGTGCTTCCGGTTTCTAATTGGCCCAGCCGGACATTGGTCATCCCCCGCCAGCTCAGGGGCATATTTTGAATAAAATCCTCAAGAGTTTTAGAGGACTCCATAGCTTGGATCATGTCCCGTATATACTTCAGGGATGTCGTATCCGGATGTTTTTGAAGAAATTGATCGGCAGAGAACCCAATCAATAAAAGGCTGGCTGGAATATTCACCTGAGCTGCGGCACCGCCTGTTTGAGTTTGCGCGGGCTGTCCGGCATTCGCGGGCGCAGGTGCTTTATCTTCCGGTTTAATATTGCGTAAATCCGGTAAGGCCAGCAGCGGAACATTTCCGGAAGCCGAGCTTTTAATGGCCAGAAGACTTGAGCCGCCGCCCGTAATTCCAAGCGGTTTTTGAAGTTCAACATCATGCAGAAGCGCGAACAAGGCTTCGTGAACTGCCGCGTCCAAATCTGAAATGGCTTTCGCGCGCTGAATCTCTCCTTGCTTAACTGCCTCGGCCTTAGAGATTTTCGCGGCTTTAATTTTATCTGTTAATTCCGCGAGCTTGATTTTGTCCCGCAGATAGCTGAAGATTTCCGGATTGGGCAAAATAGATTTCATGGCCTGCACTAAAAGATCACGGCCCACGAAATTCCCCCCTCGTCCGGGAGATTCACCGTTGAAATAATTTCTTATTCCCGAAACAAGCGACTGCTGAAGCTCCGTAACATCGACATCGCTTAATTGATTGGATTTCCGAATATATGTCCATGCCTTTGCATAAGCATTGATCAAATCTGCCGCTGTTTGGTGCAGTCCCTCGGCATCTTTGCTCTCAAAAGCTTTATTCAGCGCGGGGGCATAAAATACCCAGGCATCTTCAAGCCCTTTAAGACCCTCTTGAGTCTGATAAAGTCCCGCGAGAATCATGGGTAAACTTGATAACTGCTCACTAATCACAGCTTCAACTTTCCCTAACTTTACGTCTAATTCATATTTTGCCCTCAGCTCAGCGTCAAGCTCTCGCTTACGTTTTTCAGACTGACCGTCATCCACCCAATCAGCGATTCTTTCATTGAACTTCCTAGCTCCGAGCTTCCAAGGCTTCCCATCGAGCACCGTAACTTCCATCAATTTCTTAATCTCTTTTGAAGTCTCTTTAAATAAAGCTTCGAGCGCTTTAAAGTAGGCAGGATCCGCGCTTGAAGGAAGCGCCTTGTCTTTTGTTTTCTGATTTAAATTTTTAAGGTAAGCGGCACCCAGGGCAATAAGTGTGGCGATGTATTCAGGCGTCGCGCTTGGGTCATCAGGCCTTGGGATATAAACTTTGCCGTTCCGGTAATTATTTCCGGCATGCTTACCCGGTTCCACAGCCGCAATTTTTTGATCCTGCATTTTCGCCGCGATTTGATAAATCTCTAAAAGTTTTCCGCCCTCTTCCATCTTTCCGCCTTCAATGAGAGCGGCCGCCGTGTCCTGAATTAAAACCAGACTCATACGGATAAGTCCCTGGGTTTTTTCCTGCTCAGTCGGAACGTACTCATCTTCTGCCGATGCTGTCCGCGCTTCGGAGCGGGCAGATTTTTTTTCTTTATTTGTCTGTTTATAGGCTTCTAAAACTTCTGTAACCATAAGCGTATCCGCCGCGGTTCGCCAATCAGTTGTGTATTTTTTACGGATCGCATCCGCGCGCTCAACGCCTTTGGAAAGACTGGCTTCCATATCGGCCTGCAGGCGGGCGGCACTCCATCTTTCATTGCTTAAATTCTGAAGCCACTCGTAATAGGACACCGTGACTCCCCCGGCATTCGCAAGGGTATCCGGAATCACAATGTCACCGGCAGCTATCAGGCGGTCGTAAGCTTCATTTGTTATGGCTCCGTTAGCTAGTTCGAGATAAATATCAGCCTGGGTTTGGGCGACATTTCCGATATGGACAGCATTCTCAACCGCCGCGAGAATAAAGACATTCACGGGATACCCCAAGAAACTCTGTTCTTTATTTTCTTCAGAAGTATCTTCCATTTTTTCTTTGGAAATAAATTCCGCACCGTCGATCTTGAATTCTTCTTTTGAATTTAATAGCGAAAAACCCTGTGTTTCAAACCAGACTTTTCTGAGAACAGCCAAATCCTGTTCTGAAAAACCAGATTCTTTTTTTACTCCGCCGAGAGGGCCCACCGAAATAAACTGAAGCTTCATGCCTTCTTGAATCATTTTCTCAGCCGCGGGCAGCCCGACGCCGCCAAATCCCATCAATTTCGCGGTCATTCCCTCTAGCGGCTTCTCATTTGAACGGCCTTTTCCTTCACGGATCACCACTTCTTTAAGAACATGAATACCGCCGTAACCGGTCGATTCCGGCCGGAAAAGCGACCCTGAAAGATCTTTTGATTTGGAAGTATACGTCGCGACATGCCGGGCTAACGGGGCAAGCGCTTCGGGGACCTGTTTATTTTTAGCCCTCAAATCTTTTAAATATTTCGTCATCGTTTGAAGATAGTAGGGCTTAAAAATCGAATCACCTGAATACGGCACTATGGCTTTTAAATCTTTGATAAGTTTTAAGTTTTTATTTTCTAACGCGTCCAGCATGCTTTTAATATTTCTTTTAATCCATGCGGGCATCCAAGAAATATTGGGAATATTCCCGACAAGCGCTTCCAGCAGAAGAAAAAGGGAATATTTGATCTTTTCATAAAAAGTCATTTGATTTATAAGCTGGTCAAATAGCCCCCGCTTGTACATTTCTTCAAAAACAACTTCGACGTGTTCATCCGCCATAATATCCATGTAACGCGCACTATTTAAATCCGCGGCTGGGATATCCGTATCTGGGCTTACCGTTCCGGATTTCTGAAGAACCCGCGCAAACCCGCGCGCTAAGCTATGCAGATAGTGAGAGGCATTGCTGCCGTGGAAATTGCTCCGGATTTCAGAAGTTCTATTTTCATCTAAATAAATATCCGCGGCGAGCTCCACGCCTTTGCCTCCCCCATAAGGAAGCCCCGCGACCGCGTTTTTAGAAGTCATTCCGAAACTTAGCGGCAAGGTTTCTTCAAAAACGTATTTACGGAGAAAATAACGGAGTTCCTGCAGCGTAAGCTTATCTTTGAGGTCATTAAACAAACGCATGAAATGAGGGTCGTTTTTCAAAGTATCTTCAAAAATTAAGCGAATACCTCCTTTATAGGGGCCCCGCACATTCTTATGCTGAGCACGGACGATGAAAGGCTCCGTTTCTCCAATTTTTAAAACCGGAATAAAAATATTATCGAAGCTTCTAATATAATTTTGCTGGGCGCGCGTTAATTTCAGCAGCTCAAAAACCCGTTCGATACGGCTTTGCGAAAAGCTCACCGCAGCGTCAGGATCTTTTAATTCTCCAAGAAAAGTATGCCAAAAGGAATTTTGAAACTTAGGATGACCGCTTAAAATTTCACCGACTGTCAGCTCTCCCCCCCACACTGCCGATGAGATCATTTTATCGGGATAGATTCCAAGCTGTTCAAGCTGCTCGTTAACCGCGCGGATGAGCATTGCGGATTTCTCTTTCTGCGGCGCGTATACGGGAAGAGACTGCCCCTTAGCTCTTGCCGCGTTAATCGCGAGAATTCCCCATTCAAAAACAAACGATGTTTTTGTCCACATAGGATTTCCGGCAAAGCCCTCCTCTGCCGAAGGATTTTCAAAGTAGACTTGCGCGGAACCGCCGTATAGGGCCGCGAGAAGCGCTTGGATCTTGGAAAAGTCAGAAACAGTACCGCCATCTTCAAGCTGCTTTAACAAATCTTCCACATGCTTAAGTTCACGTTTAACCTGACGATGCAGAGCAACTTTCTTATCAGACTGCAGCGAGCGGGCTTCAGAACGGGCCGTTAAAGGAACGGTCTCTTCCGAATCCCAAACGCTTTCGATCAGCGTATCTTGAACCGCTTTTGCGATTGTTTCTTTATCCATTGCAGCGGGCGCTTCAACATAGATACGGATAACAGGCTCAGTACCGGAATTTCTCGGCATAACCCAGAAATCTGGAAACTCAACCGTAAAGCCTTTATCATCCTGCGTGTCAAAACGGATGCCCTGGTTCGGAATTTGGAGACCAAGTTTATTAACCAATTTATTTGCGAATTGCGCTTGATCAAAAGACGAACCGCGGATATCAAGAACAGTTTGCTTAAGCTGATCGTTCACAAGCGCGCGCGTCACTTCGGTGCGGTAATGGACAAGCCTTTCCTGGCCCGTTTTCGCCGTAATTTCTTTCCAAATCTCATCGGAGTATTCACTCAAACTTTTGCCCGTAGTCCCTACAATCTCAGCCACAAGCAACGCAAGCGCCATGGAATTATCAGCGAAAAGCTTGCCGTCAATACGGAAGAAAATATGTCCGCTTTCTTCGCTGCCGACCAATAATTTGTCCGCGTACTGCGCGAAATTTTTAGAACCGACGGGCGTTGTAAACAATTGGAGCTTGTTCATTTCAGCAAAACGGTCTAAGCCGCGCGTAGTCGGAACAGTCCGGACAATCGCACCCTTTTGATTCCGCTGCTTCATAAGGTAATGCGCGATAATGAGGCTTAATTGATTGGGTTCAATTTCTGTTTTTCCGTCGATATCTCTCACGACAAGACGGTCAGCATCGCCGTCACTGCGCATCAGGAGAACACCCGGCTGATCCGCGCCGGTTTCATTTCCAAGGAAATAAGGTTTAGTGGGGTCCGGAGCCCAAATGACTTCTTCGTCTTTTTCATTGCGGACAGTGAGCGGATGAACATTGGCCTGATTCATGGGCTCCGCGTTGTAAATATTCGAAGGATCAATTCCCATAGCAGGAAAAACCTTTGCGCCGATTCCGGCGTTCGCGCCGTGCATAAGATTAAACGCGGTTTTTACATTCATTTTTGCAAGGTTCTCGCGGATTTTTGCGATATCAAACACGGTTTCCAATCGGCTGTAGGCAGCGTCAATCACCTGTCCTTTACCGACTTGGGCTCCGTCCGCAAGAATGTATTGAGTGCTCTGGGCGGGATCATTCGCGATAGCGACAATTTTTTGAGTAAATTCATCCGGGGCAGGAATACCATTAATCATGAATTTCATGCCAAGCCATTGGGCTTTGGGAGTCAAACTTGCGTAAACAGGATTGTGGCTTGCGGTAATATGAAGGGCTAAACCATAACGGGTGGGCGCATCTTTACCGGTCAGTTCACCCATGACAGGAGTCGGTGTGACTTCATCAATCAAGGTAACTTGCCGTCCGTAACCGGCAATCGCCCGCGCTCCAATCAAAGCATAGTCACGGGCATTAGGACGTGCGTCATACCCAATCGCGATAGGCCATTTTCTAAGTTTTGGATCTTGGCTGACAACAATCGCCGCGGCTTGCGCTAAACGGGCAACATTCGGCTTTGTGTAGCCTTTCAGCGTCGTCGTTCTCCAACCGGACGTTCCGATTTCAAATTTGAAGGCCATATCCGCGTTGGGAACCGTCATTTCTTCGGTACGCGCTTCAGAACGGGAAAACGCTTTGATCGTGAAAGTTTCCGGCTCAGCTTCAAGATTAAATTTGGCCGCCGCTGGAAATTCAAATAAGCGGGTTTCACGTTTGATTTTTAAATCGACATATCCTGCGTAGTCAACCTCTTTGCCGATAAAATTAAGAATCGCGGGATTTGTTTTGGAGGCAAAAAGCATTCCCGGAGAAACCCACTGTGCCTCCCCTTTTTTCTGGACCATAAGAATCCGCGGCGGGTCTTGAATAGAAAATGAGAGGTCCTGAGAATTTCCCGTAACGCCAACCAGCCGTTTTAGCTCCTGAATATTTTCAGCCTGCGTCAAATCAAGGTCCAGTTCTTTCCAGACATTTCCATCCTTGTCTTCCCCCACCATTTTAGCCAAAGCTGAATTCGTTTGAAGATCAATCGGATCAAATCCTCTCGAAATTCTTAGCGTGCTTCCCCCAGCTAAAATTTTCGCGCGGATTTCCTTGGGCGCGGGCAGAGCAAACTTGTCGATCGAAGGCAAACGCGGTTTATCGTCGTAAAAGCGGGCGGTTTCAATCTTAAGATTTTTTCTAAGCTGGCGAACCGCCATTTTAATGAATTCTAAAATATTGATTTCCCGGTCCTGGTCAGGAATCTTGATGGCTGGCCCAATCAGGGTTTCCATTTTTTCAAGAATCGTCAAATAATCTCTCTGAGCATCCGCATTTAGCAATTCCATCGTGAGCATGGTCTTTTTGGCAAAGTGATAAGCGAGAAGGCCCAGGTATCTTGGGGAATGCGTGCCCGCTGTAACTTGAAGGTGTTCGACTTTTGGAGCGTTTGCCAGATAGGTTTCGATCGCGGCCAAAATTGCATGATCATCGGCCACAAGTTCCCGCTGAGTAGCAGGCTTTTCTTTTCCTTTTACTTTAGGCTGGGGCAGCTGTTTGGTCCAAGGTTCAAAAATCAGGAGATAAAGAAGTTTCTCAATATCCGCACGGACTTCTTGGGACAGAGCCGTTTGATTAAACAAACGGGTGAAATAATACAAACTCGCGTTCGTCGCATACCGGTCCCAGCCCAGCCCCTCTTCAGAACGGAAGATTTCTTGCTTGTTAAGGAGCACGCGCTTTTTCAGCTGCGTGATTGATTCGTAGTATTTCCGGTAGCGCTTCTCAACCATTTCCGCGCGGTTTTTCGGCACCACAAAGTCTTCTTCCTCAGGACGGACGAAAAAGGAACCTTCTTCGCCGGCCAGCATATAAAAAAGGTTTTCGATCGCGCCTTCCATCCCGCCTGGACCAAAAATCGTATTCAGAATAAAAACGATGGTCAGGATTTCCGCCGTGGACGTTTTTGTTCCAAACTTCATTTCAAGAAAGTCTTTGATCGCGACGGGATTTTCTTCAGAAGCTCCGACAATGGTTCTCACTTCCTTTACCAAGGCATCGGTTTCCTTGCGGTGAGCCGCGCGGGCTTTTTCCGTATCCATGGCAAGATTAGAAATCCGCAGCGTTAGATCGGGCTGATACCGGTTATTTCTTAAAAAGTTCTGCAGACCGTGATAAAGAATTTCGTTAATATCCGCGGGAATCATTTTCCCCTGCGCGGCGAGCTCAGAAAGAAAAATAACTTCTTCTTTTACTTCCGGCTGAAAAGTACCGTGCTTGGCCTGATATTCCAAATATTCTTTTAATTCTGTTTTAAGACGTTCGAGATCGAAGATCTTTTCAAATTTAGGATTAACCGCGATCGTTAGCAATGTTATAAAAATATCGCTGTCCTGCAGTTTTTCTAATTTGGATTCCGGAAGCGTTAAAATTTTCTTGGCCCGATCAACCACTTCAGCGGCAGTCGAAGGGCTTTTAATAAAAAGTCTCAAAATTTTGTGATAAGCATGCGCCGCGGCTCTGGAATTTTTGATCTGCTCATCAATGGCTGGGAATTCTTTTTCTTCAGCATTTTTTATAAGTTTTTTAAGTTCCTCATTGCGTTTTTGTGTGGCATTAAAGGCCTCGATCATACTCGCTTGATCCGCGAGAGCTTTCTTTTTTTCAGGCTCAATTTTTTTAAGCGCCTTCTCAACAGCCGCTGAATCCTTTGCATTCTGCGCTTCGTCTCCAATATTTTGTCCGAGCGAAACTGTGATCTCGTCATAACGCTGGCGGGCCTGACGGTACGCTAGCGTGCCGGATCCCGGTCTTTGAATCATCCATTCCCAGAGTGTCCAAAGCGGCATATACCACGGAAACCGTCTAAGTTCCGCTTCCGCTTCTGACTGCTGACTGGTCCCAGCCACATAAGAGGCTGTCAAAAGTTCCTGCTGCTGTTTCAGCTGGCGCTTTCTTTTTTCAAGCCTGCGCTGTTCATCATCCAGTTCTTTAACCTTCGTGTTAACCGCTGTCGCCGTCACGGTTACCGTCTTACTTTGCTCTTCAAGGCCTTCACTTTCTTTGTGATACCCCGCGACTTTTTCGCGCAAATCATAAAAACTTTTAATCGCTCTCTGTTTGTCTCGGCTGGTTAAATTGGAAAATCGAGCGGCTTCTTCGGTCATTTTGGCGAGTTCGGCCAGGACCGCGGAGTCCCCCTTAGCGTCATATTCGAAGGCCAGATCAGCGGCCATGGTTAAGACATTGACCGCTTTTTGAACATCTGTTCTTACCATTTGTTCAAAGAATTGAAATGCTTCCCGGATCGAAACAAAACCAAAGACTTGCAGGATTCGTTTAAGATTTTGGACAAGCAGGTCATTTTGAATGAACTGTTCATAATCCTGGAAAATCGCTTTGCGGAGGGTCCTCGCTTGTTCAGCAGAAAGACTCTTGAGAGTTTCCTCATCAAAGTAATCGCTGAATAAAATTTTAAATTTAAGTTCATAATTATCTTCCTGCCCGATTTCAAACATAATGAGCGGAAGAACCGCCATTCTTCCACCATCAATCTCTCCTGTCGTTGAAGCCCGAAGAATAAAATCCATCAGGAACAAACGGCTCTTTTCAGCGGTTTTAGCATAACGGTCATTTGCCAAAAGGTAGGCAACCGCTTCATTCGGAATAAATTCAAGCACTTGGGTGAGACGCGACAAAAGAAAAGGATGCTTTGACTGGGTAAGAATCATGAGATTATCCAAAATAAAAAGGAGGCGCGCGCCGTCGGCTTTCATAGCGCCTTGATCTTCCGCATCATTCCGATAAACGGCATATTTTAAAATGCCCAGATAAATTGCTTTTTGCAGATCTACCGCGTGCGGAAAACGGGATTTAAAATAATCATAAAACTCATCCGGCCAGGCCAAAATCGCGAACGAAAGCACGGTTTCAATGGCCTGCGCGTATTTTTCGATGCTTCCATATTTTTTCAGCGCTTCTTGCCTCTCTTCTTCCTTCGCGTGAAGAAGCTGAGCAAATTGCGTGTCAATAGCCAAAATAAAATCCCGTGAAATGTGCGGGTGGAAAATAAGCAGCGCGTGCATAAAGGGCTTTTCTGTTTCTTTGCTTTCATCCGCGATGCGTTCCGCGAAGCGCATAATCATATGAATTTGAAGGCCAATCCACTCTGTCCGGTCCGTATAATTTAATACGCGGATAAATTGTTTAAGAATAATGCTGAGGGTCAAAAAATGCGCGGGCTGATCGCTTTTGGGAGCGGTAATAGCAGCTTCGGCCTCTTTATTCATGCGGTCAAAAAGCCACTGGAATGCCTGAAATTGAATTTCAGGATTTCCTCTCAGAAGACTTTCGAGATTTTCCGCGAGCTGAGGATCATGATGCCGGATGATCTCATCCGCGAGCGCCATAAACTTGGGTGCGGATTGGCCGCGTTGCGATAAAATATTGGCCACCACAAGATTAACTTGTGAATTTTCAACACCTTCACTGACCGTACTCGTTACTTGTCTAACCGCTTCTTCCGTCTGATCATTGGCCGCGCCAAAAGCAATTTTGTTTAAAGCCGCCCGAAGCTGCTCTTGATCTCCCCAAACGCCTGTCGCGATTAACTGTTTTACGGTTTCAGGATTTGTCATGATAGAGCTGACCAATTGGGCGGGGCCAGCGCTCGCGGCTTGGCGCAATGTCTGGTCAATCTCTGCCGGCACTGAAATCTTTGCTGCGTTTTTAGCTTTCGGATCGATGATTTCTTCGGAAATCGGCGATGCCGGAATAAGCGAATTGGGCTTTTCTGCTTCAGATTTCTCTTCATCGCTGTTAATCCGAGCTTCAGAACGGGCGGTCGTTGATTCTTCAAGTTTCTTCAGAACCCATTTGGCATTTGCCGCCACATACTTCTTTTGACTTTGCGCCGCTCGTTTAAGCAAAGGCGTAACTTTTTCTGGAGTCTCCTCAGCACGGATCAAAAGCGCCAAGGCCGCGGCGTCACGGAAAGCAGAATTGGCGTGGCCCAACTGTTCGAAAAGTTCCTTAAGCCGAATGTCATCCGCTGACTCTCTATTTGTCACGCGCGTTTGAGAAACCTCAGATTTATCAGCAGCCTTCTTCGACGCTCTCACTTCGGAGCGGGCAGGCTGCGGTTGAATTAGAAGGGATTGTTCCTGATCAACAACGTCAACGTATTCCGGGCTCGGGTTATAATCACCGGCCCAATTAGTCGGCGGCGTACCGCCGTCGTAAGGCCCTGAACCCGGGGCCAGCTCTTGATGAATGATCCGGGGCTGAAAAACAACATTAAAATCCAGCTTCGCCTCGATTAAAAGTTTTATTTGCCTATAGGTCTCATCTGGAATTGCGCTCCAATCCACATCTACAATTCCCTGCGCGGATAGTTTTTTACGCAGCAATTCTTGCTCCTCAGTCCGCACTTCGGATCTTCGATGCGTCTCCTTGCTCAGGGCAAGAGTGCTCAGCCGTGTCTGAAATTCCTCTTCGGCCGTGCGGCGTGCGTTGGGGCGTTCTTCGCCGGCCAGCATTAAGGCGCGCTTGTCGAGCTCCCCGCGGACCGCTTGTAAAATTTCATCAGTAAAAATAAATTCGCCGGTGGTTGTCTTCTTTATTTTTTTGAGTTCTTCAGCTGAAACTTTAAGGAGATCGCGGACCGTGAAGAGCTGGATTTTTTCTTTCCCCACGCCAACGGATACCTTGCGACGCTTTAAACTTTTCAGTGCCGCTTGAACCGCGGGATTGTCCCCTGCCAGAACGCTTAAATCCTCATTGAGCACTTTATCGAGATCATATCCAAAATCGACGCCAAGCACTCCGATCCAAGCCTGGAACTCTTCGATTTTTTTCTCGCCGATTCCATGCCCTTTAACCTTTTTGGTCAATTCTTTCGGTGAAAGCTTGACGGCGTCCTTAAGTTTGTCGAATCCCGCCCTTTTCAATCCCAACGAAATTTTATGATCCAACCGGTCATGAAACCCCATGACCCTATATAAATCCGAGAGATCCATTTCTCCCAATTCGGCAATGCTGTACTGGCCATCAATATGAAATTTGAGGCTTTTCGGTTCTCTGGCCGGCTGGGCATTGGGCAAAATCCGGATACCCTTAATTTCTTTACCCGGATATTGCTTTTCTACCGTCTCTACAAGCTTGCGCAATAAATCCAGGATCAAGGTTTTTGGTTCGGCATTTTTACGGTCCACATAAATTTCTGAAAAAACGGCATTAAACCGCTCAAGGGTTTCATCGCGTTTTGAAAGAGACGAAGGCCGGAATGCGCCACGCCCAAAACCCAGGGCATCGGCCATGGCATAAATTGGAATCTGCAGAATGCCGTCTTGATCGAACCGGAATTTTTCTTGCAAGCCCGCCAACGTCCGGCCTACGGCATAGTAAGGATCGTAATAATCCATCCTGGCCTCGTCGGCGCGTGGGATGATTTCGACGATTTCAATTCCGTTATGCTTTCGAAGATAATCGGCATGGCTGCGGATGATTTGCTCCGTGGCCGTCCAATCTTGCGGCGGCTGTGCGGCAAATGCCCGTTGAAAAATATGATTTACTGCCTGCAAAAAGAGCTTGTTGGCATCGTCTTGCATGTAAGTGTACAGATTGGTTTCGCGCCGGCCATAACGGTATCCAGATTTGCCGAGATCGGCCGGACCTAAAGTCACACGCGAACCGACGAACTGCCCATTCTCGATCGTTTGTATCAACTTCAAGGCGGTCTCTGCCGGATCATAGGCAAATTTTGTGGAAATTGACGGCACGGGCTGCACAAGCTTCTGGACACTCTCGGCTAATCCCTGCAGGCGGAGCAAACCCGCCGCTGACAAATTGGCCGCATCGTTCCGCAGCTGATTCAATGCAGCATCGAACTGCTTTTGAACCGTTTCAATTTCCTCCGGTGTCGCGCGCAATTCGGAGCGGCGCTTGGGCGCGGGCTTCACGAAAAAGTCGGGATTTACGTGCTGACCATTGATTGAATAAGGCGGCACGACATGAATTTCATAATCTTGAGCGCCTGAGCGGAGCAATTCCTGAGCGTCTTTCGCGAGTTCCGAAAATGGGACATTGGATATATCAAAATCAATCACGTTCAGCAGGATCAAATAAACTCTATCCCAAAAAGAAAGTCCCGCCTTTCGCGGAACATTATCCGCGACATAAATTCCATCTTCGAGACGCGAGCGGATTTCACGCGCAGTTCCCAAGGGTTTATTCGCGCGCGGCTCAGAACGTTCATTAAGAGTTGATTCATTTTCAACGCCCATTGTCCAATAGGGCAAGGACTTCAAACTCTCAGTGATTTTAGCGAGCACTCCTTGGCCGGAAACCTCATCCTCATTTTTGCTGCGGGTTTCGGACATGGCCAAAGCAGCGGATGCGGTAAAATCGGAAGGACTTAAGACCATCGGCCCCGCCGCAGGTGAAATGGTTTGAGCCGTTTTGAAAAGACCCGCGAGGTTCGCTTCGTTTAGCGCGCCCTTGTGATCAAGGCCGTTCATGCCCGCCACAATTCTTTGAATATTCTTTTTCCAGGCATGGAGCACACTGTCCCCGACCGCTGGATTCATATCTTCCAGAAATTTGGAATAATCATTTAAATCCGTAACCCGTTTTTGACTGGAAAGGTCGCGGATCAATTGATCGCGCCATAATTTCATAAGCTGGAAGATCGAAGCTCGAGGGTCGAAAGCCTCGCTCCTGTCTTTTCCTTCCACCTTCCACCCTCCACCCTCAACCTGAAGCAGCTGATCGCGTACAGCACGCGCAAACGCATCGTATAAATTGACGCGTCCGTTTTCAGATTTGAAATATTTCTTCCAGGAAACATTTCCCTTCATATGTTCCGCGTAAATCGAACTTTCAGGCAGCTGGCGCATCGCAGGCATGACAAGCACGTACGAGATTCCCTGATCACGGAAGTTCCGGGTTAATCCCTCCGCGTGAAAACCGCCGGCAACAACCGCCGCTGAATCACGGTGATACTCTTTCATTCTTGCTTGGATATTTGCTAAAAAAGCTTCTTCCCGTTTCTCTGAAACTTCATAAAAACGCTGATTCGTCCGCATCGCAGTCAAAATAGTTCTTTCTTCCGGTGTCCACTGCGGCTGGAACTCATTCCGCATTTTCTCCCAGCCTTGAAAACTCAGCTCGAGCCGGTTAAGTTTTTTGAGAACATCCAAACGCTGCGTGGATTCATCAAGACGCTCTTGATTTTCCGTTTCAATCAAAGATTCTTTAACTTCCCGCACATAGGCTTCGAAACTTTCAAAAAATTGGGTCCCTTGGATATCCTGCAGTTTCCGCTGATTTTGAAGGCTGCGGATAAGCCCGGTAGAAAGATTGACGGCAAGTCCAAGAATCCGGATCTGCTCTGCTAAATAAGATGCGAATAATTCTGAGGATAAGCTTGAGGTTTTAAAGGCTTGAAACTCCCGGTTAAAGGCCGTTAGCTGTTCTTTTTCACCGCGCTGACGCAATACGCTCTGAACTTTTGCGCTGAGATTTTTGACTTCCATATCAATTTGCGGGTCATCCGCCTTAGAAATTTCCTGAACCGCGGCATGAAGCGGGCCTTCAAGTTTCGGCGCACGGATCGAAGACAGCATACGGAGAACATCTTCAAAATTGCCCTGCCCGGCGTAAAATTTTTCAAGTTCAGCGTCGAGGGTTAAAAGTTTCGCCGGATAAATTTCAGCCTTTTGAGCCGCAAGCTTCTTCTCAAGCGCCTGAATGCGCT
>CAZEFF010000038.1:0-20484 GCA_964511315.1 uncultured bacterium | reverse complement strand
AAAAAAGCCGGTTTTAATATTCAAAGAATCCGCGAAATTGAAAAAGTCGTTCAGCATGATGTGATCGCTTTTCTTACAAACCTTGCTGAGCACGTCGGACCGGCCGGACGTTACGTTCATTATGGTCTTACATCCTCAGATATTTTAGATACGGCTCTCGCTCTGCAAATTAAAGAAGCCTCCGCTATTTTGATCCGTGAATTGAAGGAGCTGCTCGTCGCCCTCAAAAATAAAGCCAAAGAGCATAAACTAACTTTAATGGCTGGCCGCAGTCACGGGGTCCATGCTGAGCCGGTTACCTTTGGTTTGAAGATGGCTTTATTTTACGCTGAGTTCCAGCGCAATTTAGTCCGCCTTGAAACCGCGACAGAAAATATAAGCTATGGAAAATTGTCCGGGGCCGTCGGAACTTTCGCGAATGTTGATCCCAAAGTAGAAGAATTGACATGTAAGAGTTTGGGGCTTAAGCCCGCGCCTATTTCCACGCAAATTCTGCAGCGAGACCGTCATGCCGAATATTTAACCACGCTCGCGATTATTGGTGGATCGCTCGAAAAGCTGGCGACAGAGATCCGCGGCCTGCAGAAAACGGAAACATTGGAAGTGCAGGAACATTTTGGAAAAGGACAGAAAGGCTCTTCGGCGATGCCGCATAAGCGGAATCCGATTACCTGCGAACGCATTGCTGGGTTATCTCGTATTCTCCGCGGCAACGCGCTTGCCGGCCTTGAGAATATTTGTTTATGGCATGAGCGTGATATCACGCATTCATCGGTTGAGCGCGTTATTTTTCCAGACAGTACTATTCTTCTCGACTATATGCTTTCGCTTATGACGGGAGTGATCAAAAACCTTGTTGTAAATAAAGATAATATGATCCTGAATCTCGACCGCAGCCGCGGCATGGTTTTTTCTCAGGGGCTTCTTCTTCGGCTGATCGAAAAAGGTTTGACGCGTGAGGAAGCTTACGCGCTTGTACAGGATAATGCGCGTCGGGTTTGGGATGAAAATAAAAATTTGCAGGAAACCGTTTCATCGGACCCTAAAATCCTTAAACATTTGAAGCTTTCTGAAATTAAAGAAGTTTTTGATCATGATTACCATTTAAAAAATGTCGACAAAATCTTTCAGCGTGTAGGAATAAGGTGAGGAGACTATGAGCATGACGGCAAAAGCAGGTGAATCGACGGTGTGGGAAACAAAACTTCCGCTTCCTTTGGTGGGACGGGGAAAAGTGCGCGATATTTATGCGGTCGGTGATGATAAGCTTTTACTCATTACAACAGACCGTTTAAGCGCGTTTGACGTGGTCCTGCCGAACCCGATTCCGTTTAAGGGAAAAGTGCTTACCCAGATTTCTCTTTTTTGGTTCAATTATTTTTCAAAACTAACGCCCCATCATTTGATCACGGCTGACATTCATAAAATGGGCTTTGATCAGAAATTTATCCAGGAATACGGCCCTCAGATTGAAGGCCGTTCCATGCTTGTGAAGCGCACAAAACCACTTTCTGTGGAATGTGTCGTCCGCGGTTATGTGACTGGTTCAGGCTGGAAAGATTATCAAAAAACCGGTGCGGTTTGCGGACATAAACTTCCCGCGGGTTTGAAACAGTGCGAAAAACTCGCTCAGCCGATTTTTACTCCGGCCACGAAAGAAAGCACGGGGCATGATATCAATATTGATTTTGAGGAAACGGTAAAACGCGAAGGCCGCAAGGTTGCTGAACAGATCCGCGATCTCTCGATTAAAATTTATCAGCAGGGTGCGGAATACGCCTCGACCGTTGGGATTTTAATCGCAGACACGAAGTTTGAATTCGGCCTTTTGGGTGATCAGCTTATTCTGATTGATGAGGTTTTGACTCCTGACAGTTCGCGGTTTTGGCCGAAGGCGAAATATGAAGTAGGCCATGATCAGCCGAGCTTTGATAAACAGATTGTGCGCAATTATCTTTTAGATATTAAATGGAATCAGCTTCCTCCAGGACCGGAGCTCCCCGCGGATGTGATCGAAAAAACCAGTCTTGCTTACCGCGAAGCCTATAAAGTTTTAACGCGGAAGGAGCTTGAATAGTATGTATAAAGCCAGCATCAGTGTTACTTTAAAAAAATCTGTTCTGGATCCCCAAGGACAAACGGTTCTTCACGCGCTGGATACTCTAGGTTTTTCAGAAGCGAAAAAAGCCAGAGTGGGGAAGTATTTCGAATTGAATCTTGATTCGAAAGATAAAGTTTCCGCGGAAAAACGTATCCGCGAAATGTGCGAAAAACTTTTGATTAATCCTGTTATTGAAGAGTACTCGATCCTTAATCTTGAGGAGAGTAAAGCTTAATGAAAGCTGCGGTTGTTGTTTTTCCCGGTTCAAACTGCGATACGGATTGTTTTAATGTTCTTCAGGATGTGATGAAAACTCCGGTGGAGTTTGTCTGGCATAAAGAAGGCAGTCTTCCGAATGTTGATCTTGTGGTGCTTCCCGGCGGATTCAGTTACGGCGATTATTTGCGCACGGGCGCCGTGGCGAGATTTTCACCTGTGATGGAAGCGGTTCGTAAACATTCAGAAGCCGGTAAGCTTGTGGTTGGAATCTGCAACGGATTTCAAATTCTTCTTGAAGCGGGGTTTTTGGAAGGCGCGATGCTTCGTAATACCTCTCTATCTTTTATTTGTAAGCATGTCTGGCTTAAAACTGAAAATAACCAATCAGTTTTTACGAGAAAGCTCAGCAAAGGTGAAACGATTTTGATTCCCATCGCTCACGGCGAAGGGAATTATTATTGTGATGATGAAACGCTCAAAAAACTCCGCGATGAAAACCGGATCGCGTTCCGTTACGCTTCGCAAGGAGGCGATGTCAGCGAATCTTTTAATCCCAATGGCTCAAGGGATAATATCGCGGGTATCATCAATAAAAAGGGCAATGTTTTGGGGATGATGCCCCATCCAGAGCGCGCGGCTGAGCCAATTCTTGCCGCTGACTTTGGGAAAAAAATATGGGAAAGTGTGCTGGTATGACGATGACGGCCGCCTCGGCAGAGCCGAAGATTACGCAGGAGCTGATTGCGAAACACGGGATTACTCCGGCGGAGTACGAAAATATTAAAAAAATCCTTGGACGCGAACCAAACATTAATGAGCTCGGAATGTTCAGCGTGATGTGGAGTGAACACTGCTCTTATAAAAATTCACGCCCTGTTTTAAAAACTTTTCCTACGCAAGGCGCCAAACTTCTCGTGAAAGCCGGTGAAGAAAATGCCGGGATTGTGGATATCGGAATCGGTCTTGCGATTTGTTTTAAAATTGAAAGTCACAATCATCCTTCCGCGGTGGAGCCGTTTCAAGGCGCGGCGACGGGTGTCGGCGGAATTTTACGCGATATCTTTACGATGGGCGCGCGTCCTGTGCTTCTTATGGATTCCCTTCGATTTGGAAACCTTGATCAGCCGATCACAAAACGTCTTTTCCGCGGAGTGGTCGCGGGCATTTCTCACTATGGAAACTGCATCGGTGTTCCGACCATCGGTGGTGAAGTTTATTTTGACGATTGCTATGACGGTAATCCTCTTGTTAACCCGATGGCGCTTGGTCTGATGAAAGTTTCTGATATTGTGAAGGGGAAGGCCAGCGGTACCGGAAACCCTGTTTACTATGTTGGTTCCGCGACAGGCCGTGATGGCCTTGGCGGGGCCGCGTTTGCCTCCCGCGAATTGACCGAAGAGAGTCAGGCGGACCGTCCCGCGGTTCAAGCCGGGGATCCCTTTATGGAAAAACTTTTACTTGAAGCTTGTCTTGAACTCGCGAAAACGGATGCCATTGTCGGTATGCAGGATATGGGCGCGGCGGGGCTGACATGCTCCACCTGTGAAACCGCTTCACGCGGTTCAACCGGAATCGAAATTGATCTCGCGAAAGTTCCGCGCCGCGAAACCGGCATGATTCCCTATGAGCTTATGCTTTCTGAATCTCAGGAGCGCATGCTGATCATTGTTAAAAAAGGAAAAGAAAAAATTGTCGAAGACATTTTCGCGAAGTGGGATCTTCATGCTGTGAAAATCGGTGAAGTTAAAGAAGGTCACATGATGCGTGTGTACGATAACGGCAAGCTTGTGGGGGAAATCCCGGCCAAGGCCCTTGCTGAAGAAGGTCCTATCTATGTCCGTGAAGAACAGAAGCCGGTTTATTTAAAAGAAGCTCAGACGCTTGATCTCGCTAAAATTCAAGCGCCGAAAGATTTTAACTCGGTCCTTAAAAAACTTTTAGATCATCCTTCACTCGCTTCAAAAGCGTGGGTTTGGGAGCAATACGATCATATGGTACGCACGGATACGGTGTTTTATCCCGGCCATGATGCCGCGCTTATCCGTATTAAGGGAACAAATACGGGCGTTGCCGTTTCAACGGATTGTAACAGCCTCTACTGCTATTTGGATCCTTTTGAGGGCGGAAAAATAGCTGTCGCAGAAGCCGCGCGTAACGTTGCTTGCTCAGGCGCGCTGCCGCTTGGAATCACAAACTGCTTAAATTTCGGCAATCCGATGAAGCCCGAAGTTTTCTGGCAATTTCATAATTGCGTGGATGGTATGAGTGCTGCGTGCAAAGCCCTGCAAACACCTGTAACAGGCGGAAATGTCAGCTTCTATAATGAAAGTCCGGTCGCCGCGATTTATCCGACGCCGACCGTAGGGGTTGTCGGCTTGCTCGATAATATTGAGCACCGCGTCCCGTCTTTTTTTCAAAAAGAAGGCGATATGATTTTCCTCCTTGGCGATACCTATAATGAAATCGGCGGATCGCATTATTTGATGATTGAACATGGCCTTAAAAAAGGTTTGCCGCCCCGTTTAGATCTTAATAAAGAAACCGCACTTCAGAGATGTTTGGTTGATGGCGCGCAGTCGAAGCTTTTCGCTTCAGCTCATGATCTCTCAGAGGGCGGACTCGCGCTCGCGCTCGCGGAAAGCTGTTTTGGCGCTTTCCCATTACGCAAATCCATGGGATGTGTGGTTGATCAGCTGGATATTGTTTCGCTTAATCTTCGTGAAGACGCCCTTTACTTTGGCGAGTCGCAATCACGCGTTGTGATTTCCGCGAAAGCTGATGATAAAGAAGCGGTAATAAAGCTGGCTCAAAAACACGGTGTTCCCGTTTATCCGATCGGCGAAGTGAAAGGCGACGAAATAATTATTGGAAATAAAATTCAAATCAAAACCGAAGATGCCCGTACCCTTTTTGATCAAGCCATTCCTCGGAGAATGAAATCATGAGCGGCGAAAACGTAAAAGATCATTGCGGCATATTTGGTATTTTTAATCACCCCGAAGCAGCTCGGATTACTTACCTGGGTCTTTTCGCCCTTCAGCATCGCGGAGAAGAAGGCGCTGGAATCTGCACAAGCGACGGCGAAAATCTTGCTATTCATAAAAATCAAGGGCTTGTCGGCGATGTTTTTGATGAGCCGTCGATTTCCAAGCTGAATGGAAAATTAGCGATTGGGCATGTCCGCTATTCCACGACCGGTTCTTCAAATCTTGTCAATCTTCAGCCGTATAAGGTGGATTGCTCGCGCGGTCAAGTTGCCGTAGCGCATAACGGAAATTTAGTGAACGCGCAGGTTTTGCGCGCTGAGCTTGAGGCGTACGGCTCTATTTTTGGCTCAACCATGGATTCCGAAATTTTTGTTCACTTGATGGCAAAGCCTCAGTTTCGCAATGTCGAAGAAGCCGTGGTGGAATCAATCCGCAAAGTCGAAGGTGCTTTCAGTTTATTGATTCTTACCGAAAAACAGGTGATTGCGGTGAGAGATCCGCATGGTTTCCGCCCGCTTTGTTTCGGCAAGCTTGGACAAAGTTATGTTTTTGCTTCTGAAACCTGCGCGTTTGATTTAATTGAAGCTGATTTTATCCGTGAACTTGAACCCGGCGAAGTCATTATTGTGGATGAAACAGGTCCCCGCAGTCATTTCCCGTTCAAAGATCAAGTCGCGAAGCCCTCGCATTGTATTTTTGAACATGTTTATTTCGCGCGTCCTGACTCGATTATTTTTGGAGATAATGTCGGCGGGGTTCGTGAGCGTCTTGGCCGCAATCTCGCTAAAGAACATCCCGCAAATGCGGATATCGTGATTCCGGTACCCGATTCAGGGAATTACGCGGCCATGGGCTTCGCGAAGCAATCGGGGATTCCCTTAGCGTATGGATTTACGCGTAACCATTATATTGGAAGAACATTTATCAGCCCCTCGCAGGCTGCCCGGCTTTTAAAAGTAAAAATCAAACTCAATCCGATTCGTGAAGTTGTCGACGGCAAGCGTGTTGTGGTTGTGGATGATTCTATTGTGCGCGGTAATACCGCGAAGTCGCGCGTGAAACTGCTTCGCCGTGCCGGAGCGAGAGAAGTACATATGCGCATTAGTTGTCCGCCGCATGTTTCGCCTTGTTATTACGGGATTGATTTTCCGTCTAAAGAAGAACTTTTGGCTTGTAATAATTCGATGGAAGAAATTAAGAAATTTCTGGATGTTGACAGCATCGGATACCTGAGTCTAGAAGGTATGACAAGCGCGACAAAACAGAATCCGGAGAATTTCTGCACAGCCTGTTTCAGCGGAAAATATCCCACTCAAATTTTTGATGAAATCGACAAGCTTAAACTCGAGAAGAAGCGCCAATAATGACTCGTTGGACTTATGAAAAAGCGGGCGTCCCTCATTTGAAGGGTGATCCCGCGTATAACAAGAAAATATCCGGCTTTATCCGCTCAACCCACACTCCTGGCGTTATGGGCAGTCCCACGGGTTTTGCCGCTTTTTTTGATTACAAAAAGACCGGTATTAAGGAACCTCTGATGGTTTCTTCTACCGATGGTGTTGGAACCAAGCTTGAGATTGCCCGCCTCCAAAAAAAGCACGATACGATTGGAATTGATCTGGTTGCCATGTGCGTGAATGACATTATTACCTGCGGCGCTCAGCCCGCTTTTTTTCTCGATTATTTTGCGACGGGGAAGTTTGATCCGCAAATCACTGAAGAGGTCTTGAAAGGGATTGTTGCCGGATGCAAAGATGCAGGTTGCGCATTGGTCGGCGGTGAAACCGCGATTATGCCCGGATTCTATACGGTTCATCCGGGAGATGCTCCGCAGTATGATTTAGCGGGTTTTTCAGTCGGGCTTGTCGACCGAAAAAAAGTGGTTGATGGAAAAAGCATCCGCATGGGGGATGTCTTAATCGGTTTAGCCTCTTCAGGATTCCATTCGAACGGATATTCACTCTTGCGCAAAATTTTCTCGGAAGAAGATTTGAAAGGGAAGGTCGGCGCGGAACTACTGACGCCCACTCGGATTTATGTGAAACCAATTCTGAAATTGCTTAAGCAGGTAAAACTTAAGGGGATTGTGAATATTACCGGCGGCGGATTTATTGATAATTTGCCCCGTGTCATGCCGAAAGGATTAACCGGAAGAATTCGAAATGGGAGCTGGCAGCAGCCTAAGATCTTTGACTTGGTTAGTGATTCTGGTAACATATCGAGCTTCGAGATGGCTCGCACATTCAATATGGGAATTGGCATGATTGTCGTTGTCAGCGCGAAAGATGCCGTAAAAACGCAATCAAGCCTTAAGAGAATGAATCTTCCGTCCTGGATGATTGGTGAAGTGGTGAAGGGCCAATCGGTGGAGGTTGTATGAAGGTTTTAATTATTGGTTCCGGGGGCCGCGAACATGCTCTCGCGTGGAAAATTGCGCAAAGTCCTCTTCTGACTAAACTCTATTGCGCACCTGGAAATGCTGGAATTTCCAAGACGGCAGAATGTGTTTCTATTCCATCTGAAGATATTGCCGCACTGCTCTCATTCGCGCAAAAAGAAAAAATTGATTTAACGGTTGTCGGGCCGGAAGCTCCCTTGGTCGCGGGGATTGTGGATGAGTTTGAAAAAAATGGCCTCAAGATTTTTGGCCCAAATAAAGCCGCGGCCCTTCTTGAAGGAAGCAAGGCTTATTCCAAAGATCAAATGTCCAAATTCGGTATTCCTACAGCAGATTATGAAGTGTTCTCTCATATTAATGAAGCCAAACACTATGTAATTGAAGCTGAGATGCCGCTTGTTATTAAAGCCGACGGTCTTGCGGCGGGTAAGGGCGTTGTGATTTGTCAAACATCTCAGGAAGCGGTAAGCACGCTTTCAAAAATGATGGAAGAAAAGGCTTTCGGCGATGCGGGGCACAGGGTCGTTGTTGAGAAAGTTGTTGAAGGCCAAGAGCTTTCTGTTTTGGCGTTTAGTGACGGCAAAAAAATTATTCCTCTCGCGAGCTCCCAGGATCATAAACGGGCCTATGACAATGACCGCGGACCCAATACGGGTGGCATGGGTGCTTACTCGCCATGCCCGATCGTAGCGGATGACAAAATGCGCGATATTGTTGATCTTACGATTCGGCCTATGATCGAGGGGTTAGCCAATGAAGGTATTGTCTATAAAGGTGTGATTTATGCCGGCCTGATGATGACGAAGGAAGGTCCGATGGTTCTTGAATATAATTGCCGTTTTGGAGATCCTGAAACGGAAGTTATTTTGCCAAGAATGAAATCCGACCTGCTTTCTGTTCTGATGCAAATTGCTGGCGGACATTTGGAAATGGATCATCTTGAATGGCACGATAAAGCCTGCATTACTGTCGTTATGGCTTCCGGAGGATATCCAGGGTTTTATCATAAAGATTTTCCGATCCACGGACTCGACAGCGCTTCGCGTTCTGAAGATGTTGTTGTTTTTCATGCCGGAACCGCGAATAATCCCAAAGGAGAGGTGGTTACCGCGGGAGGCCGTGTTCTTGCCGTGACCGCGCTTGGAGAAAATTTGCGCGCGGCGTATGACAAAGCTTACGCGGCTACTTCACAAATTCACTTTGAAGGCGGATTTTTCCGCCGCGATATCGGCCGCAGGGCCATGGAGGTTTTAAAATGAGTCAGTCTAAAGTCGCAATTTTAATGGGAAGTGATTCTGATCTTGAAATTATGAAAGAAGCCGCTGATGCGCTTCGTGAGTTCGGCGTAAATTCAGATATCCAGGTTGCTTCTGCTCACCGCAGTCCTGAGTTAGTGCGGGAATTTGTATCGAATGCAAGAAAAAACGGATATGCTTTGATTATCGCGGGAGCGGGTGGCGCGGCGCATTTAGCCGGAGTTTGCGCGGCCCATACGACTCTTCCTGTTATTGGGGTGCCGATTAACGCGACCCCGTTAAATGGTTTTGACTCATTGCTTGCGACGGTGCAAATGCCCGCGGGAATTCCCGTGGCAACCGTTGCGGTCGGTAAAGCTGGTGCCAGGAACGCGGGAATTTTAGCGGTGCAAATGCTGGCCATTGCTGATTCTGAACTCGCGAAGAAACTTGAAAATTTTAAAAGGAAGCTCGAAGACGGTGTAAAAGAAAAAAATTCAAAATTAAAGGCGCAGCTAGCCCATTAAATAAAATGAAAACAACCGTAATCGTTAAAATTGATCCGCGGGATCCCGATCTTGGAAAACTAAGGGACATTGCACGGGAAAGCCGGAAGGGCAAGATTGTGGCTTTTCCGACCGAGACGGTTTACGGTATCGGCGCGCCAATGAGTGTTCCTGGCCTTCATGAAATGCTTGTTGGAATAAAAAGAAGGGATCCAGGAAAGCCTTTTTCCTTTCATATTGGTGAATGGGAAATGCTGGATTTTTTAGGGGTCACACTTCCCGCTGAAGGGCGGTTTTTAGCGCGTCAATTTTGGCCGGGTCCGCTCACCATCATTGCCGCGGATAAAAAAGGCGAAAGCGTCGGGATTCGTTTTCCGCGAAACCGTTTGGCGGCAGCTCTATTTACCGCATCTTCCGAGCCATTTATCGCGACAAGCGCGAACATTAGCGGAGCTCCTTCACCCCATACAGCGCAAGAAGTGATGGAACAGCTCGGCGGGGAAGTTGACTTTATTATTGACGGCGGAAAAACCGATTTAGCTGAAGATTCTACAGTTGTTGATGTAACTGTGAGTCCTATCAAAATTTTACGTCCGGGTGCGTGGCTTCCGCAAATTCAGGAAGCTCTTCGAAAAATTGAATTGGGAAAATTTCCGCGCAAGCGCGTGCTTTTTGTTTGTACAGGAAATTCCTGCCGGTCGCCGATGGCCGAAGGGCTGCTTAAAAGCGAGCTCAGACGAAAAGGTTTAGCTGACCAAATTGAAGTTGCTTCAGTCGGAATCGCCGCGCGCAACGGTAACGCTTCAACTTCTGAAGCGATTTTGGTGATGAAAAACCGGGAAGTGGATATTTCGAATCATAAAGCGAAGTTTTGCACCCGGCAGGATATCAATGACGCGGATCTTATTTTTGCCATGAGCCCCGAACACTTCACTTATCTTTCGGGATTAATGCCGCAAGCGAAGTCGAAAATTCGCACTTGGGATATCCCTGATCCGATTGGAATGGGGATGATGATTTATGAGCAGGTCGCGATGACGCTTGATAAAAAAGTTCGGGAGGCATGGAAAGACATTGTCGCCTAATATGAATATTGCGTTTGCCTGTGATCACCGCGGATACGCTCTCAAAAAAGAAATCTTCGCATATTTGAAGTCAAAAAATTACACGATCATTGATTGCGGGACAGATTCTGAAGATTCAGTGGATTATAATGATTTCATGATTAAGGCTGCTGAATTAGTTCGCGACGGAAAATGTGAAAAAGCGATCGGAGTTTGTCATACGGGAATCGGCAGCTCCATTATGGCCAATAAAGTTAAGGGCGTTCGCGCCTCTCTCGTGCATAACCATGAGGAAGCCGCTCTAACTAGAGCCCACAATAATTCGAATATGCTGATTTTAGGATCCGGATTTTTGAACGCCAAGGAATTAATACCAATTCTCGAAGCGTGGCTAACCACACCCTTTGAAGGAGGAAGGCATGAGCGCCGTGTTAACAAAATCAACGACTATGACAAAACCCACTGATTCCTTTTTAAAGAACGGCGATCCCGAGATTTACGAAGCGGTCAAGGCTGAGCTCCATCGTCAAAATGAAAACATTGAACTGATCGCGAGCGAAAACTTTACTTCTGCGGCAGTGCTGGAAGCTGTGGGATCTGTCCTTACCAATAAATACGCGGAAGGTTATCCTTCCAAGCGCTGGTACGGCGGATGCGAAGCCGTGGACATCGTTGAGCGTTTAGCGATTGATAGAGCGAAGGTTCTCTTTGGCGCGGAGCATGCCAATGTTCAGCCTCACTCCGGCAGTTCGGCTAATCTCGCCGTTTATATGGCTCTTCTCAATCCCGGCGACAAAGTTCTGGGGATGGATCTTTCCCATGGAGGCCATTTGACACATGGTCATAAAATGAATTTTTCGGGAAAATATTATGAAATCATTCCCTATGGAGTGAGCCCTAAAAACGAACAAATTGATTATGACAATCTTGAAAAGCTTGCGGTGGAGCATAAACCCAAAATGATTTTGATGGGAGCCTCGGCTTATCCGCGCATTATTGATTTCAAACGCGGCCGTCAAATCGCGGATAAAGTAGGAGCGCTCTTAATGGTGGATATGGCGCATTTCGCGGGTCTTGTGGCAACGGGCCATCATCCAAGCCCAGTTCCATATGCGGATGTTGTGACAACCACAACGCACAAAACCTTACGTGGACCGCGAGCGGGTTTGATTTTGTGCCGCGAAACATATGCCAAAGCGATTGATTCGACCGTATTTCCGGGAATTCAGGGCGGGCCTTTGATGCATGTCATTGCGGGCAAGGCTGTTGCGTTAAAAGAAGCTATGAGCCCCGAATTTAAACAATATTCTGAGCAGGTTGTGCGTAACGCTAAAGCACTGGCTAAAGCCTTGGTTGACCGCGGATTTTATATTGTTTCTGGGGGCACCGATAATCATTTGATGCTTGTGAATGTCAAATTAAAAGGTTTTACGGGGAAAGATGTTTCAGAAGCCCTGGACCATGTCCGCATTACAGTCAATAAAAACACAATTCCGTTTGATCAGGAATCTCCGTTTAAAACATCAGGTGTCCGTCTAGGAACTCCGGCAGCAACGACAAGAGGCATGAAAGAAGCTGAAATGATTGAAATTGCCGAATTGATCGATCAAACGCTTAAGGCCTCGCAGGATGAAAACAACCTAAACGCGGTGCGATTGCGGGTAGAAAAATTAACAAAAAGATTCCCGCTTTATCCGGAGCTTTTGGAAAAATACAAATAAATGCGATGCCCCTACTGCAAAAAAGAGAATGACAAGGTTATCGATTCCCGTTCGGCAAATGAGGGGAATTCGATCCGTCGGAGGCGTGAGTGCGAGGCCTGCAGCCGGCGCTATACGACCTATGAGCGCATTGAGGAAATTACCCTTTTCGTGATTAAAAAGGATCAAAGAAGGGTCCCTTATGAGCGCTTAAAGGTGGTTGGGGGGCTTCATAAGGCGTGTGAGAAGCGTCCAGTATCCCTGGCAGACCAGGAAAAGATAGCAGATGACCTCGAAAAAATGTTGCACGAAAAGTACGAAAAAGAGGTATCATCAAGGGTCATTGGGGAGTTTATCATGCAGCGCCTGGCCAAGCTTGACCAGATTGCGTATGTCCGATTCGCCAGTGTTTACCGTGAGTTTCAGGATGTCAGTCATTTTATGAAGGAAATTAAGCAAATTCTATCAACCAAGTAACGCAACCTGGATAGGCGTCTTGTTTCGGGAAAGGCTGAAGAAATAAATATATCGGCCGATATATCAGCCAGCACAAAAGGCCCGGAAGAGCCGCGAATCTAGATTAAATAAAGGAGAAAAGAAACATGGCAAAAGCGAATTCAGCGTTTATGAAACCGATGACTGTGAGCTCCGAGCTCCAAGCGGTAGTGGGTAAAGGGCCCATGCCCCGTTCTGAAGTTGTAAAGAAACTGTGGGATTACATCCGCAAAAATAAACTTCAGGATCCCAGCAATAAACGGAATATTAATGCGGACAGCACTTTGAAAGTTGTTTTTGGCGGAAAAGGCGTCGTCAATATGTTTGAAATGACGAAGCTTGTCAGCAAGCATCTTTCGTAAAAAAAGCCGTTCAAGCGTTACTTGTTTTATCAACCGGGAGGGGCAATGTCTCTCCCGGTTGTTTTTTTTACGGTTGAGAATTTTTTAGTGGTTATGCTAAAATTTTTCATCTGCACTAACATTACGGAAATATTGTCCCTGAGGGGTGATCATGTCAAAACTTTTTAGTCAGTTGTCCGGCGGATCGTCAAAAGATAATGAAGATTTATCCGTAAAATCGAGCCCCAGCGCGGGTGATTCTGGAGTCTTAAAAACTTTTGTCATTATCTCATTGGTTTTGTCTCTCGCGGCTTTGGCGGGCGCGCTTTATTTGTATCAGTCATTGAACGCGGAATCAAGGCAGCGCCAGGCTCTTGAAGCGACCCAGGTTCAGTTTCAGGAAAAAGCCAGTGCTTTGGAATTAGCCGCTGGGGATTATAAAGCGCAAATCAAAGCATTGAGCAGTGAGATAAAAAAGTATTCAGAAGATAAGAAAAATATTGAAGCGGATCTTCAAAAGAGCAAAATTGAAATTGCCGCATTTAAAAATAAAATTAATCAACTTGAAGAGCGGACTGCGGCGGTTGCGCAAGCGGGGCAGGCAGCCGCCTCTAAACTTGAAGCAAGCAGCCCTCAATCCGGCGCATCTCCTGCAGTTTCCGGCGCGAAGAAGTCACAAGTGATGACTGTCAACCGGAAGTTTAACTTTGTTGTTGTGAATATTGGCTCAAAAGATAACCTGCGTCTTGGGGAAAGCCTTATTGTTAAAAAACCGGCAGGCGCTCAGGCCCAGCTTAGGGTTGAAAAACTTTACGATACTTTCGCTGCTGCTACAATCATTCAAGAATCTCAAAATGCGCCTATCCAAGAAGGGGATTTGGTTGAGCGCGGGGCTTAATCCTTTCCGTTCGTTAATCTATGAAATCCATTACCCTTAAAGAATCCGGAACCATTAAAGGACGGTTTTCACCTCCTGGAGATAAATCAATTTCCCACCGGGCGGTTATGTTCGGCGCCCTCGCGAATGGAACAAGTAAATACTCCCATTTTTTAGAAGCGGAAGATTGCCTGCATACTTTGGAAGCTTTTAAGGCGATGGGCGTGAAAGCTGAGCTTGAAAAAGGAACGGGGCGTTTAACGATTCACGGTGTTGGGCTTCGCGGTCTTCAGCCTCCTGTAAAAAATCTCGATATGGGAAATTCTGGAACAACGACACGGCTTTTAATGGGAATATTGGCAGGGCAAAAATTTGAAGCCACGCTTTTTGGAGATGAATCGCTTTCATCGCGTCCCATGAAGCGGGTGACTGAACCGCTGAAACAAATGGGCGCGCAAATCAAAGGTAAGGATAAAGGGAATTTTGCGCCGCTTACAATTTTGGGCGGCAATTTAAAAGGAATTGATTACGATAATAAACTTGGCAGTGCTCAGGTTAAGTCTGCGATTCTTTTAGCAGGTATGTACGCGGAGGGTAAGACTCGGATTTACGAAACGGCTGCGTCCCGCGATCATAGTGAACGGTTTTTCCGTGCTGCCGGAGCAAACTTTCATCAAGAAGGTCATTGGCTGATTATGGAAAGAACGGAAACGCTTAGGCCTTTTGAAGCGCAAATCCCGGGGGACATTTCGGCAGCGGCTTTTTTTATGGTGGGCGCGGCGATGACGCCGGGTTCTGAGATTGTCATTGAAAATGTTTGTCTAAATCCAACGCGGACGGGGATTTTGGATGTTCTGAAAAGAATGGGGGCATCCATTGAAATTGAACAGACGGGTCAGGAACCCGAACCAATTGGAAATATTAAAATTGCCGGCGGAAATCTTCACGGGACCAGAATTTCAAAAGCGGAGATTCCAACTTTGATTGATGAACTTCCAATTTTAATGACGGCCATGGCCGTTGCTGAAGGTGAAAGTTTAGTTTCTGGGGCAGAGGAGTTACGGGTTAAAGAAACCGACAGGATTCAATCAATGGTTGCGAATCTCAAAGCGATTGGCGCTAATATTGATGAGCTTCCTGACGGCTGTTTAATCCGGGGCGTAAAGGCCTTCCACGGGGCTGTGGTTAAGAGCTTTGGAGATCACCGAACGGCTATGAGTATGGCAATTGCTACCCTAAAAATGGCCGGAGAGCTCCAAATTGATGATATTGACTGCGTCTCCACGTCCTTTCCCTCCTTTTTTGATGATTTTGACCGCCTAAAAGTCTCCTAACTCATTACTGCCAAGGGTTTTTGATTGACACTCCCAGGGCTCATCGATATACTACTTCGACTTCTCAAAGAAATTCCCCAAAAAGGAAGACTAAATGTTTTTACTTGATCGCATTCTGGGTGTCTTTTCCAGTGACATTGGTATTGATTTAGGCACGGCAAATACGCTGGTCTATGTTAAAGGGCAGGGTGTTGTTCTTTGCGAGCCCTCTGTTGTCGCGATTGACCGTGCGACCCATGCTGTTCTTGCTGTTGGCGAAGAAGCGAAACGCATGCTTGGCCGCACGCCTGGAAATATTACCGCGATTCGTCCCATGAAAGACGGCGTCATTGCTGATTTTGATATCACTGAAGCGATGCTACGCTATTTTATCCGAAAAGTTCACCGTAAAAACCGTCTTGTGAGTCCGCGTGTTGTGATAGCCGTGCCGAGCGGTATCACTGAAGTTGAAAAACGCGCTGTGAAAGATTCCGCTGAACGCGCCGGTGCCCGCAATCCTGTTTATCTTGTTGAAGAACCCATCGCCGCTGCGATTGGTGTTGGTCTTCCGATCCATGAACCGTCCGGAAATATGATTATTGATATCGGCGGCGGAACGACTGAAATCGCTGTGATTTCGCTTTCCGGAATTGTTTTTTCAAAAAGTATCCGCATCGGCGGCGATGAATTTGATGAAGCGATTATTACGCATCTTAAAAAATCTTATAATTTGATGATTGGTGAAAGAACCGCTGAAGAAATTAAAATCCGTATCGGTTCTGCTTACCCTCTTGAAGAAGAAACCACGATTGAAGTAAAGGGCCGCGATATTTTGGCCGGTCTTCCTAAAACTGTAACGATTACAAGCGAAGAAGTTCGTGAAGCGCTGTCGGAACCTCTTTCAGCTATTCTTGAAGCCGTCCGGATCGCGCTTGAACGCACACCGCCTGAACTTTCCGCGGATTTGATTGACCGGGGACTTGTGCTTGCCGGCGGGGGCGCGCTGCTTCGCGGGCTTGATAAGTTGATTAGTGAAGAAACCGGACTGCCGGTGCATATCGCGGATGATCCGCTTACCGCGATCGCGCTTGGAACGGGCCGCTATTTAAGCGATTTTCATCTTCTCAAGCGTCTTGCGGTCAACAATAACGCTCAGCGCGAATACTGATCGCGCCAAAAGGCGTTTCTTAATCTTTCTCCATGCGGGCAAAACGACAGTATCCTTATCTGGCAATTCTTCTTCTGCCCCTTCTTTTTCTTCTCCAAAATCCAAAAATTTCTGAACCTATCCGCGGCTTATCCATTTCAGCTGTATCGCCGCTGCTGAGCGCGGGCCGGTTTCTTCAAAGCGGTATCGGGAATGTTCAGAAAAATTTCCATCACTTTATTCTGGCCTTCCAAAGTCAGGAAAAAGTTACCAAGCGGATTGCTGAGCTCGAATCCGAGCTTGTTCATTTTAAAGAAATTACCAAAGAAAACGACCGCCTGAAAAAACTCCTCGAATTCCGCCAGAGCATCTCTGAGAAAACAATCGCGGCCCGCGTTTTAGCATGGGATTCGACACCTTGGCGGAAAACGCTTCTTTTGGACAAGGGATCTAATCAGGGGATTAAAAAAGACATGGCAGTCGTCGTTGCGGAGGGCCTTGTCGGTCGTATTCTTGAAGTTGGTCCGTTAACTTCCCGTGTTGTTCTTCTGTTGGATCCGGATGCCAGAGTGAGTGCGCTCACCGATGAAACCCGTTCGCAAGGAATGGCTGCGGGGGATGGTTCGTCAGAACTTAAGATGCTCTATCTTGAGCTTGAGGGCAGCGCATCTGTTGGAGAGACTGTGCTGACTTCGGGAATGGGCGGATTATTTCCCAAAGGTATTCGAATCGGAAAAATTATTAGTATTGGGCGCGATGAGACCGGTTTGCATTTAACGGCACGCGTCGAACCTTTCGTTCATTTTTCCAAATTGGAAGAAGTCCTATGCCTCGCCTCCTCTCAGCGAAAGTAATTTTTTACCTTCTGATTCTTTTAGCGGCTGATTTTTGCATCATGCCTATTTTGAGGTTCTCTTCCGTGCAGCCTGTGCTTATTTATTTGATGATTCCTTATGCCGCTTTTCAATGGCATTGGGAAAAAACGGTTCCGATGGCCATCGCGGTCGGGATTTTGAGAGATCTGACAGGAGTATTGCCTCTTGGAGTTGAAACTGTTGTGCTTGTCGGGATTTCATTTTTACTGGATGGAATCGTTCAAAAAATTGACCGTAATTCACCTTTGACCCAACTAGTTTTAACCTTCCTATTTCTCTTAGGGGCCTTTTCTGGAAGTTTTATGCTCTCAGGCTTTCTTGCCGGACCGCAATCATTGACTGCCAATATGCTGTTTGGACTTGTGGGGTCGGCACTGCTGACGGCGGTTATGATGCCGGCGGCATTTTATTTCACAGCCCGGTGGTTTTTCGATAAATCAACCATTAAACAATACGAACTTTTTAAATAGCCGATGCGCGGAATTTTATTTCGATCTTTTTTCTACTTTGGGCTGATTCTTCTTGGATTTGGTCTTTTTAAAACCCAAGTGATTGAAGGGCGTCATTACCGGGATATGAGCGAGCAAAACCGCATTCGGCTTATCCCTACTGAAGCTCCTCGAGGCCGCGTTTTCGACAGCAAAGGGCGTTTGTTGGCTACAAACCGGCCCTCTTATGATGTGATAGCCACGCCTGAAGATATTACTGCCGATGTATTCCGGATCTTGTCTAAAATCCTGAATCTTCCTGAGAAAGAAATCCGCCGGCGCATGAGCATGCCTCGTGAGTATCCTTTTGCTCCCGCGCTTATCATTGAAGATATTACCCGCGAAACGGCATTCCGAATTGAAGAACTGCGCCCCGAACTGCCGGGCGTGGATATCCGCGTTTCATTTCTTCGCTATTATCCTTACGCGGAAACAGGATCCCATTTGATTGGCTATATCGGAAAAATAAGCCCTGTAGAGTATCAGCGTTTTGCGGACAAAGAGCGTTACGGTTTAAACTCGCTGATTGGCCGGGCGGGAATCGAGAAAATTTTTGACTCCAGATTGCGCGGTGTCCGAGGCGGCCGCCAAATTGAGGTCAACGCGAAAGGTCAGTTAGTCCGAGTCTTGTCTGAGAAGCTGCCGGAACCGGGTGAGGATATTACGCTCACGCTCGATCTTGATTTTCAAAAAAAAGTGATGGAAATCATAAAGGATAAAAATGCTTCAGTCGCGATGATTGATCTTAAAACCGATGAACTGATGGTTCTCGCGAGCGCACCCGCGTTTGATCCAAATGTGTTTGTTGCTCCCGGAAAAGGAAAAGAACGTCTAAGCTTTTTAAAGAATCCAAAATCACCGCTTCTGGACCGCGGTGTGGGGGCAGCTTATCCGCCCGGGTCGGTATTTAAACTCGTCACGGCGCTGACCGCGCTTGAAACAGGAAAGATTACTCCGCATACTCGTTTTGATTGCGGCGGTGAGTATCATTATGGCAAAGCCGGAGGACATACCTTTCACTGCTGGTATAAAAAAGGACATGGCCGCCTGAATCTTTATCAAGCCATTGAAAGATCGTGCAATGTTTACTTTTATAATGTTGGGCGTAAGCTTTTGCCGGAGGATATTGCCAAATACGCGCACACGCTTGGGTTGGGAGAATCGATGAAGCTTGAAGCCACGAATGTGTCTGCGGGGCTTGTCCCGGACTCCGCGTGGAAAGAAGCTAGACTCAAACAAAAATGGTATGACGGTGAGACCTTAAGCTATGCCATCGGACAGAGTTATCTTCTTGTCTCTCCGCTGCAGATTTTAAAATTGGTTTCGATCATCGCGAAAGAGGGCATGCAGACCGATCCTCATTTGCTTAAAGAAAATACGCATCCATCAAGCACGCAGCATCTCGTCGCGATCCATCCTGAGAATTTAAAAGTGCTTAAACGGGCCATGCTGCAAGTGGTTCAATCTGAATTTGGAACGGGGCAATTGGCAAGGGTTGATTTTATGAAACTTGCAGCCAAAACAGGAACCGCGCAGGCGCCGCCTAAAGAAGCGCATAGCTGGATGGGCGGATTCTTTCCGTATGAAAATCCTGAGGTCGCTTTTGTGATATTTGTTGAGCATGGAGGATCGGGCGGAATTACGTGTGCCAGGATCATGCGCAGTATTATGAAAGAGTGGAAGGAGACTTATGTTCAGCCGGTGGCTTAAAGAGACGCATTGGCCGCTTGTGTTTGCGGCTGTGGGCTTAGCGCTAATTGGAACGATGTTTATTTATAGTGCGGCTTATCATGATGACGGAACTTATTTGACTAAGCAGTTTTTTTGGGCTTCTGTCGCGCTCGTTGTTTTCATGACCATTCCTTTTGTCGGGTACAGAACGTTTTTAAGTATTTCCTATCTTCTTTACGTTTCGGCGATTGGGCTTTTGATTTTTGTTCTGGCCCTTGGGGAGGTGCGGCTCGGTGCTCAAAGATGGATAAGTATCGGCCCGCTGGCCATTCAGCCTTCCGAGTTTGCCAAGCTCGCGACCGTTTTGGCTTTGGCCAATTTTTTGGGTTCAAATCATTCCTGGCAGAAAGAAAAACGGGTGGTCATGGGCGCTGTGGGTTTGGCCTGCCTTCCTATTTTACTCATTCTGAAACAGCCCGATCTCGGATCTTCGATTATTTTTATTCCGATGCTCATCGCTCTTTTATTTTTGTGGGGGATTCGTTACCGTGTCTTGATTATCAGCACCATTCTTGGCCTTGTCGCGCTTCCCCTTGGCTGGGAATTTCTGAAACCCTATCAGAAAAAGCGTATTTTGGTATTTTTGAATCCTAACCTCGATCCCTTAGGCTCCGGGTATACCGCGGTGCAGTCGAAAATCGCCGTCGGTTCAGGCGGTTTATTCGGCAAAGGATTTTTGGCTGGTACGCAGAGTCAGCTTCAATTTGTTCCGGAACATCACACGGATTTTATTTTTTGCGTGGTCGGCGAGGAGTGGGGATACGCGGGGACTCTGCTCATTTTATTCTTTTATGGGCTCCTCTTTAAAGCTGGATTCCAAGTGATGGAGCAAACGACAGATATTAAGGCGAAGCTCTTGATCGGCGGTGTGTTATCCATTATTTTTGCGCAGCTTTTTATTAATATGGGCATGACATTCGGACTTATGCCGATTACCGGTATCACGCTTCCGCTTGTCAGTTACGGCGGATCTTCGCTTGTGACCACGGCCATCGCCTTGGGGCTGA
>CAZEFF010000037.1:0-20579 GCA_964511315.1 uncultured bacterium | reverse complement strand
TTCCGTTTCAACTTTATCTTTTTCAATGTGTTTTAAAATTTCTTGCGCAAGCTTATCAACTCCTTCGCGCGTAAGTGTTGAAAGATGAATAAAATTCATCGCTCCCGCTAGTTTCTGCAAATCTTTTAGGTCCAAGCCGGAAGGAAGGTCCGATTTATTGATAATCGGAATCACGGTCTTGCCCTTCGGCAAATCCCTAAACGCCTTCTCATCCGCAGCGTCCAGCTTAGCTGAGCCGTCAACCATATATAGAAAAAGGCTGCCCTGCCCCAAAACCCCGAGGGTTCTTTCCATACCCATCTTATCCAAAGGATGCTGACTTTCGAGGTCGAGACCGGCTGTATCAATCAGACGGATATAAATCCCCCCGAGTTCAATCGCTTCTTCCAGGGTGTCGCGAGTTGTTCCGGGGTATTCTGAGACAATAGCCCGGTCGCGCTCGAGGAGCGCGTTAAAGAGGGACGACTTGCCGACATTGGGCTTGCCCACCAAAACGACCGAAATCCCCTCTCGTAGGATCGAACCTCTTTGAAAGCTCGCCACCAGGGCCTCCAACTGTTTTTGGATATGCTCTAATTGACCATGAATCTCTTTATTTCCGTAAACCTCAAGGTGTTCGTCGGGAAAGTCCACGTAAGCCTCAAGATGCGCGAGCACTTTCATCATTTCATCTTTAAGGGCCTTGAATTTGCGCGAGAGCGCTCCGGAGAGCTGCCTCACAGCCGTCTCAAGGGATTTATCGCTCTTGGCTTTGATTAAGTCTAATACGGCTTCCGCCTGCGTTAAATCGATCTTTCCGTTAAGAAAGGCTCGCTTGGTAAATTCTCCGGGTTCCGCGTGACGGGCGCCGTGGTGTACGAGAAGGTCCAAAATCCGCCGTGAGACAATAATTCCGCCGTGAGAGCTGACTTCATAAACGTCCTGGCCGGTATAAGAATGGGGCCCGTGGAAAACGGCAAGCACGGCCTGATCAACAATCTCTCTCTTTTCATTATGAATCTCTCCAAAGTGAAGCGTGTGAGAGGCAAAGGAATCAACCGTTCCTTTTTTAGGAAAAAAGACTTTCGAGATAATGGCAAGAGAATCGGGCCCGCTTAAACGCAAAACGGCAATCCCTCCCTCTCCAACGGGAGTCGCGATCGCCGCAATGGTGTCGTCTAGATTGATGTTTGGCATAAATTCAATTCGAAATTTAAAAGTCAAAAGTAAAAAGTTTTGAAGCTGCTTCGCAGCTTTTTAAATAAAATCGCGAAGCGATACCATATTTTTGCATTTTTACTTTTGCCTTTTTAATTGCTTTCTGGCTTCTCCAATTAAATAAAAAGAACCGGTAATCACAACGCGCGCGCCTGGCCTCGCAATCTTCTTTGCTAATTGAATCGCTTCGGCCGTACTGCCGACGGCAAAAATCCGCTGAAACCGCCCGCGGGCCTCGGACATTAACACTCCGATTTCCTGCGAGCGCGGATTCGCGGCCCGGGTCAGAATAATATCATTAAAATAATCGGCTGCTGTTTTTAACATTAAGTCCGACTTTTTATCCTTAGAAGTTCCAAAGATTAGTAAATTAGCCCCCCTGGGGGCCAATTGCCTTTTAAGGTTTCTCACAAGCGCTTCCATTGAAGCAGGATTATGAGCACCGTCGATAAGCATGCTTGGCCGGCCAGGGAAAAGCTCCCAGCGCCCAGGCCAATTTGTACGTTTCAAACCTTTGACAATGGCACTGGGAGTAATCGAAATCCCGTACTGGGACTTTAAAATCTCGGCGGCCTTCAAACTCGCGGCCGCGTTCCACTGCTGATAATCACCGGTCAGCCCAAGCTTTCCCGCGTAAGGCTTCTTAATCCAATGAACCTGAGCCTTCATTTGTTTCGCTTTTGCCTGAATGACTCTGAGAGCCTCGGGCAATTGCGGACTCACCACCAATTCTGCCCCCTGGGGCACAATTGCGGCCTTTTCAGCCGCGATTTTGGCAATGGTATTTCCGAGGATGGCTTCGTGGTCCAAGCGGACAGGCGTGATAATACAAATCGGCGCGTTCAAAATATTAGTCGCGTCCAGCCGTCCGCCCATTCCCACTTCAAAAATGCCCACACGGATTTTTTTAGTCCGGAACACAAGCATGGCAAGCAATGTGGTGATTTCAAAATAACTGAACTCGCCCATTCCTTTAGGGAGGGTTTCGCGTTTCAGCACGCGGCGGA
Organism: uncultured bacterium; assembly: GCA_964511315.1. GTDB lineage: Bacteria > Omnitrophota > Omnitrophia > Omnitrophales > Aquincolibacteriaceae > CAZEFF01. The sequence goes on along the minus strand of CAZEFF010000037.1, from coordinate 18,375 downwards.
TTTCATCGACCCCGGCCGCCCAGTCACGCTCTGAAATCATTCTGCCCTGCACGCGAACGCGCTCACGGGGTGTTTCCAGGTGAGGTGAAGAATAAAATCCGGCCCGGACACCGCTTTCAGCAAGAATGGATTCGAGGAAAAAACCCGTGGAGCCTTTTCCTTTAGTGCCCGCAATGAGAACGGGAAGAAAATTTTTTTCGGGGTGCTGAAACCATTTGAGAAGATAATCCATCCTCTTCAAGTTCCAGAAACGGTTGGCCGGAGTCAAAACGAGCCGCTCAAGATTTAAAAATGAATTGAGGTAGTGAAGGGAGTCGGTGTAATTCATAGAAAGCTCGAAGGTAGAAGGTCGAGGGTCGAAGGCTAATCGATTTTTCTTCCACCTTCCACCTTCAAGCTTCGACCTATTTTAGTGTCTAAAATGCCGCTCGCCGGTAAGAACCATCGCGATATTAAATTGATCGCAGGCGGCAATGACTTCGGCATCTTTAATGGATCCGCCCGGCTGAATAATGGCTTTGATTTTGTGTTCGGCCGCGACTTCAATAGAGTCAGGCATAGGAAAGAACGCGTCGCTCGCCAAATAACCTCCGTCAGTGCGGTAGCCGGCTTTACGGCAGGCAATCTCCACTGAGTCCACGCGTGACATTTGTCCCGCGCCGATTCCGACCGTTGAGCGGTCCTGAGTAATGACAATCGCGTTGGATTTAACGACCTTCACGCATTTGAACGCGAAAAAAAGACTGTCCAGCTCAGCCGCGGTCAATTTGGTTTTCGTAACCACGCGAAGATTCTTTCGAAGCTGCGCTTCCCGCAAGGCCAGCGATTTATCTTTGGTTTGAACAAGCAGGCCGTTTTCGATGAAACGGTAATCATAATACGCGCCTTCGCCTGGATTTCCTGTGGTAATCAAACGCAGGTTTTGCCGGCTTTTCATAAATTCAAGCGCGTCAGGATGAAATTCGGGCGCCACAAAAACTTCAAAAAATTTCAGCGAATCAAAAGCGGTCTGCGCGGTCTGAAGATCGCAAGGACGGTTGATTCCGATAATCCCTCCGAAAGCGGACATCAAATCGCATTCAATGGCTTTGCGGAGCGCTTCATCCATCGACTTGCCTTCCGAAATTCCGCAGGGGTTATTGTGCTTAATCACGCACGCCGCCGGCTGGGTGGATTCGCGCGTAATATCCATCGTTGCTTCAATATCCAAAAGATTATTAAACGAAAGTTCCTTGCCGTGCAGCTGTTTAAACTTCGGCGACTTTCCTTTGAGCGTGTAAAACGCCGCGGGCTGGTGAGGATTTTCACCGTAGCGCAAGTCCTGAGCCTTCTCATAAATCAAGTCCATGACCGGAGGAAGAATTTCAGCCGGCGCGGAATCTGATTTTTTCTCTTCAGAAGATTTTTGGGTCTTCGCAAGATAAGAGGCGATCATTTTGTCGTAAGCGGCGGTGCGGTCGAAAACCTTGAACGCGAGTTTGCGGCGGAGTTCTTCAGAGACCATTCCCTTTTTAAGAATTTCCTGAATCACATCGGAATAATCCGCGGGGTCGCAGACAACGGTCACCGCGTCAAAATTTTTGGCCGCGGACCGGAGCATAGAAGGCCCGCCGATATCGATATTTTCAATCGCGGTTTCAAACTCAACATTAGGATTCGCCGTTACGGATTCGAAAGGGTAAAGATTTACCACCACAAGGTCGATCGGCAGAATTCCGTGCGCTTTCGCCTCGGCAGCGTGAGTTTTTTTGTCGCGGCGGTAAAGCAGCCCGCCGTGAATTTTGGGGTGAAGGGTTTTGACGCGGCCTTCAAGCATTTCGGGAAAACCCGTGAAATCTTCGACAGCAACCGCGGGGATACCCTCGGCTTTGAGCGCCTTCAGTGTGCCTCCGGTTGAGAGGATTTCAATTTTTTGTTTCGCGAGAGCCCGTGCAAACGGCACCAGACCGGATTTATCAGAAACACTAATGAGCGCGCGTTCAATTTTTTTTAAGGACATTCTTCCCTAACCTTTTCTCTGAAAATGTTTTGCAATTTTTTTGTAATTTCGCCCGGAACCGAGCTGCCAATTCGCCGGCGGTCAAGTTCTCTGACCGGTAAAATTTCCCAGGAGGTGTTCGTCAAAAAAGCCTCGCCGGCATTGTAAATTTCGTGCCGTGTCATCGGAACTTCTTTGACTTCGATTCCGGCTTGGAACGCGCATTCTATCACAAATTTTCGGGTCACTCCATTCAAGATTCCAAGCAGGGGCGGCGTAAAAATTTTTCCGTCTTTAATGATGAAAAGATTTCCAATGCGCACCTCCGTCACAAAACCATTTTGATCTAAAAACACCCATTCATAGGTGTCATCAGCGGATACTTCCAGGGTCGCGAAAACCGCGTTTTGATAGGAAGAGGTTTTGACTTCAGGAGGCGAAGAGTTCGAGAGGCTTCGTTTCACCGCGGAAGTTTTGAGCGCGATTCCCTGCTCGTACAGATTCGCGGAATGCTTCTTTTCTCCGACCATAATAAAATAACTTTCCGGGTTCAGTGTGAGCCTGAGAAATAGATCGCCGCTTTCAGGGTATTCTTTAAAATAGGCTTTCACCGCCGCGTTAAGCTCTTCACTCAGTTTAGAGATGGGCGGAAGCGAAAAACCGACTGTTTTCGCGGATTCGGCAAGGCGCTTCAGATGCTCTTCCGCGCGGAAAATATTTTGGCCGTAAGTACGCAGGCTTTCAAAAACACCGATTTCTTCTTCCGCAAGTTTAGCGAGCGGATAATCTTCGTTTATTTTCTTTCCATTCGCGTAGAGATTAAAGGCCATGTCAGTGACTCGCCTTCACGAGAGCTTCCACCAGGGCCTCGCCTTTGTGCAGCGTCTCTTCATATTCAAGCTCTGGGTCAGAATCATAAACAATACCGGCCCCCGTCTGCAGATAGCCTTTATTTTTTTGAAGAATCAGCGTGCGGATTACAATATTGAGATCCATGTCTCCGTTAAAATCAAGATAACCGAGCGAGCCTGTGTAGATTCCGCGTTTCACGGGTTCCAGCTCATCAATAATTTGCATACACCGAACTTTGGGACAGCCGGTAATGGTTCCGCCGGGGAAAACGGCTTTGATTAAATCAAACGCGTCCTTGCCGGCCGAAAGTTTTCCGGTAATTTTTGAAACAATGTGAATCACGTGCGAATATTTTTCGATTTTCATGAACTCATCCACTTTGACCGACCGGTAATCACAAACGCGACCCAAATCATTCCGCTCAAGATCCACAAGCATAATGTGCTCCGCCCGCTCCTTTGGATTCGCGAGCAATTCCCGGGAAAGCTTTTTTTCTTCTCCTTTTCGGCGGGGACGGGTTCCGGCAATCGGTCTGGTTTCGCAGTGACTGCCTTTTTTAAGGATCAGCCTCTCAGGCGACGAAGAAACAATCGTAAAATCACGCGTTTTTAAAAATGAGGAAAACGGCGAGGGATTAATTTGGCGGAGTTTTTCATAGAGATGTTCCGGCTGGCCCGTAAATTCGAATGAGAAACGCTGCGAAAGATTAGCCTGATAAATATCTCCGGCACGGATATATTCCTTCACCCGCTCAACCATTCGGCAGAATTCTCCGCGCTTCATTTCCGGACGGAATTTTTTAAGAGCAAATTTCTCTCTCTCACCTCCCGTTCGCGGAAGAGGGTTAGGTTTTACAAATCCCTGTAACCGGTTCAGATGGTCTTTTGAGCTTGCGATTAAAATATATCTTTTAGCCCGGTAATCATAAACGATCAAATCGCGGTAAAACGCGAAGTAAAGAACCGGAATATTCACCCCCGGCTTTTTCCGCAGACGGATATTTTCAAGCGACTCCAGAAATTCATAATTCAAATAACCCACAGCGCCGCCTGAAAAGAAAGGAAGGGCCGCATTTTTGGAGGTTTTATATTTTAGAAATAATCTTCGCAGAATTTTAAAAATATCCGCAGCGGGATAAACTCCCGTTTCCTCACCGCTTAAGCGGACTTTTCCGCCGCTTAAAGAGATTTCTAAGAAGGGATCGGCCCCGAGAAAGGAATACTGCTGGTCGGGCGGAAGATAAGCGGAAGAATCGAGAAAAAACGCGGTTTTAGAATCTTGAGAGAGCCGCTGAAAAACCTGCCACGGAGAAACCGGAGATGAAACCTTCTTGGTTAAAATTTTGGGCATTAAAGGTTCTGTTAGCATTTTATTGGAAACAGCGTTGTAAGCGCCATGGTCGACAATCCAAGGCGTGACGACAATGGCGTAATCATTGCATTACGCCGAGGAGTCACAACGCAGGAGAGTCGGCCATGCCGCAACAACCCGTCCGGGACAGAACGGGCTGCGGCGCATCACTGCGTCTCTCGTCGTCAATGCACCGCAAAGGGTGCATGTTCCTCCTCGTTTCTTGTGCTGCTTGCAGCTCGTTTCTGTCGCTGCTCCAATAAAATGCTAACAGAACCTAGGACCGCCCGGGCGCTTGGTTATTTTGAATCCGCTTTCTTGAGCGTCTTCAAAAATTCGCTGTCGGTACTAAGAATCAGCCGGCTGTCTTTTAAGGTTTGCGGATATCGGTCAAGCGTGGCCAAAAAGCTGTAAAACTCGGGATCTTTGGAATACGCGTCGCCGTAAATTTTGGTCGCTTCGGCGTCCGCGGTTCCCTTAATTTTTTGGGCTGAGCGGTACGCCTCAGACTGAATCTTTTTAAGTTCCTTATCCATTTGCCCCTGAATTTCGGCCCGCACGCCCTGACCTTCCGAGCGGAGCTGCTCGGCGGAACGTTTGCGTTCAGAGATCATCCGCTCAAAAACTTTACGCTGCACGGAAGAAATATAATTGATGCGTTTAATGCGGAGGTCAATCATATCAATGCCGTATTCTTTAATAATGCCGCGCGCCGCGTCTAAAATCGCTCGTGTGATTGTGTCGCGGCCGTCCGTGATTTCATCGTATTCCGTTTCGGTGCTGATATCTTCATCCTTGGCGCGCACTTTTAAAATATTGTTTGTGCTTCTTACGACATCGACCAAATTGTGGCGGCTGATAAAATTGCGCGTAATACCGTCCATAATATCGTCAAGCCGCGACTGCGCGTTACGCTCATTGTGCATAGTCTGCAGAAATTTAAGCGGATCTTTAATCTGCCAGCGTCCGGTCACATCCACCCAAATAAATTTTTTATCGCGTGTGGGAACTTCGGAAGGATAACCGTCCCATTCCAAAATACGGTTATCAAATCGGTGCAGTTCCTGCATAAAAGGCGTTTTCCAGCGCAAACCCGGCTGCGCGATCGGCTGTCCGACGGGATTGCCGAACTGAGTAATGACCACCTGCTCAGTTTGATCAACGATAAACGCTGAATTAAGAATGAGAAGACCCATTAAAGAGGCGATGATCAAGGTGACAGCTAAGCGGGCTTCTTTCATGACGCCGCCTCTGCTTTCTGTTTCGAGTCCAAATTGAGCAAAGGAAGAATCCCTTTAACTGAGTCATCAATAACGATTTTATCTTTGATTGCCGGCAAAACTTTTGCCATCGTTTCAAGATAAAGACGCTTCTTTGTAACGTCCGGGGTCAATTTATAAGCTTCCCATGAAAGCGTGAATCTTTCCGCGTCACCCTTGGCTTGGTTAATCCGTTCAAGCGCGTAACCTTCCGCCTCGCGGATTTTCTGTTCAGCTTCACCCTTCGCTTTCGGAATGATATGGTTGTATTCTTCCCAGGCCTGGTTAATCAATTTTTCTTTTTCCTGGCGGGCTTCATTGACTTCATTAAACGAGGGTTTCACTTCGTTTGGCGGAGTCACATCCTGCAGAATCACATTCCGGATGGAAATGCCTGATTCATAGCTATCCAAAACTTCCTGCAATTTTTTTTCAACTTCCGTTTGGATCTCTTCGCGTCCGGAGGTAAGCACTTCGTTGATTGTATGGTCACCCACCACAAGCCGCATCATCGCTTCTGACATATTCCGAATTGTTTCATTCGCGTCACGGATATGGAAAGCATAGTGCACGGGATCTTTAACGGTGTACTGTACGATCCATTCAACCATCGCGACGTTCAAATCGCCGGTCAGCATGACGGACTCTTCAAGCAAAGGATCGGATTCTCCCTGGAATTGCCGGTTCATACGCATCGAACCTTGGCCGGGATTTTCTTGACGGCCTTCAAAAACCGAGCGGATTCCCGCGGAAACCGTGCGAAAACCGAACTCTTCTTTAAAAACATGGGTGACTTTTACCTTCTTAACGGTCTCAATGCCGAAAGGAAGCTTGAACTGAAGGCCTGGGTTCGTTGTGCGGACATATTTTCCGAATTGCTGAACAACGCCAACTTCGTCAGGACCGACCTGATAGAAAAAAGAATTAACCGAGCTGAAAGCAATGATGATCAGCAGGAACGGAAGAATCCACGGGCCCAATTTAGGGGCAGGGATTTTGGGCATGCCTTCGTTTGGAAGATTCATTTCCATAAAATACTCCGGAAAATGTTAACTGTGCTGATGAAAAACTAAACCGCTCGCCAGTTTAGGATAAAAATAAGTGGATTTCTGGGGCATTAATTCTTTTACATTGCCCATTTCACGAAGAATCTCCACCGGAGGGGGCTGAAGCAGGAAAACCGCGCAGGCTTTGGATGACTTCACCGAATCAACGGCTTCGTTTAACGCGTGCGTGTAGCGGATGGTATTTTCCCATTCACTTTCTGGGACATTCCAAAGCCCGCCCAAAATCAAATGACTGACCAGCGAAACATCCAATTTGTACCAAAGCTCAGCTTTACCGGAAGGCATTTTACTTTTTGCCGAAGCCGCGTCCTTTAATGTGAGCCAATAACCTTCATTCGCGCTGAACATCAGTCCAAAACTCAAAGGAAGATCGGAGACCTTCGCTGCCTGTGAAGGCTGAACGCGCTTGATCAATTCACTTTCCTTCAGCGGTTCAATATTAAAATACAGTTTAAGAGATTCGAGCGCTCTTTTCGATTCAAACCCTTTAAAAGGCAAAATCATTCTGTGGGTCGGCATCAGCACAAGACCTGGGTCATGAAACTCCACAAGCGCCATCAAAGTAAAGTCGGAAGGTTTTTCTTCTTTTTCTGAAATCCCCTGCGCGGCTTTTTGTTCGCGCGCGTATTCAAGCGAGGTTTGGTAGCGATGATGGCCGTCAGCGATATAAATACTGCGCGTGCTGAAAAATTCATGCAGCGCTTCAATTTGTTTGCTCTCGCGGATCACCCAAACGCGGTGGCGGACTTTTTGGTCATCCACTGCTTCGTAAAGAGGTTTTTCGTGAATCAGGCTTTCAACAGCCTTTGAAACTTTTTTGGAAGGATCTTCGTAAAGACCGAACACGGGAGAAAAATTGGTCTGCGTGGCTTCAAGCAGCTTGCGGCGGTCCGCGCGCGGCTTTGAAAGTGTTTTTTCGTGCGGAACAACAATTCCCTTTTCGAAAGGTTCCAGCTTCAGCCGGCCAAGCACCGCGGTTCTTTCTTTAGCCTGACCGGAATCAGGATCCGCGAAATTCTGACGGTAAAGATAAAAACAAGGTTCATTTTCACGGATCAAAACTTCTTCGCGCTGCCAGCTATTAAAACAATCGCGGGCGCGGGTGTAGCGGTTATTATGATCCGTGTCGGAATCTTCGATTTTATTGAGAATCAGGCGGATGCAATTATGCGGGTCGCGCGCGTACAGCCGAGCCTGTTCGGAATCAGAAATAACATCGTAAGGAGGAGCGATCACTCTCTCAAAATTAACCTTTGCTTCATTGTAGCGCCAAGATTTAAAAGGCCTAAAATCAGCAAGCATTTTTTTGTCCACAGAAGGGGCTGAGAGGTTCATAGGCGGCCGATAGTAACATAAGAGTTTTGCTTTGACAAGGCATTGACCTCAGTCTAGTATTAATCTTCTTAAGGGAAATCCCGGCATGGTACTTAAAAAAATCCATCATCTGATCCGTTATTTTGTATTTCTTGCCATCGGCGCTTTCGCGGGCTATGTGCGTGAAATCAACAATGAGATTTTTCTCATTTTTGTCGGACCTTGCGTCTATCTCGCCCAAAAATTAAAAAGCGTCTTTTCTTCTTTGCTCGGCACTATTCACCTTTCGCACAGCATGTCGCTTTATGTCTTTCTGCTTCCAGTCATGCTGATCTACTACGCGCTGATTGGCTTTATGCTAAAGCAGCTATGGAATGAAAGAGGCAAAATCCGTTATATCAGCGTTACTGTCTTTAGCGGATTTCTTGTCTACATTCACTATCTTGCCTGGAAAAATTTGATGGCCTATTTGGCCTGATCGGGTGACAGTTATTTGACTTGAGCGCCGCTTTCGATGGGACGTTCCGGGGTCACAAGCGTCAAAGTATCATTTAAAGAGGCCGCGAGCAGCATTCCCTGAGATTCCACCCCTCGAATCACCGCGGGCGCTAGGTTATTGACCACAATAATCTTCTTCCCTATAAGTTCACTTTCGCCGTAGTGTTTGCGGATTCCCGCGACAATATTCTTACGGACATCTCCAATTTTAATACCAAGCACATAAAGCCGGTCCGCGTTCGGGTGAGGGCCCACCGACTCAATCTCTGCTACTTTTAACTCTAATTTCATAAATTCTTCAATAGGAACCATAAATCCTCCGCTTCAATTTCGATGAGTTGAGCGCAATTTTAGCACAAGGCAGCCGGAATGCTCACCGGGTTTCTCTCAATTCATAATCATTCATGGGATCGCTTTACTATTGCCTTCATAATATAGCCTAATTTGATGCGGTTTCTTATATTATAGGACTCATATGACTTAACATGTTTCAGTATATAGGGTTAGGTATCAATGTTTCCGCTTGATTTAATAGAGCATCGCTCATATAATTCCCCTCTAACGTTTTAATCATCCAATGGAGGAATTTAATGAGTAAGATTCGTATTGCCATCGCAGGCGTCGGTAATTGCGCCGCTTCTCTGATCCAAGGAATTGAGTACTACCGCGAACATCACGGCACCAAAGCCCGTGAAGATTTTGGGTTGATGAACTATAACCTAGGCGGTTACCTGCCCCAGGATATTGAAGTCGTCGCGGCATTTGATATTGATGCCCGTAAAGTCGGTGAACGCTTTGACGCGGCCCTAAACGCCAAGCCCAATTGCGTCCTTCCTCTTTACACCAATATCCCAAAGAGTAAGGTAAAAGTTGAGATGGGCCCTGTGCTTGACGGTTACTCCGAGCACATGAAGGATTATCCGGATGACCGCACTTTTCTTATCGCCAAAAAGAAACCCGCCAATGTTGAAAAGATTCTTAAAGATTCAGGCGCGGAAATTCTTTTGAACTATCTTCCCGTCGGCTCACAAAAAGCCACCGAGTTCTACGCGGAAGCCTGTTTGAAAACCGGCGTCAGCTTTATTAACTGCATGCCTGTTTTCATCGTTTCTAACCCTGAATGGGCGAAGCGTTTTGAAGACAAGCGCATTCCTTGCATCGGCGATGATATCAAAGCGCAAGTCGGCGCCACCATCGTTCACCGCACACTGACAAAACTTTTTTCTGACCGCGGCGTTAAAATTGACCGCACCTATCAGCTTAATACCGGCGGAAATACGGATTTCTTAAACATGCTTAACCGCGCGCGTTTAAAATCTAAAAAGATTTCCAAAACCGCCGCGGTACAAAGCCAAATGGCAACACCGCTTGAAGACGATAATATTCACATCGGACCTTCCGATTATGTTCCATGGCAAAATGACAATAAAGTCTGTTATTTACGCATGGAAGGACGCGGCTTTGCCGGATTTCCTATCAATATTGAGCTTCGCTTGTCGGTTGAAGATTCCCCCAACAGCGCGGGCTGCGCGATTGACGCGATCCGCTGCTGCCGGTTGGCGCGTGACCGTAAAGTTGGCGGACCGCTGATTTCGATTTCAGCCTACACGATGAAGCATCCTCCAAAACAAATTCCGGATACTGAAGGACGCGAACTGGTCCGTAAGTTTATCCAAGGAACGATTCCCCGTTAATTTTTCTTCACTCACGGAAGAATGCGCGGATAAACAACGGGCATTCTTCCGCTGGGTGGTTGCATTCATTTTGAATACGTATTCGCAGCTGCGTCTTTCCTAAGCAAGTAACCTGATAAGGGAGCTCACATGCTAAGAAAATCCGTTTACCCCAAAATTGAAGCCCGGCTTAACGCGTGGGCGCAAATCCTTAACGCGAAGGGATTTACTCCCAATCAATTAACCCTTGCGGGTTTAGGCGTCACTTTTTTGGCTGGATGGCTCTTTGCCTCGGGTCATTTTTTTCTGGGCGGTATCGTCATGCTCACTGCCGGTCTCGCGGATATGCTGGACGGACCTTTGGCGCGCACAAGCGGAAAGGCATCGAAGTTCGGCGCTTTTCTTGATTCCACGGTTGACCGTTACTCGGATTTTTTTCTGTTCGGGGGCCTTGCGCTTTTCTATGCCAATAATAATGAGCCCGGGAAATTACTGTTAGTTCTAGGCTCGCTGGCCGGCGCGTTTGTCACGAGCTACTCGAAAGCACGCTCTGAGAATTTTATTCAATCCTGTTCGGTGGGAGTCTTTGAACGCTCTGAGCGTGTGATCGCTTTAGGGCTTGGATCACTCTTTTCATTCCTTATGCCGCTCGCCCTGTGGGTGCTTTTTATTGGCACAAATGCCACAGCCATTCAGCGCATCCTTTTTGTTCAGAAAAGTCTTTCTTCAGAGGATTCTTCCCGCTCCTCTTCTTAAGCTCAAAAATTTTAAGCACCAAATTCTAAACAATGCTCAATGTTCAAAGTTTTAAATTTGAATCTTGACCATTATTTCGGATTTCGTGCTTGCGATTTTTAATTTTTGGCTTTTTAGACGGCGGGTTCTTGCTGAGAAAGGCAATGGACGGCGCCAAGCCCATAAACCATGGCATTAGCATCAATCGGCACAATCTTGTGCTTGGGGAAAACTTCGGAGAGAACTTCAATCGCTTCTTGGTCCTTAAAGTGTCTAAAAATCGGAAGCAGTACCACTTCGTTAGCGATAAGAAAATTGGCGTAACTCGCGGGAAGACGCACATCAAGATCCGCGATCTTAGGCGGCATCGGAAGCTTAATCAAATCCCATTCATTTCCATTTTGATCTCTTGACTGCTCTAAAATTTCCCAGTTGCGTTTCAAGATTTCATGGTTTTCATCATGCTCATCATCTTCAAACGCCGCGAGAATGGCGGTCGGTGAAACAAAGCGGGCAATATCATCAATATGCCCATCCGTGTCATCTCCGACAATCCCTTCTTCGAGCCAGACAATATGTGAAACGCCTAAATAATCTTTAAGCAGCTGTTCAATTTGATCACGTTTTAATTTAGGATTTCGGTTTTTATTCAGAAGACATTGTTCAGTCGTCAAACAAGTCCCCGCACCGTTAACTTCAATCGATCCGCCTTCTAAAACAATTCCCGGTTCAAAAACCTCTTGAGGGACAATCGATTTCGCGTTCTCAAAAACATGGGTATCCTCCGCTAAATCTTTGTATTTTCCGCCCCAGGCATTAAAGGTCCATTTCACATACGCTTTTTTACCTTTTTGGGTTATGAATGTCGGCCCATAATCACGGATCCAGCCGTCCACTGTGGGACGTACGATTGTGATGAGATTTTTATCATTAATTTTTCGGGTTTTTAATTGCGCATGCACAAAATCACGGGTCTTGGCATCGTTGACAAGCAGCTTCACTTTTTGAGCGGGAAGCAGCGCTTCAATCATTTGTAGATAAGATTCACGGACTTCGCCTAAGCGGTAATCAGGCCATGTGATTTCATTCGTGGGCCATGAAAGCCATGTCGCTTCCTGCTTGGCCCATTCGGCAGGCATGGAATACCCGAGTGAAGAGGGCGTGTCTTTTTTAAGTTTCAATTGAGTTCTCGTCGGGGTCATTCGTTTAAAAACCGTTTCGTGATTCCCTGATAAGCGTCGATGCGTCTGTCCCGGAGAAAAGGCCAGCCGTGCCGAATTTCGGGTATCTGAGAAAGATCGCATTCAACAATAAGCGTCTCTTCTTTATTTGAGCTGGCCTTAGCGATCACATCACCGAAAGGATCAGACACGAAGGAGTTGCCCCAAAAAGTGATTTTACCTTCCCGGCCGACGCGATTTACGGCGACGACAAACACTTCATTAGCCACAGCGTGCCCGCGCTGAACAATTTCCCAGCCCTGGGCCTGATGCTTTGCCAAAGATTTATCGAGCTGACTATAACCAATCGCGGTGGGATAAAATAAAATCTGCGCGCCTTGAAGGGCGGTCAGACGGGCGGCTTCCGGAAACCATTGATCCCAGCAAATGAGCACGCCGATATCCGCGTACTTTGTTTTAAAAACCTTAAATCCTAAATCGCCCGGGGTGAAATAAAACTTTTCGTAAAAATTCGGATCATCCGGAATATGCATTTTCCGGTACTTGCCGAGATATTTTCCATCAGCATCAATGACGGCCGCGGTATTGTGATAGACGCCTTCTCCCCTTTTTTCAAAAAGAGAAACGATAACAACAACTTTTTTTTCTTTCGCGACTCTCGCGATGATTTGTGTGGAAGGTCCTGGAATTGCCTCGGCTAATTTAAAAAATTTGGTATCGCAGCTTTGACAGAAGTAATCGGAAGTAAAAAGCTCCTGCAGGCAGACGATTTTCGCCCCCTTAGCAGCGGCTTCCTTGATTTTGCGGACAGTCTTCTGGAGATTAGCTTCGGATTTACCCTCCGAAGCCATTTGAACCAGCCCAATTTTCAATTTTTTATTCTTTGCCATAAAAGAAGAAAGGGTCAGACCGCTGTTCCGGCCTGACCCTTTTTAAGTGACAGATTAATGAATCAAAACCGCGGCGGAGATAACCGTTGTCCAGTTACCATTCTTATCGCCCACAGCGCTTTCCGTGTTCGCGGTAGTTTTAACGATTTGGTTCGAAATTTTCCAGAGTTCTTTTTTCTTATCATAGCTTTCATCCGGATTGAATTTCACGCCAAGGATTGTGGCCAGCATGCTCGCCGCCAAATCTTCAGCGTATTCACCGGTTTTCTTTTCCGTCCAGCCGTAAGTATGGGCTTCTGAAAGATAGCCGTATTGCTCGGGCTTTTTAGGAAGGGCCATGCCGATGGATGAGGCAATCAAGCGGTTAGGCTCATTGGTAGCCGCTTCCGCGACAACCGTAAAAAGAATCTGACCGGGGGTAAGGTATTTTACACCGGCTTCCTTAGAAATAAGCTTGCAGTAAGGAGGATAGATACTTGAAACGCGGACAATATTATAAGGAGCAATCCCCGCGTCACGAAGAGCCAGCTCAAAGCTGGATAATTTTTCGCGGTGAACACCTGTTCCTTTAGTTAAGAAAATTTTCTTCGGTAGAATCACTTCTTCCTCCTCATACAGTTATAAGCGGTAAGCTTAAAGCGGTAAGTAAAATCATTCTTAACGCTTAGCGCTTATCTCTTAATGCTATTACTTTTGACACTGTTGACAAAAAAATGAGCTTCGGCCGGATATGACCGTACGCTTTATTACGCTGCCGCAAGTCCTGCACGGCTCACCTTCGCGGCCGTAGACCCGATGAAACTTTTGGAAACTTCCCCGGCTTCCATCGCTGTGCCGGTAATCGTCAATACTTGAACCGCCGGCGGATATCGCCTCGTTCAAAACTTCACAAACGGCTCCGTGGAGCCGCATCATTCTTTGAGCCGTAATCTTTGCCGGCCTCCTATTGGGATTAAGATTTGCCCGGTAAAGACTTTCATCAGTATAAATATTGCCCAAACCTGAAACAATGGTTTGGTTTAACAGAAGGCTTTTGATTTTTCCTGTTCTTTTCTTAAAAAGTCCGGAAAACTCTTCCGCTTTTAAACTCATGGGTTCCGGACCCAGCCGTTTCAGCCTTGCCGGTATTTCCCTTTGAGCATCTTCTAAAAAAACGCACCCAAACCGCCGGATATCCCGAAATGCTAATCTCAAATCCGAATCTAAAAACTCTAAAACAAGATGAGTATGCGGTCCCGGCTTGCCGAATTTTGGTTCAAGAAGAAGCTGACCGGTCATTCCAAGATGAAACCAGAGCCTCTGCCTATTCCCCAGATTCAGCCCGAGATATTTTCCCTGACGCACTATATTTTCAACAAGCTTTCCCGGAATCAACGCGGCAATCTCATCTCCGGAAGATTCGAGGATCGAATGATTTTGAATAATAATTTTTGAAAAAACAAAACCGGAAATTTTTTTTTGCAATTCTCTCGCGAGCGTTTCGATTTCCGGCAATTCAGGCATATTGTCTACGAGGGAGAAATATAACGTCCGAGTGGTTATTTGTCAATCATTCGATAGCCCGGAAAACCCTGATTTTACGGGAACCTGACAAACAGGATCAGCGGATCGGCTGGCGGTCGGTTAAACGTCCGTTTTGCGCGTAATAATACTGAATGGTTTTTTCACCAAGCTTCCAGGAAAAATGAATTGTTTGCCCCTGGTGCTGCCCAGGAAAATCAACCCAGCCGGCTTCAAGACTCCTGATAATTCCGCCCAAATCACGGATGCGGGAGATATCATTTTCGAGTTCAACAAGAGCAGCTTCTAATTCTTGGGCATCTTTTTCAATGGAGGAATGAACCGCCTGAACACCTCTTTCGCGTTCGGCGTCGCTCAAGATTTCGTTCATTAAGAGGGCGTCATGAAGCCCCTCGTGTTTTTTGCGCATTTCTTCAACGCGGCGGACAATGGCTTCGATTTCAGGAAGCAGCGCATTCACTTCGGCAATGGAGAGTAAACGTCCGTTTGGTTTCATTAAGATTGGCCTCAGATGTGAATTAGAATAGAACAATTTAAAAGGCGGCTCAACTGTTAATTGCGGGCAGGGTTCTCAGCCCTCAAAACGCTCGGGGGCGTGCTCTGCTGTCGTGGAGGGAATCAGTCCCCCGCCCTTAGCGACATTGACAACGCTTTCGTCGCTCAAGCGCACAAAACCGCCTGAGTATTTTCCGCCGCAGACAAAAAGGTTATAGTTAAATTTTTTATAAGCAAAATCGAGTTTATTATTGATCACCACAGGTACCGTCATAATCGGAATATGGGTAAATTCCTGCATCACCCAATCACCCTTTAAAGCTTTATCAATCGCGGCATTCCAGTCTTTATCCGGCGTTTCTTGCCCAATCACCACATCTTTCCCGCCGTACCCGCAAGACGGTTTTAAAACGAGGGTTTCTTTTTCGTCTTTAAGAAAATCGATGAGATAAAGTTTTTTCCCGCCGTAAAAATCTTCCGCGTCACTGAGCCGGCGTGTCCATGGAATATACTCGCGTTTAATTTTGTTTTCGCTTTCGGTAAAAAAATGTTCGTATTCGGGATTGGTCAGAATAGAAAGCAAGGCTTTTGTAGCAGCAAGTTTTGAACGCAAGGGATTGACGATACAAACCGCCCGATCGCGATAGGCCTTGATCATATCCTGAACTTCATCCAGTTTTTCCATGAGTTCATCAAAATGAACCCGGCGGTAAATAATATCCACGCGGAAACCCTTGTGATAAAGTTTCCCGCCCTTGTATTTTAAATCACGCGGATCAGCAATCGTTGTTTTGTAGCCGCGTGATTCAAAAAAAGTTTTGATGCTTTCAAATTCAGGCATGGTCCGCACATGGCGCCAGTCGACAATCGCGATTTGCGGGTTTTCAAAGCCTCCGAATTCCTCGTAGGTCGCGAGCAGCGCGTCCAAAACATTTTTTACGCGGGAAGTTTTCACCAAGTGATATTCACTGACAAAATTTTTAAGGCTTTCTTCATTCAAAAGAACTTCTTCGAGCTCATCGGTATAGGCCATGCCCGCCGGGGCGTCACAATTAAACTCCACCAGCTTAAGTCCTTCGCCGGCCAGGAATCCGTCTAAACGCGAAAAAACAACCGCTTTTGAAAAACCTGGATCAATTTTAATCAGATCCGCGGCTTCCGGAGTCATATGAAAAACGTGCGATAAATGGCCCTCTTCAAAATAAAGCCGGGCCGCGGTATTAATGATTTGAATGAGGGCCGAACTAACGCGCTTTAAAAGATTTTCCTGTTTGGGCGCCAAAATATGAGGTTTATAGTAGGCCGGAATATTAAATCGTCCGAATTTGAGGCGCGTATTTTCCAGCTTTTGGTCAAACGCGGTAATCGCGCGCGTAATTTCTACTTCGCGGGATTTGAGATATTCATCATACGCGTGATCAAGATTGAGGGTCACAAAAGAACCTCGCGGAATGTATTACTTAGCGATTGCGGCAGGTTTCTTACCTAAAACACTCTGAACAGTTTCTCCGATGACTGCGGGACTTAAAGCAACCGTGACGCCCGCCTGTTTAAGCGAAGCCATTTTATCCTGTGCCTTACCGGCGCCGCCTGAAATAATCGCGCCCGCATGCCCCATACGTTTCCCGGGAGGCGCATTGGTACCGGCAATAAATGCCACAACCGGCTTGGTCATTTTCGATTTGATAAACGCGGCCGCTTCTTCTTCAGCAGTTCCGCCGATCTCACCAATCATCACAACCGCTTTGGTTTCCGGGTCCGCTTCAAAAAGTCTCAGGGTATCCACAAAGTTGGTTCCGACAATCGGATCTCCGCCGATTCCCACACAGGTAGACTGGCCAAGACCAAGATTTGTAAGCTGCCAAACCGCTTCATAGGTAAGCGTGCCGCTGCGGGAAACAACACCGACAGAACCTTTTCGGTGAATATAGCCGGGCATAATCCCAATCTTACATTCTTCAGGAGTAATCACTCCGGGACAATTTGGGCCAATCAAGATCACTTTTTTTTCTGTCAGCCAATTTTTGATGCGGGCCATATCAAGCGCGGGAACACCTTCGGTGATGCAAACAACAAGTTTAATGCCCGCTTCAGCGGCTTCTTTAATCGCGCCGACCGCGAATGGAGCAGGCACATAAATCACGGAAGCGTTTGCGCCTGTTTTTTCTACCGCTTCTTTGCAGGAATTAAAAACAGGAGCGCCATGAACCAGTTGGCCGCCTTTTCCCGGTGTGACACCGCCCACAAGCTTTGTTCCATACTCAATCATTTTTTCAGTGTGGAATGCCCCGTGAGTTCCGGTAATTCCCTGCACAATCACTTTGGTGTCTTTATTGACGAGGATACTCATCCCGTTAGATCTCCAAACCCGTTAAACAATTTGAGTGCGCAGCTGTGACAGAAAAAACAAAACCCTGAGAAATATATATTCCGGTTAGAGATCTAACGGGACTCATAAAGCCGCCACCACTTTCTCGGCAGCTTCAGAAAAGGTTGAGGCTGAAATCACTTTAAGCGTTGAGCGCTGAAGAATTTCTTTTCCTTCTTTCACATTCGTGCCTTCAAGCCGGACAACCAGCGGAACTTTGACGCCTACTTCAGCCACCGCGGCTAAAATCCCTTCCGCGACAATATCGCAGCGCATAATTCCGCCGAAAATATTCACAAGAATAGCTTTCACTTTGGGGTCTTGAAGAATAATTTTAAACGCGGCTGTCACTTTTTCTTTGCTCGCGCCGCCGCCGACGTCCAAAAAGTTGGCCGGCTCACCGCCTGCGTATTTAATAATGTCCATCGTCGCCATCGCGAGACCCGCGCCATTCACAATGCAGCCGATGTTGCCATCAAGCCCGACATAGCTTAGATCAAATTTTTTAGCTTCCACTTCACGGGGATCTTCCTGATGAGGATCACGCATCTCAGCGATATCTTTGTGCCGGAAAAGCGCGTTATCATCAAAATTGATTTTCGCGTCAATCGCGATCACATCGCCCGAGGTCATAACCGATAAGGGGTTAATCTCAACAAGCGAGGCGTCGAGATCAAGAAACAGTTTCCCGAGAGCGGTAAAGATTTGAGCGAATTTTTCACGGTTCCCCGCGTGATCAGTCAGCTTGGCCGCCATTTTACGCGCGTCATCAATTGACAAACCATTAGTATGGCAAAAATGCTGTTTGAAAATTTTGTCGGGGTCATTCGCCGCGACTTCTTCAATATCCATTCCGCCCGCTTTCGAAACAATGAGGCAGGGTTTTGCCGCGCTTCGGTCGAGCACGATACTCGCGTAGTATTCTTCTTTTAGATCCGTTGTGCTTTCGATAAGAACAGAATCCACAGGCTTGCCTTCTGTGCCGGTTTGGTGCGTCACAAGACGCATTCCAATAATCTTTTTCGCGGCTTCACGGACATCTTCAGCGGTCTTTACGATCTTGATGCCTCCGCCTTTTCCGCGCGCGCCTGCGTGAACCTGAGCCTTGACCGCGTAGATATGTCCCGGCAGCGCCAAATCTTTGGCCGCTTGATAAGCTTCATCCGCGGTACGGGCAAGACGGTTTGGATGAAC